>CANGYF010000007.1 GCA_947458265.1 Betaproteobacteria bacterium
ACTGCGAGTACTCCAGCGTGTTGCTCTGGATCTGCCGTGTGTTGAACTGCTGGAAAACGGTCATCAGCACAAGGGCTATGACCAGCCAGATCGCGACGTTCTTCACCAGGTTGTTCAAGCGCTGCTCCTGCTGGGGTCACGCGCGGGGAGTGCCTCGCGCGAAAGGAAACATTCTAAACCCGAAACAAGCCCGGGACGGCTCCGTTCCTGTCCCGACCAACACGGCTGCCCTGCCGGGACGCCGGGAGGCTGCCGACCTGCGGGCTGGCGGCGACCCTGGCCTGCCACGGCAGCGTGGCGTCCGGGCCACCTGCCGTCCATCCATATCGGCGCAAAACGCCGGAAACTTGTGCCGCGCGCCCGGTTTCAGCCGCCGGCGGCCGCCTTCAGCTGACGCCCCAGCAGGAACTGCTCGCTGCTGCGGTCGCGCGAGGCCGCCGGCTTGCGGCTGGCGACCGTCCTGAAGGTGTCCATCATCTGCGCCCGGAAATCCGGGTACCCCGCACCCTGGAACGTCTTCACCAGGAACGCGCCCTCCGGCGCCAGCCTGCCGCGCGCGAAGTCCAGCGCCATTTCCGCCAGGTTCACCGCACGCGCCTGGTCCATCAGCGCGATACCGGAGATATTGGGGGCCATGTCGGAAAGCACAAGGTCGACCGGCCGGCCGCCGAGCCGGGCATCGATCTGCGCCAGCACTGCATCGTCGGTGAAATCGCCCTGGATGATCTCCACGCCGGGCAGCGGTGCGATCTCGAGCAGGTCGACCGCGATCAGGCGGCCGCCCGGCTGGATGCGCTTCACCGCGTACTGGGCCCAGCTCCCCGGCGCGGCGCCCAGGTCGACCACCGTCGCGCCTGGCCGTAGCAGGCGGTCCTTGCCGTCGATCTCTGTCAGCTTGTAGACCGCACGTGACCGGAAACCTTCCTTGCGCGACAGCAGGACATAGGCGTCGTTCTCGTGTTCCCTGAGCCACGTATTGCTGCTGTTGGAGCGCTTCATTGCCGTGCCGGTCCGTCGCCGATCCCGCGCGGGATGCGCTGACCGGCCGTGCAGATTACACTCCGCCACCCTGCCGTGCCGGAGCACCGATGCCCGCAATCGAACTCACCCCCGCCGAGCGCAAGGCGCTGAAGGCCGAAGCCCATGCCCTGTCGCCAGTTGCTGCGATCGGCAAGGCCGGCATCACGCCGGCCGTCCTGAAGGAAATCGACCTCTGCCTGCGCAGCCATGCGCTGATCAAGGTGCGCGCCGGCTCCGATGAACGCGAGGAGCGTGCCGGCTGGTTGATCGAACTCGCAGCGCAGCTCGACTGTGCCCCGGTGCAGTCGATCGGCCGTGTGCTCGTGCTCTGGCGGCCGAAACCGGACGAACCGGCGGCCGCACCGTCGCGCGAGCGCAAGCCGGCTGGACCAGCGCGCAAGCGCACCAAGCGCGCCTACCAGTCGCGCTGATCCACTGGCGGGCGGTTGCAGCACGCAAGCGGTCCCGCGGCCAAGGGATGCCGCCTGGAGCCGCGCGTTCAGCGAAGGCCAGTGCGCTGCAGCAGCACCATCGCGACCGCCAGCACGCACTGCACCAGGTAGAGCACGCTGGATACGCCGTGCCAGGTTCCGAAGCGCTCCCGGAACACGCTCTCGACGATCTCCTTCGCCAGTTGCTGCTCGCGCAGCCCGGCCAGGATCGGCTGCACGCCGAACTTGCCGACCAGCACCAGGGCCAGCATCAGCAGTACGACCCAGGTGAACCCCTGGCGGAAGGCCGAACCACCAAAGCGCACGGTGCGGAACAGCAGCAGCCAGGCTGCGCAGCCGATGCCGATCCAGGCGACGCTGTTGAACAGCGCGCCCGCAAGGCGTCCGGCCAGCGCGCGGTCCTCCAGCACCGAGAACAGGGTCGGCGCGACCAGCAGGCCGACGGTCCACAGTGCGCCGGCCCAGGCAGCGACGGCCAGCCAGTGAAGCGATTCCGCGAGCCGCTTCAATCGGAGCGCCTCAGACGTACTTCACGTCGAGCACTTCGTACTCGCGCGCGCCGCCCGGTGCCTGCACCTCGGCGATGTCGCCGGCGTACTTGCCGATGAGCGCGCGCGAGATCGGTGACGAGATGCTGATCTTGTGCTGCTTGATGTCCGCCTCGTCGTCGCCGACGATCTGGTAGGTGACGACGTCGCCGGAGGCGAGGTCTTCCAGTTCCACCGTCGCGCCGAACACGATCCGGCCTTCGGCGTCGAGCAGCCGGGGGTCGATCACCTGTGCATTGGACAGCTTGCCCTCGAGTTCCGCGATGCGGCCCTCGATGAAGCCCTGGCGCTCCTTGGCCGCGTCGTACTCGGCGTTCTCGGAGAGGTCGCCATGGGCGCGCGCTTCGCTGATCGCAGCGATCACTTCATGCCGCGCCACCGTCTTCAGGTGGTGGAGTTCGGCGCGCATCTTTTCGGCGCCGATCACGGTCACCGGAACAGTAGCCATCGGGACAGCCTCGGAAAGGTATGGATCGAAGGGTTTGGAGGAAAGCAGGCAGTAACCGGATCAGCCGACAAGCGAGCGGTGCAGGCCCTGCAGATCGTAGACCTTCATGCCCCGGATGTCGCGCATGCCGTAGGCCGCCGCGCGCGCGCCGGCCACCGTGGTGAAGTTGGCGATGCGGCTCTGCAGCCCCGCTGCCCGGATCGAGTACGAATCCTGGATCGCGGCGCGCTTTTCCTCGACCGTGTTGATGATCATCGCGATCTCGCCGTTCTTGATCATGTCGACGCAGTGCGGCCGTCCTTCGGCAACCTTGTTCACCGCGACGACCGGCAACCCGGCCGCATCGAGCGCCGCGGCGGTACCGCGGGTGGCGATCAGAGAGAACCCGAGTTCATGCAGCACGCGTGCGACGTCGATCGTCTTCGGCTTGTCGGCGTCGCGCACGCTGATGAACACCTTGCCACTGCGCGGCAGGCGCTCGCCCGCGGCCATCTGCGCCTTCACGAACGCCTCGGCGAAGCTCTCGCCCACGCCCATCACCTCGCCGGTGGACTTCATCTCGGGCCCGAGGATCGAATCGGCGCCGAGGAACTTGGCGAACGGGAACACCGCCTCCTTGACCGAGAAGTAGTGCGGCACGACCTCCTTCGTCACGCCCTGGTCGGCCAGGGAGATGCCGGCCATGCAGCGCGCCGCGATCTTTGCCAGCGGCAGCCCGGTTGCCTTGGACACGAACGGCACCGTGCGCGAGGCACGCGGGTTCACCTCGAGCACGTAGATCTGGTCTCCATCCGGCGTCGACTGGATCGCGAACTGCACGTTCATCAGGCCGACCACCTTCAGCGCCTTCGCCATCGCCACCGTCTGCGCGCGCAGCTCGTCCTGCAGCGCGGGCGACAGGCTGTACGGCGGCAGGGAGCAGGCCGAGTCGCCGGAATGCACGCCGGCCTGCTCGATGTGCTCCATCACGCCGCCGATCAGCACCACCTTGCCATCGCTGACCGCATCGATGTCGACCTCGATCGCATCGTTGAGGAAGCGGTCGAGCAGCACCGGCGAGTCGTTGGAAACCTTCACCGCCTCGCGCATGTAGCGCTCGAGGTCGGCCTGCCGGTGCACGATCTCCATCGCCCGCCCGCCGAGCACGTAGCTCGGGCGTACCACCAGCGGATAGCCGATCTCCTCGGCCAGCGCGATCGCCTTCTGCGCGCTGCGCGCGGTGCGGTTGGGCGGCTGCTTGAGCTTGAGCTTGTGGATCAGCTTCTGGAAGCGTTCGCGGTCTTCCGCGACGTCGATCGAATCGGGCGAGGTGCCGATGATCGGTACACCACAAGCTTCAAGGGAGCGTGCGAGTTTCAGCGGCGTCTGCCCGCCGAACTGGACGATCACCCCGAACGGCTTCTCGATGGCGACGATCTCGAGCACGTCCTCGAGCGTCAGGGGTTCGAAGTACAACCGGTCGGAGGTGTCGTAGTCGGTCGACACGGTCTCCGGGTTGCAGTTGACCATGATGGTCTCGAAGCCATCCTCGCGCAGCGCGAGCGCGGCATGCACGCAGCAGTAGTCGAACTCGATGCCCTGCCCGATGCGGTTCGGGCCGCCGCCAAGCACCATGATCTTCCGGTTCGACGTCGGGTGCGACTCGCACTCCTCGTCGTAGGTGGAATACATGTAGGCGGTGGAGGTCGCGAACTCGGCCGCGCAGGTGTCCACGCGCTTGTACACCGGGCGGATGCCGAAGCCGTGCCGGCGCTCGCGCACTGCGTCCTCGGTCGCCTTCGTGAGGTACGCCAGCCGCCGGTCGGAGAAGCCCTTGCGCTTGAGCTGGCGCATCTCGACCGCGTCGATGTCGTCGAGCGAACGCTTCTCGATCGACAGCTCGATGTCCACGAGGTCCTTGATCTGCACCAGAAACCAGGGGTCGATGCGCGTCAGCCGGTGCACCTCATCGAGCGACATGCCGACGCCGAACGCATCGGCGACGAACCAGAGGCGCTCGGGTCCGGGGTAGGTCAGCTCGTCGGCGATGGTCTCGGGATCGACCGTCTTCAGGTTGAAGCCGTCGACACCGGTCTCGAGCCCGCGCAACGCCTTCTGCAGCGACTCCTGGAAGGTGCGGCCCATGGCCATCACCTCGCCCACCGACTTCATCTGGGTGGTCAGGCGCGAGTTGGCCTGCGGAAACTTCTCGAACGCGAAGCGCGGCACCTTGGTGACGACATAGTCGATCGAAGGCTCGAACGAGGCCGGGGTCGCGCCGCCAGTGATCTCGTTGCGCAGTTCGTCGAGCGTGTAGCCGACCGCCAGCTTGGCCGCGACCTTCGCGATGGGGAAGCCGGTGGCCTTCGAGGCAAGCGCCGACGACCGCGACACCCGCGGATTCATCTCGATGACCACCATCCGGCCATCGGCCGGGTTGATCGCGAACTGCACGTTGGAGCCGCCGGTCTCGACGCCGATCTCGCGCAGGCAGGCGATCGAGGCGTTGCGCAGGATCTGGTATTCCTTGTCGGTGAGCGTCTGCGCCGGCGCGACGGTGATCGAGTCGCCGGTGTGCACGCCCATCGGGTCGAGGTTCTCGATGGAACAGACGATGATGCAGTTGTCGTTGCGGTCGCGCACGACCTCCATCTCGAACTCTTTCCAGCCGATCACCGACTCCTCGACCAGCACTTCCTTGGTCGGAGAGGCCTCCAGGCCACGGTCGATGATCGCGACGAATTCCTCGCGGTTGTAGGCGATGCCACCGCCGGTACCGCCGAGCGTGAAGGACGGGCGGATGATCGTCGGATAACCGACAACCGCCTGCACCTGCAGCGCTTCCTCCATGCTGTGGGCCAGCGCCGAGCGCGGGCTGGCCAGCCCGATCTTCGCCATCGCGCGCTTGAACTTCTCGCGGTCTTCCGCCTTGTCGATCGCCTCGCGCGAGGCGCCGATCATCTCGACGCCGTACTTCTCGAGTACGCCATGCTTCGCCAGGTCGAGCGCGCAGTTGAGCGCGGTCTGCCCGCCCATCGTCGGCAGCAGCGCGTCAGGCTTCTCGATCTCGATCACCCGCTCGACCATCTGCCAGGTGATCGGCTCGATGTAGGTGGCGTCGGCCAGCCCCGGGTCGGTCATGATCGTCGCCGGGTTCGAGTTGACCAGGATCACCCGGTAGCCCTCGTCGCGCAGCGCCTTGCACGCCTGCGCCCCGGAATAATCGAACTCGCAGGCCTGGCCGATGACGATCGGGCCGGCGCCGATGATGAGGATGCTCTTGATGTCGGTACGCTTAGGCACTGCGCGCCTCCATCAGGCGGATGAAGCGATCGAAAAGGTAGTCGACGTCGTGCGGCCCCGGGCTCGCCTCGGGATGGCCCTGGAAGCAGAACGCCGGGCGGTCGGTGCGCTCGAAACCCTGCAGGCTGCCGTCGAACAGCGAGACATGAGTCACCCGTGCGGTCGCCGGCAGCGTGTCGGCATCGACCTGGAAGCCATGGTTCTGGCTGGTGATCATCACGCGCTTCGTGTCGAGGTCCTGCACCGGATGGTTCGCGCCATGGTGGCCGAACTTCATCTTCCGCGTCTTCGCCCCGCTCGCCAGGCCGAGCAGTTGGTGCCCGAGGCAGATACCGAACATCGGCACCTCGCGATCGAGCAGCGTACGGATCGCGGCGATCGCGTAGTCGCAGGGTTCAGGATCACCCGGCCCGTTGGACAGGAACACGCCATCGGGCTTCATCGCGAGCACGTCGGCCGCGGGCGTCTGCGCGGGCACCACGGTCAGGCGGCAGCCACGCGAGGCAAGCATGCGCAGGATGTTGCGCTTCACGCCGAAGTCGTAGGCGACGACATGGAAGCGCGGGTCGGTCGGCATCGAATGCCCGGTACCGAGTGCCCACTCGCCCTCGGTCCAGGCATAGGGCGCGGCGCAGGTAACGTCCTTCGCCAGGTCCATGCCGGAGAGGCCGGGGAACGCGCGTGCGGTGGCGACCACACGGTCGGCGTCGATCGTGGCACCAGGACTGGCGGCCGCGACCAGGCAACCACCCTGCGCGCCCTTCTCGCGCAGCACCCGGGTCAGCTTGCGGGTATCGATCTCGGCGATACCCGGCACACCGGCGGCCTCGAGGCAGGCGGTGAGCGACTGGGTCGAACGGAAGTTGCTGGCGACCATCGACAGGTCGCGCACCACCAGGCCGGCGGCCGATACGCGTGCCGACTCGACGTCTTCGGGATTGACGCCCACGTTACCGATGTGGGGATAGGTCAGCGTGACGATCTGACCGGCGTACGACGGGTCGGTCAGGATCTCCTGGTAGCCTGACATCGACGTGTTGAACACGACTTCCCCGGTCGATTCGACCGGCGCGCCGATCGAAATGCCGTGGAAAATCGTTCCGTCGGCAAGCGCAAGCAAGGCGGGCGGACGGGTGGACACGACAGAACATCTCCAGACTAGGACGGCAGGCACGCTTGGGGGGCGCGCGCTTCTGCCCACCGCCGGAAGGCAGCGTGCAACGGGCGCGGACAACCTCCCCTGCAGTGGCCCTCTGGGCCGTATACATGGCAAGCGGGACTGGCACGTGCACGTCCGGCGAGATTCGCCCGGACATTCACGCCGTCCCGCGGAATATTTCAAGAATTATACGCGAACGGCCGCCCCTTCGCCTACCGCTTCGACAGCCCGCACTGCCGGCCGCCTCAGCGCTCGCGCAACCCCAGCACGTCCTGCATGTCGTAGACGCCGGGCGCGCGCCCGTCGAGCCAGCGTACGGCACGCAGTGCGCCGAGCGCATAGTTGGCGCGGCTCGATGACCGGTGGGTGATTTCCAGCCGCTCGCCCGCGCCCGCGAAGAACACCGTATGGTCACCCACGATGTCCCCGCCGCGCGCCGAATGGAACCCGATCTCGCGGGTGGTGCGCTCGCCGGTGACACCCTCCCGCCCATGCACCGCATCGGACGCGAGATCGCGCCCGAGCGCCGCGGCGGCCACCTCGCCCAGGCGCATCGCGGTGCCGGAGGGCGCATCGATCTTGTGCCGGTGGTGGATCTCGAACACTTCGACGTCATAGGCATCGCCGAGGATGCGTGCCGCCGTCTCGACCAGCTTGAACGCCACGTTGACACCTACGCTCATGTTGGGGGCGAACACCAGCGGGATCGTGCTGCCGGCGGCGGCCAGCCGGTCGCGGCCGGCAGCGTCGAACCCGGTGGTGCCGACCACCATCGACACCCCGGCAGCGCTGCAGGCGTCCAGATGGAGGAGCGTCGCGACCGGCAGCGTGAAATCGACCAGTGCATCTGCACCCTCGAGCGCGCGCGCGACATCGCTGCCGATCGCCACGCCGGTATGCACGCCGGCCCCGTCGCCGGCATCGCGTCCGATCGCGGGGCAGTCGGCGCGGTCGAGTGCGGCATGCAGGCGCATGTGCGGCGCGCGCGTCACCGCCTCGATCAGCGTGCGCCCCATCCGGCCGGAAGCGCCGGCGATCACCACATTGAGGGTGCGTTCCATGTGCAGTTCCTTCAGAAACCGATGCGATCGAGCATGCGCCCGAAGAAGCCGCGTTGCGGAGCGTCCGGGCCGGGATTCACCGGCTCGGCCTTCGGTGCGTCGGCCTTCGCCGGAGCCGGTGGCGCCGGCGGCGCGGCGGCGGCCGACGGCTTGTCCGCGCCAGCGGCGACGGCCGGTGGCTTGTCCGCGCCGGCGCTGGCGGCCGACCTTGCCATATCGGCCTTCGCCGCTTCGGCACGGGCAGCATCGGCCTTCGCGGCCGGGCTGGGCACGACCGTGCCAGACCCGGGCAGCACGTCGCCCTCGATACGTGCCAGCTGGTCGCCATCGAAGATCACCGTCACGCGCCGCTGCTGCGGTGCCTGCCCCTGCCGGCGGAGGAAATACACGTAATCCCAGCGGTCGTTGCGGAACACGTCGACCACCAGCGGCGTGCCGAGCAGGAAGCGCACCTGCGAGCGGGTCATGCCGGGCTTGAGCCTGGACAGCGATTCCTGCTCGATCACGTTGCCCTGCTGCAGCGGCGGCGTATAGGCGGTCGGCATGCGCGCGCCGCAGCCGCCGAGCGCGAGCATCACTGCGCCGGCAAGCATCCAGGCGCGCAGTGACCGGCGGTCGGTGCGGTCGTTCGGCGAAGCCGTTTCGATGGAGGGACAGGACGGCATGGCGCAGGCTGGCCGAGGCAGGACGCGCCGGCGGTGGATTCGGGTCGTATATGATACCCAACCCGGCCAGACGACCGCACGGATGACGTGTCCATGGGCAAATCGCAGGAACTGAAGACGATCGGCCTCAAGGTGACCACGCCGAGGCTGCGCATCCTGAACCTGTTCGAGACGAGCCCGGTTCGGCACATGACCGCGGAAGAGGTGTACCGGCAGCTGACGAAGGACGGCATCGACATCGGGCTGGCCACGATCTACCGCGTCCTCACCCAGTTCGAGCAGGCAGGGCTCCTCGAGCGGCACCACTTCGAGGGCGGTCGAGCCGTGTTCGAACTCAAGCAGGGTGGGCACCACGACCACCTCGTCTGCCTGCAGTGCGGCCGGGTCGAGGAGTTCTATGACCCGCAGATCGAGCGGCGCCAGGAGAAGGTGGCGACGGAACGCGGTTTCGCGATCGTCGACCACTCGCTCTACCTGTATGCAGAGTGCCGTACCAAGGACTGCCCGCACCGTACCGCGGCGGCCTGATCGCCCAGGCCGCCGGCTTCAGTCGGCGGCGGCATCTTCGCGCGCCTGGCGCAGCAGTTCGTCCGCATGCTGGCGGGTGGTGGCCGTGATGCGCACGCCACCCAGCATCCGGGCGATCTCGTCCAGGCGCGCGGCGTCGTCCAGGCGTTCGACCCGGCTCACCGTCTGCCCATCGGCCACGCGCTTCGCCACCTGATACTGGCACGCGGCGCTGGCGGCGACCTGCGGCAGGTGCGTCACGCACATGACTTGATGCGTGCGACCCAGCTCCCGCAGCAGACGGCCGACGATCTCGGCCACACCGCCACCGATGCCGGCATCGACCTCGTCGAACACGAGCAGCGGCACGCGGGTAGCGGCACTGGTGACCTTGCGCAGGGCGAGGCTTATCCGGGACAGCTCACCGCCGGAGGCGACCGACGCGAGCGGCGCAGGCGGCATGCCAGGATTGGCGGATACACGGAACTCCACCGCCTCGTCGCCATGCGCACTGCCGGCAGCCTCGGCCGACACCGCTACGGAGGCTGCACCCTGCCCCTTTGCAGCCGCGGCAGCACCCTTGCCGCGGGCAGGCGTGGCGGCTGTCGCGCCCTCGGGCGCCGGCGAAGGGGTGGCGCCACCGCCTACGGCCTGCAGCACGACCTCGAAGCGGCCGCCGGCCATCGCCAGCGTCTGCATCCCTTCGGTCACCGCCGTGCCGAGCCGGGTCGCCACGCGCTGGCGCGCCCGCGTCAGCAGGGCCGCCGCCTCCTTGTAGGCGGTACGCGCCGACGCCTCGGCCGCCGCCAGTGCACGCGGGTCCGCGTTGCGGTCGAGCTGGCGCAGTTCGTCTTCCAGCCGGCGCTGAAGCACGCCGAGTTCCGCCGGCGGCACGCGGAACTTCCGCGCCGCCCCCTGCACGGCATCGATCCGGGCATCGAGCTCACGCAGCCGGGCCGGATCGATGTCCAGGCGGTCACGATAATGGCGCAGCTCGCGGACCGCCTCCTTGAGCTGCGCGTCGGCGCCGGCCATCAGTTCGAGCACCGCTTCCGCATCGCGGTCGACGCTGGCGCTGTCGCGCAGCCGCGCGAGCACCGCAGAGACCTGCACCAGTGCCGACTGCTCGCCGTCGCCGAGCGCCGCGAGTGCGAACTCGGCCGACTCGATCAGTGCCGCGGCATTGCCCAGGCGGGCATGCTCCTGGTTCACCGCCTCCCATTCGTCGGCCTCGAACGCCAGGGCAGACAACTGCGCGGTCTGCCATTCGAGTTCCTCCCGGCGCTGCGACAGCTCGGCCTGGCCGCGCTCGGCGTCCTGCCGCGCGCGCCGTGCCGCCTGCCAGGCCTGCCAGGCCGTGGCCACGCGAGCCACCAGTTCCTGGTGGCCGCCGAAGCCGTCGAGGATCGCCCGCTGCTCGGCTGGACGCGCCAGCGACTGATGCGAATGCTGGCCGTGGATGTCGACCAGCTGCTCGCCCAGTTCCCGCAACTGGCCGAGCGTGACGCCGTGCCCGTTGATGAATGCGCGCGAGCGCCCGCCGGCATCGATCGACCGTCGCAGCAGGCAGGCACCACCATCCGGATCGGACAGCTCGTGCGCCTGCAGCCACTGCGCGATGCCTGCCTCGCCGTCGATATCGAACTCGGCCGACAGTTCGGCCCGGTCGCGCCCGGGGCGCACGACCCCGGGATCGGCGCGTCCGCCGAGCAGCAGTCCGAGCGCATCGATCAGGATCGACTTGCCGGCGCCGGTCTCCCCGGTGAGCGCGGAGAAGCCCGCCCCGAACTCGAGCTCGAGGCGATCGACGATGACGAAGTCGCGGATCGCGAGCGCGCGCAAGCCGCCGACCCGGTTGCCGTGCGGACGGGCTGCCATCGCTACAGTGTTTCGCTCCACTTGAGCTTCTCGCGCAGCATATGGAAGTAGTCGTAGTCGTCCGGATGCAGCAGCATCACGTCGTGGTCGGACCGTCGCACCCGCAGGCGATCGGCGCTGCTGATCGCCGCATCGGAATGGCTGTCGAAGCGCACTACCGCTTCGCTGCCGGCGTGCATGCGTACGTCGATCGACGAGCTTGCGGAGACGATGATCGGCCGGTTGGACAGCGTGTGCGGACAGATCGGGACCAGGCTCATCACCGACAGCGACGGATGCACGATCGGTCCGCCGGAGGACAGCGCATAGGCCGTCGACCCGGTCGGCGAGGCGATGACCAGGCCATCGGCACGCAGGCTGGTCACGAACTGGCCGTCGACCGACACGTCGAATTCGATCATGCCACGGCGTTCGCCCTTGCTGATCACCACGTCGTTGAACGCCAGCACGGTGGCTGGGGGCTCCGCGGCGGCCACGGTGGGATCGACCGGTGCGCCGGTATCCGGGCCGACCGTGGCCTCGAGCAGCATGCGCGACTCGGCGAGGTAGCGGCCGTCGAGGATCGCATCGATCGCAGCCGCCATCCGGTCGACCGAAAGATCGGTCAGGAAGCCGAGACGCCCCTGGTTCACGCCGACCAGCGGCACGCCGAACGGCGCCAGCGTGCGCGCAATGTTCAGCATCGTGCCGTCACCGCCCAGCACCACCGCCAGGCCCGCGCGGCGGCCGATCTCTTCCAGCGACAGCGCCCCGGCCGCGTCGCTGCCGACATGCGCCGCGGTCAACCGGTCGATCAGCACCTCGACCCCGCGCGCAGCCAGATGCCGCGCCAGGTCGGCCAGCGGCTCGGCGATCAGCGGGCTCTTGTACTTGCCGATCAGCGCCACGGTGCCGAAGGTACGCGAGGGGGTGCGCGGTGCCGCGCGACCGCCGGGCAGCACCCGGGTGGCGGCCCCGCCGCGCGACGGCGCCCCGGATGGCTGGTCGGGCCGGGAAGGTGCGGGTGGGGTGGCTTGATCGTTCATGGACGGATTAGAACACACGCATTCGGGCGGGAAGCGGCGGTCCGGGTTGACCCCGACACGCCCGGGCAATCCGAGGGTTACCCCGGCGGGGTGTCCGGTAGGTAGAATCAGGCCATGCTGAACGAACGCGCACAACTGCTGCTGAAGACGCTTATCGAGCGATACATCGCCGATGGCGACCCGGTGGGCTCGCGTACGCTGTCGAAGTATTCCGGCCTGGAACTGTCGCCGGCCAGCATCCGCAATGTCATGGCCGACCTCGAGGAGATGGGGTTCATCACGAGCCCGCACACCTCCGCCGGGCGAGTGCCGACCGCCCGCGGCTACCGTTTCTTCGTCGACACCCTGCTGCGGGTGAAGCCGCTCGACCAGGTCGAGATCACCCAGCTCGAGGGCCAGCTGGAAGTAGACAACCGCCAGCGCCTGGTGACCTCCGCGTCGCACATGCTGTCCGAACTCACTGCGTTCGCGGGCGTGGTGATGACGCCGCGGCGCCAGGACCAGGCCTTCCGCCACCTCGAATTCCTGCGTCTGTCCGAGAAGCGGGTGCTGCTGATCGTCGTCGCGCCCGACGGCGATGTGCACAACCGGATCCTCACCACGGCACGCGACTACACCCCGACGGAACTGATCGAGGCTTCGAACTTCGTCAACCAGCACTATGCCGGCATGGGCTTCGACCAGATCCGCCTGCG
Organism: Betaproteobacteria bacterium; assembly: GCA_947458265.1. Lineage (GTDB taxonomy): Bacteria > Pseudomonadota > Gammaproteobacteria > Burkholderiales > CAIKXV01 > CAIKXV01. Next base: position 12,741 of record CANGYF010000007.1, read on the forward strand.
GGTGCAGGGTGAACTGGTTGCGCTGAAGCAGGACGTGTCGGCGCTGATGAACGCAGCCATCGAAGTCGGCAGTGCGGCAATGACCAGCCCGGAAGACCTCGTCGTGTCCGGCGAACGCAACCTGCTGGGCATCCCCGACCTGTCCACCGACATGGGTCGGCTGCGCGAAATGTTCAACGTGTTCGAACGCAAGACCGCGCTGCTGCACCTGCTCGATACCAGCCTGCATGCGCACGGCGTGCAGATCTTCATCGGCGGCGAGTCCGGCATCCTGCCCCTCGACGAGTGCAGCATCGTCACCGCCCCGTACGAAATCGATGGCCAGGTCGTCGGCACGCTGGGCGTTATCGGCCCGACCCGGATGGCGTACGAGCGGGTGATCCCGATCGTCGACATCACCGCAAAGTTGATCGGCAGTGCGCTCAGCCACCGCTGACAGTCGCCACCCCGGCCGCGCTTGCCCGGCAGCGCCGGCGCACGCGCGCCCGCAGCCCATGAGTGCCACATGAGTGTCGTAACCTATCGCCACGGCACGCAGCCGCGCGTCGGCGTGCTGCTGGTCAACCTCGGCACGCCCGCGGCGCCGACCGCGCGCGCATTCCGGCCGTACGTGAAGCAGTTCCTGTCCGATCCCAGGGTGATCGAGATCCCGAAGCTGATCTGGTGGCCGATCCTCAACCTGATCATCCTCAACACGCGGCCGAAGAAGTCAGCCGCCAAGTACGCGATGATCTGGACACCGGAAGGCTCGCCGCTGCGGGTCTACACCGAACGGCAGGCGAAACTGCTGGCCGGTTACCTCGGTGAGCGGGTGAAGTCTCCGCTGTCGGTCGACTACGCCATGCGTTACGGCAAGCCCTCGATCGAGGAACGCATTCAGGGAATGGTGGCGGAAGGCTGCGACCGCATCCTGGTGATGCCGCTCTACCCCCAGTATTCGGCGAGCGCGACCGCGACGGTGTTCGACGCCACCTTCGAGGTGCTGAAGAAGATGCGCAACCCGCCGGCGCTGCGCACCGTGAAGCACTTCCATGACGACCCGGCATACATCCAGGCGCTGAAGTCCAACGTGCAACGCTACTGGTCGGAAAACGGCAGGCCCGACCTTCTGGTGATCAGCTTCCACGGCATCCCGCGCTTCGCCCTGGACCGTGGCGATCCGTACCACTGCGAATGCCACAAGACCGGGCGCCTGCTGGCCGAGGCGCTCGGACTGCCGCCCGAGAAGTACCGGGTCACGTTCCAGTCGCGCTTCGGCCAGGCGGAATGGCTGAAACCGTACACCTCGGAGACCCTGGAAGAACTTGGCCGGGCCGGTACGCGCCGCGTCGACGTTTTCTGCCCCGGTTTCGTGGCCGACTGCCTCGAGACGCTGGAAGAGATCGGCATCGAGGGCAAGAGCACGTTCCTGTACGCCGGCGGCAAGGAGTACCACAACATTCCCTGCCTGAACGACCGCTCCGACTGGATCCACGCACTGACCGGGCTGGTCGCCAACCACCTCGCAGGCTGGGTGGACACGGCGTTCGACCCCGGGGCCGCTGCCGCGGCAGGCGAGGCGAGCCGGCAGCGGGCACTCGCGCTGGGCGCACGCGACTAGGCGTACACCGCAACCGCCTGCCGTCGTCGCGCCAGGTCGATCACGGCCGCGCCGTGGCCCGCTGCAGCACGACGCTCAGGAGCCTTCGCCGCTCCGGCTGGGGTGGGCGGGAGCCGTGGTCGGTACATCCAGCCCGCGCGGCAGCACCATGGTGCGCGAGGCGTCGCCGAAAATCGAACTGGCCGCCGAGACGAACAATTCGGGCAGGTCGCCTGGTTTCGTCGTGCCTGCCTTCTCGTCTGCCTTCTCGCCCGCCGTCCCGTCCGCCTTGCCCTCTGCGGCGCCGATCGGGCGGCCGGTCCAGGGAATGGCGTCGTACTCGGCGAGCGGGTCCAGACCGGACTCCGGGACCCGTGCCAGGTCGGCCGGGTCGGAGATCGGGACGCGCGCCAGCGGTGCATGCTGGATGACAGTTGCGTTGGCGCTGCGCAGACGCCGGAGCAGGGCATTGACCAACAGGGTCTGGAAGTGTCCCTTGCACTCCTCGGAAGCCAGCTCGAAGGCCGCCAGGTTGACTTCCAGGAAGGTGATGTCGCCGATGGCGACGACGGTTGCCGTACGCACCGACTGGGTCGGCGAGAGGAAGGCCATCTCGCCCAGAACCTCGCCCGGACCGAGGCGGGCCAGCAGGCGAGCGTCGAGCGACACTTCGACCTCGCCGTCGATCAGCACCCCGAAGGTGCGATTCTCGTCGCCTGCCTCCATCAGTGCGATGCCGTCACCGACCTTGCGCCAGGTCGTGATGCGCAGCACCTCCCACAGCTCGACCCGCTCGAACTGCGCAAAGACCGGCAGCGAACGCAGCCGTTCGAAGCGGTCGTTCAACTTCTCGACCTCCTCGTCTTTCAGCTGGTAGCGCGCGGCGGCGAGGTCCTTGCCGAAGTCCGCGCCGGTCTTGTAGCGGGAGTACAGGTCCTTCTCGAGCGCACGCTTGACGATCGGGTCGAGTTCCGGCGGGATCGCAGGGTTCAGCGAGCTCACTGCGGGGGAGTCGGAGTTGATGATCTTGTAGATCAGCTCGGGGTAGTGCTTGGCACGGAACGGAACGCGGCCGGTGAGCATCATGAACAGCACGACGCCCAGCGAGTACAGGTCGGTCTGCTGGTTCAGTGCATAGCCCTTGACCTGCTCGGGCGACATGTAGGCCGGCGATCCGACGCCCATGACGAAGGTGGAGTCGTGCTCGGACCGCTTCTGCATGTTGAGCGCGAGCCCGAAGTCCATGATCTTCGGGGTGTCGTCCGGGCCGACCATGATGTTCGCCGGCTTGATGTCGCGGTGGACGACGCCCTGGCGATACGCGTAGTCGAGCGCCAGGCAGCACTTGAAGATGATCCCGACGACCCGTGGCAGCGGCAGCAGGCGGTCGAACGCGCAGAAATCGGCGAGCGTCGGCCCTTCGACGTACTCCATCGCCATCAGCGCGGTGTTGTCGTCGACCACGGTGTCGTACACCTTGACGATGTTCGGATGGTCGAGCCGGGCCGCGACTGCACCTTCGGTCTGGAACAGCTTGCGCAGCCGGCGGTGCTGCTTCACCCGCGCCTCGCCCTCCTCGAGGTCACCGCCGAACTTGATTACCTTCAGCGCGATCTGGCGCTCGTGGCGCGGATCATGGGCGAGGTAGACGGTCGCGGTCGCGCCCCGACCGAGCGGGCGGATGATCTGGAAACGTCCGATCCGGACCGGTTTCGACTCGGCTTCGGACACTATCTGGCGACGGCCCTGTAGTTCATGGAGTCATTATGCCCGGCTTTACGGCAGTGACAATCCAACTTTGACCCATTCATGTCGACCTGGGCCCATTCTGGTCCATTCCGGTCCATTCCGGTCCATTCCGGTCCATTCCGGCCCTTGAATACCGGCGGACAGTCCCCATCAACCCGGGGCGGGTTGATTCAGGAATCGTATCCTGACCGGATCGACCGCTGCGCCGGACGCCCGGGACGGGCCGGATCCGGTATCGAACATGCCAAGGAGAGCCAGACCGATGTCGCAACAGGATCCATCCCAGGCCGGCAAGCCGGACACGCCGGACAGCCCGGCCACCGCCACGGACGGCGCACCGCCGGCCGATGCCGCCAGCCTGGCCGAGGCGCTCGCGAAGGCCGAGGCCCTGGCGCAGGAGCACCAGGAGAACTGGCTGCGTGCGCGGGCGGAGGCTGACAACATCCGCAAGCGCGCCCAGATGGATGTCGCGAGCGCCCACAAGTACGCGATCGACAACTTCGCGGGCGAACTGCTGCCGGTATACGACGCGCTGGACGCCGCGCTCGCCACCGGCAACGCCACCGCCGAGTCGCTGCGCGACGGGGTGGAACTGACCCGCAAGCAACTGCGCACCGCGTTCGAGAAGTTCGGCCTGACCGTGCTCGACCCGGCGGGCGAGAAATTCGACCCGCACCACCACCAGGCGATGACCGCGATCGAGTCGGACGCCCCGGCCCAGTCGGTACTGCAGGTGTTCCAGAAGGGCTTCAAGCTGCACGACCGGGTGGTCAGGCCAGCCCTGGTCGCGGTAGCGAAGCCGAAGGCCGACGCGGGCGAAGCCGGCACGGCGCCTGCTTGAAAAGCGGGCCCTCTATCCCAAGCTTCGACACATCCGCCGGGTCCTGACCGATCCGAACTGTCCCCGGCAAGCCATACCCCACACGACAGAATCCACGAAATCCCCGAGAGGAACAGCAAATGGGCAAGATCATCGGCATCGACCTGGGCACCACGAATTCCTGCGTGTCGATCATCGAGAACGGGCAACCGAAAGTGATCGAGAACGCCGAGGGCGCGCGTACGACGCCGTCGATCATCGGCTATGCCGATGACGGCGAGATCCTGGTCGGCGCCCCGGCCAAGCGGCAGGCGGTGACCAACCCGAAGAACACCCTCTACGCGGTGAAGCGCCTGATCGGCCGCCGTTTCGAGGAAAAGGAAGTGCAGAAGGACATAGACCTGATGCCCTACTCGATCGCCAAGGCCGACAACGGCGATGCGTGGGTAGAGGTGCGCGGGCGCAAGATCGCCCCGCCGGAAGTGTCGGCGCAGGTGCTGATGAAGATGAAGAAGACGGCCGAGGACTACCTCGGCGAGCCGGTCACCGAGGCGGTGATCACGGTTCCGGCCTACTTCAACGACTCGCAGCGCCAGGCGACCAAGGACGCCGGTCGCATCGCCGGCCTCGAAGTGAAGCGGATCATCAACGAGCCGACCGCGGCCGCGCTCGCCTTCGGCATGGACAAGAAGAAGGGCGACCGCAAGATCGCGGTGTACGACCTCGGCGGCGGTACCTTCGACGTGTCGATCATCGAGATCGCCGAGGTCGAGGGCGAACACCAGTTCGAGGTGCTGTCGACCAACGGCGACACCTTCCTGGGCGGCGAGGACTTCGACCAGCGCGTGATCGAATACCTGGTCGACGAGTTCAAGAAGGATTCCGGCATCGACCTGAAGAAGGACATCCTCGCGCTGCAGCGGCTGAAGGACGCCGCCGAGAAGGCGAAGATCGAACTGTCGAGCGCGCAGCAGACCGAGGTCAACCTGCCCTACATCACCGCCGACGCCAGCGGCCCGAAGCACATGGCGGTGAAGATCACCCGCGCCAAATTCGAGAGCCTGGTCGACGACCTGATCCAGAAGACCATCGAGCCGTGCCGCATCGCGATCAAGGATGCCGGCGTCAAGATCTCCGACATCGAGGACGTGATCCTGGTCGGCGGCCAGACCCGCATGCCGAAGGTGCAGGACGTGGTGAAGGAGGTGTTCGGCCGCGAGCCGCGCCGTGACGTCAACCCGGACGAGGCGGTGGCCGTGGGTGCAGCGATCCAGGGCGGCGTTCTGCAGGGCGACGTGAAGGACGTGCTGCTGCTCGACGTGACGCCGCTGTCGCTGGGCATCGAGACGCTGGGCGGCGTGATGACCAAGCTGATCCAGAAGAACACCACCATCCCGACCAAGGCCTCGCAGGTGTTCTCGACCGCCGACGACAACCAGTCGGCCGTGACCATCCACGTGCTGCAGGGCGAGCGCGAGATGTCCGCCGGCAACAAGAGCCTCGGCCAGTTCAACCTGACCGACATCCCGCCGTCGCCGCGTGGCATGCCGCAGATCGAGGTCACCTTCGACATCGACGCCAACGGCATCCTGCACGTGTCGGCGAAGGACAAGGCCACCGGCAAGGAGAACAAGATCAAGATCCAGGCGAGCTCCGGGCTCACCGAGGACGAGATCCAGCGCATGGTGAAGGACGCGGAAGCCAATGCCGAGGAAGACAAGAAGATCCTCGAACTGGTGACCACGCGCAACCAGGCCGACGGCATGCTGCACACGGTGAAGAAATCGCTCGCCGAACACGGCGCATCGCTCGATGCAGCTGAGAAGGAGAAGATCGAGGCCGCGGTGAAGGACGCCGAGGAAGCGATCAAGGGCAGCGACAAGGAGAAGATCGAGGCGGCCACCCAGGCGCTCGCGATGGCTTCCCAGAAACTGGGCGAGAAGATGTACGCAAAGGAACAGGGCAACGCTTCGGGCAACCCCGCGGGCGGCGCGGATGCGGGGCCGGCCGGCGCCGCCGGCAAGGACGATGGCAACGTCGTCGATGCCGAGTTCGAGGAAGTGAAGGAAGCGAAGAAGTAATCCGGCACCACCCCCGGGCGAAGGCGGCTGAGCGATCAGCCGCCTTTCGCATATGGTGATCGCCCCCCGACACGATCGTCCAACCCGAACCCTGCCCCTGCAGCAGTCGAAGAGAAAGACCGATGGCCAAGCGTGACTACTATGAAGTACTCGGCGTCAACCGGGACGCCGACGAGGACACGCTGAAGAAAGCGTATCGCCGGCTGGCGATGAAGCACCATCCCGACCGCAACCCGGACAACCCGAAGTCGGAGGAGGCATTCAAGGAGGCGAAGGAAGCCTACGAGATGCTGTCCGATCCGAACAAGCGTGCCGCCTACGACCAGTACGGCCATGCGGGCGTCGACCAGTCGATGGGCGGCGGTGGCGCCGGCATGGGCGGCTTCGCCGACGCATTCGGCGACATCTTCGGCGAGATCTTCGGTGGCGGCGGACGTGGCCGCAACGGCGTCTACCGCGGGGCCGACCTGCGCTACAACCTCGAGATCACGCTCGAGGAGGCAGCGCGCGGCACCGACACCCAGATCCGCATCCCGACCCAGGCCAGGTGCGATGTCTGTGAAGGCAGCGGCGCCAAACCCGGGACGAAGCCGGTCAACTGCCCCACCTGCGATGGTCACGGGCAGGTACGGATGCAGCAGGGCTTCTTCTCGATCCAGCAGACCTGCCCGCGCTGCCACGGCACCGGCAAGGTCGTGCCCACGCCCTGCACGAACTGCAACGGCGCCGGGTTCGTGAAGCAGCAGAAGACGCTGTCGGTAAAGATCCCCGCGGGCGTCGACGATGGCGACCGTATCCGGCTGTCAGGCGAGGGCGAGGCCGGGGCGAACGGGGGCCCGCCGGGCGACCTCTACGTCGTGATGCACCTGAAGCCGCACTCGATCTTCAAGCGCGACGGTACCGACCTGCACTGCGACATGCCGGTGAGCATCGCCACTGCGGCGCTCGGCGGCGAGATCGAGATCCCCACGCTGGACGGCCATGCAAAGATCCGGATCCCGGCGGAGACCCAGACCGGCAAGGTGTTCCGGCTGCGCGGCAAGGGCATCAAGCAGGTGCGCGGCACCGGCTTCGGCGACCTGATGTGCCATGTGTTCGTCGAGACACCGGTGAACCTCACCGCCCGCCAGCGCGAACTGCTCGAGGAGTTCGAGTCGATCGCGAAACAGGATCCGTCGCGCCACAACCCGCAGGCGAAGGGCTGGTTCGACAAGGTCCGCGACTTCTTCGGCGGATAGCCGCAGCCAGCCGAAGCGGCTGCCACACGATCGCTACCGGTGGCCGCGTCGACTAGATCAGGTCGCCGGGATCGAAATCGGCACCGGTATCCGGCGCATCTCCGTCGAACAGCGCAGCCGCGCCGTTGACCAGGAGGTTGCCGCCGAGCACGCCGGCGCTGATCACTGCCGCGTCGCGCAGGAATCCACGCGCAGGCAGTGCCGCCGCGATCCGCGTGGCGATGTCGGTTCCATCTGCCGCGACGCCCGCCGCGACGCCAGGATCGTTGGCGGCGGTCGCCGTGCCGCCCCGCAGGCGGTCGACTTCCGCACGCACCTGCGCCAGCGCGACCTCCAGCACCAGCGCACGCTGGAGCAGCAGATAGCCCGCATCCTGGCGCGCCGCGACCAGCCGCTGCAGCGCGCGTTCCGCGTCGATGTCCTTGGGTTCATCGGGGTGGCGCAGCACCCGGTTCACCAGGCTGGCCAGCAGTTCGCGCTCTTGTGCATCCATCGGGACCTCCTGTGCGATCAGGGCAGGTCGACGATAACCTGTCCGATCTTGCCGCCCCGTTCCACCGCCTGGTGCGCTTCGACCGCCTGTGCCAGCGGATAGCGCCCGGCGATGGTGAACTGCGCACCACCGGCCTCGATCCAGCTGGTGATGTCGGCGATCGCCTCTTCCTTGGCGTAGTCGGGCATCGTGTAGACGAACACCTGGCGCAGCGTCGGGTTCTTCCACAGCCACGCGCCGTAGGGCAGCTCGGGTACCGGCTTGCCGGTGCTGGCATAGGCGGCGATTGCTCCGTGCGGCTTGAGCAGTTCAGAGGTGACCGGCAGGTTGCTGCCCAGGTCCACATCGACTACGCGGTCGATGCCGCCGATCGCGGCGCGCACCTCCCGCACCACGTCCGAGCGCCGGTAGTCGACCACCACGTCCGCGCCTGCGGCGCGTGCATGGGCGGCCTTCTCCGGTGAGCTGACCGTCGCAGCCACCCGTGCACCGCCCCACTTCGCGAGCTGGATCGCATAGTGGCCGACCACGCCGGCACCACCGGTGACCAGCACGTTCAGCCCGGCGACCGGGCCGTCGGCGAACAGGCAGCGGTGCGCGGTCATGCAGGGTATGCCGAGGCAGGCACCCTGCGCGAAGTCGAGCGAGGCAGGCAGCGGCACCACCAGCGCTTCGGGCAGACAGACCCACTGCGCGCTGGCCCCGAATGACCGGCCCCACTGTGCGTTGTAGACCCAGGCGCGCTCGCCGACCCGTCCTGGGTCGACATAGGGACCGACCCGGTCGATGACGCCTGCACCGTCGCTGCCCGGGATCACGTAGGGCGGGATCACCTTTCGCGAACCGCCACGCGCCTTGACGTCCGACGGATTGACCGCGGCGGCCTGCAACCGTACCCGCACCTCGTGCGGACCCGGCTCTGGGTCGGGACGTTCGCCGACGTGCAGCACATCGGCGGCCGGGCCGTTCGTCTCATACCATGCAGCAAGCATCGTCGCTCCGTCCGTTCGTCAGAGTCAGTTCGGCTGGATGTTCGCAGTCTGCACGACCTGCTTCCAGCGCGAGATCTCGCCACGCAGGAACGACTCGAATTCTGCGCCGGTGTTGGCGACCACCTCGAAGCCGAGTTCATCCATCGACTGGCGCACCTGCGGCAGCTTGAGGGCAGAGACCACCGCGCCTTCCATCCGGCCGCGGATGTCCTTCGGCAGCCCGCGCGGGGCGGCGAACGCCTGCCATGAATACACCTCGAAGCCCTGGAAGCCGAGTTCGAGCATCGTCGGTACCTCGGGCAACTGCGGCGAGCGGCGGTCGCCGGTGACCGCGAGCGCGCGCAGCCGGCCGGCCTTGATGTGGCCGGTGGCCGCCCCGAGGTTCTGGAACGATGCATCGACCTGGCCGCCGACCATGTCCGCCATCGCAGCCGCACCGCCCTTGTACGGCACATGGATGCCGGTGGTCTTCGTGCGCTGCCAGAACAGTTCGGCCGACAGGTGGTCGGACGACCCGGTGCCCGACGACACGAAGGTCAGCTTGCCGGGGCTCTTCTGCAGCAGGCCGATCAGGTCCTTCACGCTCGCGGCGGCGACCTTCTGGCTGGTGATCAGCACGTTCGGGTTGCGCACCGCGACGGTCAACAGGTCGTAATCGCGCAGCGGGTCGTACTGCAGGTCCTTGAACAGCGCGACATTGATCGCGAACACTCCGATCGACCCGACCATCAATGTATAGCCGTCCGGATTGGCCTTGGCCAGCATCTGCCCGGCGATCGCGCCATTGGCGCCGGGCCGGTTGTCGACGATCACCGTCTGGCCGAGCGCATCCTGCATGCGCACGGCGACGCTTCGTCCGACGATGTCGGAGGATCCCCCGGCGACGAACGGCACCAGCATCCGGATCGGCCGGTTCGGCCAGGCAGCACCCTGGGCGGACGCAGATGTCGCCTCGAATGCCATCAAGAGCGGGATCGACAGCAGGACTGCGGCTCGGGCCGCGACAGCAAGGGTCTTGCGCTTCATCGGTTCTCCTCCTCCGTTTCGGCCGCACGACGATCGCGCGCGGTCCGCGTTTACTGCACCAGCGTTCGCAGCGTACCGCAAAGCCCGCCCGGGACGCGTAGTACCATCACTGCACTGCAACGCGGACTCTACTCCATGGAAGCTTACCTTCTCGACTGGGCCAGCCTGCTGCTGCGCTGGCTGCACGTGATCGCTGGCATCGTCTGGATCGGCGCGTCGTTCTATTTCGTCGCGCTCGACAACTCGCTCGATCCGCCGAACCCGCCGAAGAAGGGCGTACTCGGCGAGAACTGGTCGATCCACGGCGGCGGCTTCTATCACAAGCAGAAATACGTGGTCGCGCCCGACCAGCTGCCGGAAAGGCTTCACTGGTTCAAGTGGGAGGCCTACTGGACCTGGATCAGCGGCTTCGCGCTGTTCGTCGTCACCTACTACATGCACGCAGAGACCATGCTGGTCGATCGCGCGGTGCTCGACATCGCACCCTCGACCGCCATCCTGGCCAGCCTCGGGCTCATCGTTGCCAGCTGGCTGGTCTACGACGGACTGTGCCGGTCGCCGCTGGGCCGGCACGACGGCTGGCTCGCCGCGGTGGGCTTCCTGCTGATCGCACTCGCTGCCTGGGGCTGCGCCCAGCTGTTCGGCGGGCGCGGTGCCTACCTGCAGGTCGGCGTGATGGTCGGCACGATCATGGTCGCCAACGTGGCGATGGTGATCATCCCCGGCCAGCGGAAGATGGTCGCGGCGATGTCCGCTGGCCAGGTCCCGGACCCGAAGTATGGGCGCTGGGGCAAGCAGCGCTCCGTGCACAACAACTACGTGACCCTGCCGGTGGTGTTCATCATGCTGTCGGGCCACTACCCGATGACCTACGGGCACCCCCATGCATGGGCGGTGCTGGTCGCGGTGTTCTTCATCGGCGGCGTGGTGCGCCACTACTTCAACCGGCGCAACGCCGGGCAGACGATCGGCTGGCTGCCTGCCGCAGCGGCGGCGATGGTGGTGGTGCTGGCGGTGCTGATCATGCCGCGCGCCCCCGAGGGCAGTGCCGGTCGCAGCGCGACGCTGGCCGACGTGCAGCAGGTGATGGCGCTGCGCTGCGCGTCCTGCCACGCGGCTACGCCCACCCAGCCCGGCTTCGCGCAACCGCCCGGCGGCATCATGCTCGACACGCCGGAGCGCATCACCCAGCTGGCGCAGAAGATCCACCAGCAGACCGTGCTCGCCAGGGTGATGCCCCCGGGCAACCTGACCGGCATCACCGAAGACGAGCGTGCGATCATCGCGGCCTGGTACCGCGACGCCGCCCCCGGGCGCTGACCGGAAAGGCAGGCCCCGGGGTCTGACCCCGGACGCGGCGGCAGCCAACACAGGAGGAGACTCGGATGGGAATGCTCGACGGCAAGGTCGTCGCGGTTACCGGTGCAGGAGGCGGGATCGGCCGCGACCTGGCGCTGGCGTGCGCCGCGGCAGGCGCCTCGGTAGTGGTGAACGATATCGGTGCCTCGCTCACCGGTGAAGGACTGGACGGTGGCCCGGCGCAGCAGGTGGTCGGCGAGATCGTCGCCGCCGGCGGCAGCGCAGTGGCCAACACCGACAACGTCGCCGACCCGAAGGGCGGCGAAGGCATCATCGGCAGCGCGCTTTCCGCCTTCGGTCGCATCGACGGCGTGATCAACAACGCCGGCATCCTGCGCGATCGCTTCTTCCACAAGATGAGCGAAGTCGAGTTCGACGCCGTGGTCAAGGTACACCTGTACGGCTCCTACCATGTCGCGCGAGCGGCTGCGAACCACTTCAAGGAGCAGGGTAGCGGCGCCTATGTGTTCATGACGTCCACCTCCGGACTGGTCGGCAACTTCGGCCAGGCGAACTACTCCGCCGCCAAGCTCGCACTGACCGCGCTGTCGAAGTCGATCGCGCTCGACATGCAGAAGTTCAACGTGCGTTCGAACTGCATCGCACCGTTTGCCTGGAGCCGGATGATCGCGTCGATCCCGACCGACACGCCCGACCAGGTAGCGCGGGTGGCCAAGCTGCAGCAGATGACGCCGGCCAAGATCGCGCCGCTGGCGGTCTACCTGCTGTCGGACGCAGCGAAGGACGTCAACGCGCAGGTGTTCGGCGTGCGCAACAACGAGGTCTTCCTGTTCAGCCAGCCGCGTCCGGTACGCAGCGTGCACCGGTCGGAAGGCTGGACGCCGGAGTCCATCGCCGAGCATGCGATGCCCTCGCTCGCGAAGTCGTTCTTCCCGCTGGATCGCTCGCAGGACGTGTTCAGCTGGGATCCGGTCTGAGGCGCTCGGCCATGCGCGAGATCGCGTTCGACTCCGCAGCCTCGATCGCGCGTCGCATCGCGCGCGGCGAGTTCAGCGCACGCGATGCGCTCGAGTACTTCCTCGACCGCCACAAGCGGCTGCATCCGTCGCTGAACGCGATCGTCGCCACCGACATCCCCAAGGCCCGGCGCCGGGCGGGCGCGATCGACGCTGCACTCGCCCGCGGCGAGCGACCGGGACCGCTGGCCGGCGTGCCGATGACGGTGAAGGAATCGTTCGACGTGGCCGGCTTGCCGACCAGCTGGGGACTGGAGGCACACCGCGGCAACATCGCCGCGCGCGATGCCCTGGTCGTCGAACGGTTGCGCGCCGCCGGCGCAGTCGTCTGGGGCAAGAGCAACGTGCCGGTCATGCTGGCCGACTGGCAGACCTTCAACCCGGTCTATGGCACGACGAACAGCCCGTGGGGCGAGGGCCTGACGCCGGGCGGCTCGTCCGGCGGCGCGGCCTCGGCGCTGGCCGCCGGCGTCAGCGCACTCGAGTACGGCTCCGACATCGGCGGCTCGATCCGCGGCCCGTCGCAGCTGTGCGGCGTATACGGCCACAAGACCAGCTATGCGATCGTGCCCGGCCGCGGCCATGCCCTGCCCGGCTTCTGGTCACCGCCGGAGATCTCCGTGGTCGGCCCGCTCGCCCGCTCGGCCGGAGACCTCGCCCTCGCGCTGAAGGCGACGGCAGGCCCTGACGGCAACGATGCACTGGCCTACCGGCTTTCGCTGCCGGCACCGGCGTTCAACGGCTTCCGCGGGCTGCGCATCGCCGTCCTGCCCTCACATCCGGCCACCCGCGTGTCTCGCGTCGTGTCCGACGAGATCGTCGCGCTCGGCCGCTTCCTCGCTCGACAGGGTGCACGGGTGAAGATGCCGGTGGCGCTGCCGTTCGATGCCGCCGAGCACGACCGGCTGTACGTGCTGCTGCGGCGCGCGGCCACCTCGATGCGCGCGTTCGACGACGCCGGCTTCCGGCGCGCGGTGGCCGAGCGCGAGACGCTGTCGCCGGACGACCACGGCTATGCCGCAGAGCAGTTGCGCGGCAACACGCTCGCGCACCGCGAATGGATGCTGCTCGAGAACGAGCGCCAGCGGTTGCGCCTGGCGTGGAACGATTTCTTCCGCGACCACGACTTCCTTCTGTGTCCGGGTGCGGCCACGGTTGCCTACCCGCAGAACACGGCCGGCCGGCGCTGGGAACGCATGATCGACATCGATGGCGAGCCGATGGCCGACGTACAGCAGATCTTCTGGATGGGGTTTGCCAGCCTCGGCTGCCTGCCGGCGACCATGGCACCGATCGCGATCACGCCAGGCGGGCTGCCCACCGGCGTGCAGATCATCGGCCCGCAGTATGCCGACCTGTCCACGCTGCGGCTGGCCTCCCTGATCGAACGCCAGTACCACGCCTTCGTACCACCGCCCGGCCTCTCATGATGAACGCACCTGACGCCCGGTCTCTTCTCGTCCGGTCTCTTCTCGTCCAGTCTTTCCTCGTGCTGTCGGGCGCCGCGGCCATCCCGTCTGCGCAGGCCCAGGCCTGGCCGGCACGTCCGGTGCGCATGATCATTCCGTTCACGCCCGGTGGCTCGACCGACCTGCTGGCCCGTGCGGTCGGTGCGCGCATCGCGGACGGCATCGGCCAGCCGGTCGTGTTCGACAACCGCCCGGGCGCGAACACCATCATCGCGTTCGAGCTGCAGGCAAAGGCTGCGCCGGACGGCTATACCCTGCTGATGGGCGGCTTCAACGGCATGGTGATGAACCCGATCTTCTACACAAAGCTGCCCTACGACGTCGAGCGCGACCTGGCACCGATCGGCATGGTCGGTGCATCGCCCCTGATGGTGGTCGTGCATCCGTCGCTGCCGATCCGCTCGATGCGCGAGCTGGCCGACTACGCCCGGGCCAACCCGGGCAAGCTCGATTTCCAGTCCTCCGGCAACGGCAACATCACCCATGTGTCGGTCGAGCTGTTCATGACCCTGGCCGGCGTGAAGATGCAGCACATCCCGTACAAGGGCGGCTCGGCCGGGCTGCCCGACCTGCTGTCGGGCGCGGTGCCGCTGAAGTTCGACGTACCGCTGTCCGCCCTGCCGCACGTGAAGACCGGCAAGCTGCGTGCGCTGGCAGTCACCTCGCCGAAGCGGCTGTCGATCGCCCCGGAACTGCCGACGGTGGCCGAGGCCGGCTACCGGGGCTACGAGGCAGCGACCTGGTTCTCGCTGGTCACCCGGCGCGGCACACCGAAGGAGATCGTCGAACGGTTGAACGCGGAGATCCGCCGCTTCGTCGACTCCGCAGAGGCCCGAACACAGTTCGCCGCCCAGGGCATCGAACTCGAGGCCGGATCACCGGCCGACCTGCAGGCCCGCATCGCACGCGACCGCGCGACCTGGAGCGGCGTGGTCCGCAAGGCGGGCATCACGGTCGAGCCGCTCTGAAGGCAGCGCGGCACACCATGATGAACCGTCTGGCGGAACCCGCAGGAACTGGAACTGCGCGCAGCGGCAAGGGCCGGGCGCTGCGCGCCATGCTGTTGCTGCTGCTGTTCGCCGGTTGCGCACAGCGCGACAGCAGCGACACCCGGGTCGACAGCGACGTCGCCACGCCGTGGCAGGAGGTGATCGCGCAGGCCAAGGCCTTCACCTACCGCATCGGCTTCGTGCCGACGGCGAACTTCACGCATGCCAGCCAGGACCTGCGCGACTTTCCGTTCTGCGGCCGTGCCTCGCGTCTGTTGCTCCCCTACTCGTACGAGGATCCGGCGATCGAATGGGTAGAGGCGGCGACGCCACAGGAGTGCCGGGAGGCGGCTGACACGCTGGACATCTATCACGGCATGTCCGAGGCGGTCGGGGAGGTCGCCACGCCGGTGACGGCGGCGATGATCGCCAGCGGCGTACCGCGCATGGTCTACCTGGTGGTGCACGAGGACTGCCACGACCAGTTCACCCTGCCCTACGGCATCGAGGAACCCTTGTGCGAGCTCATCAGCTACAGGGCGATGACGGCGATCGCCGCCCTGCCAGGGCCCTGGAGCGCGGCCGAGCGGCGCGCTATCAAGGACTACGCGCTGCGCAACTCAGGCCGCATCCCGCTCAACCTGCGCTATTACCAGCAGGCCGCCGAACTGTATGCCCGGCATGCGCGTAGCGAACTGACCGAGCAGGCACTGCTGCGCGAACGCGCAGCGCTGTTCGCCCGGGCAGAAACCTCGACCGCTTCCCCGGCCGGCAGCCTCAACAATGTGGTGCTGGCGAACCGGATGACCTATGCACGCCACCATCCGTCGATCGAACGGATCTTCGAGCGGCTGGGATCGGATATCGGCCGGCTGGTCGCGTTCTTCCAGCAGGTCGATGCGGTGGTCGCCGCGGCGCCAGCCGTTGCAGGAAAGGATGTCCCCGTGATCGAGCCGGACTCCCGCGCCGATCCGGCGAGGTCCGGTCCGCGGCAGCGGGCGACGACACTCGCGCCGACCAGCAGCCCCGCTGGCCGCAGTACCGGTGGTTTCCGCCAGCCGCGGCCCGCGGACAAGGCGACCGCACGTAATTCGACGGGCACCGTCAGGCCTGGCGGCGACGCCGCAGGCACGAGGCCCGGCGTTGCCGCACCGCAGGCAGCGCGGCCTGCTGCGGAGCCCGACGACGCGTCTCAAGGCGTGGAGAGCCCGGCCGTGCTGCTGGCGCGCATCCAGGCAGCCGAGGCCGCCGTACTCGATACTGCGCAACGGCTCCTCGACGCGCGCTGAAACGTGCTCAGGCGAGCGTGAAGGCCTCGTGTATGGACGACTGGATCGATCCACCGACGATCGGGCCACCGCCAGCCACGTAGAGCGTGTCGCCGATCGCCACCGCGCCCAGGCCATGCCGCGGCGTGGTCATCGGTGCATGCGATTCCCAGCGGTCGGCGCGGAAATCGTAGCTCTCGTTCTGGCCGAACACCCGGCGCGTACCCTCGCCGCCGACCACGTGCAGGCGACCACCGATCAGCCCGACGCCATGGCCGCTGCGCGGCGTCGGCAGCGGGGCGCGCTCGCTCCAGCGGTCGGCCTTCGGGTCGTACACATGGTGCAGGCCGGTGTTGAAATGGAAGGTGTCCATCCGGCCGCCGATGCAGTGGATGCGCCCCTCGTGCGCGATGTGTCCGATGTGGTCGCGCTGGGCGGGCAGCGGAGCCGCGTTATCCCAGCGGTCGGCCTTCGGGTCGTAGACCTCGTGCCAGTCGACCGAGCGCGAGTCGCGGCCACCGATCGCATGCACCCGTCCGGCATGCACCTCGACCGCGATCGCGCCGCGCGGCCGCGGCAGCGGACGGATCGTGCGCCACTGGTTGCTGTCGGCATCCCACACATGGCACTGGGAGTGCGGCGCACGGTTCTGCTCGATGAAGCCGCCGATCGCGTAGATGTAGCGGTCGTCCATCGTGGCCACGCCGATATGGTTGGCGCCGAACGGGATCGCTGCTGCCTGTTCCCAGCGATCGGCCTTCGGGTCGTACACATGGTGGTAGTTGCGGTCCACCCGCTGCAGACCGTAACCGCCGACGATGTGCATGCGGCCCCGGCAGACCGTTGCCCAGGCCATCTCGCTGCGCGGGATGGGCAGGTTGGCGCGGGCGACCCAGCGGCCCTGACGGGCAGCCGGCGGGGCGGAACTGGTACTGAACCGCACCTCTGCCGCCGCTGCCGGCAGGTCGCGGATCTTCGGGTCGAACAGGTGCGAGTAGGGGCTGTCGTGGTGCGGGATCGCATCCACCGCGGCTGTGCCATGGTGCCCGGCGTGCTGCGCGCGGACCGGCGCAACGGCGGCCATGCCGGCCGCCAGCGCACCCAGGAAGTGGCGTCGCGTCGTGCTCATTGCTGTCTCCGGGTCGTGGTTTTCAGAGATTGAAGGCGTCGGGATTGAGCAGGTTCGGCGGACGCTCGCCCGCCAGCGCAGCCAGTGCATTGCGCGCGGCGAGCATCGCCATCGCACGCCGGGTCGCCACGGACGAGCTGGCGATATGCGGCGCGAGCACCACGTTGTCGAGTTCGAGGAAGTCGCGGTCGAAGGCCGGCTCGCCTTCGAACACGTCGATGCCGGCGCCGGCGATGGTGCGCTGGCGCAGGGCTTCGACCAGCGCACGGTCGTCGACGACCCCGCCGCGGGCGGTGTTGACCAGGATGGCACCGGGCTTCATGCGCGCCAGTTCGGCTGCACCGATCAGGTGGTGCGTGGCCGGCGAATACGGGACCATCAGCACCACGAAATCGGCCGCCGCCAGAAGTTCGTCGCGCGCGACCCAGCGCGCGTTCAGGCTGCGCTCGGTCGCCTCGTCGAGGCGGCTGCGGTTGCAGTAGAGCACCTGCATCGAGAACCCGAGCGCGCGCCGGGCGATGGCCTGACCGATGCGGCCCATGCCGATGATGCCGAGCGTCGCATGGTGCACATCGGTGCCCAGCAACTGCTTGAGCTGCCAGCCGGTCCAGCGACCGTCGCGCAGGTAGCGCTCGGCCTCGGTGACCCGTCGCGCGGCACCGAGCATCAGTGCCCAGGCGAAATCGGCCGTGGTCTCGTCCAGCACCCCGGGCGTGTTGGTCGCCATCACCCGGCGCGCACTGCAGGCGGCGAGATCGATGTTGTTGTGCCCGACCGCGATGTTGGCCACCACCTTGAGCCGCGGGCACCGTTCGAGCAGCGCCGCATCGACGCGGTCGGTCAGCGCGCACACCAGTGCGTCGGCGTCGGCAGCGCGGGCCGCCAGTTCACCCGCGTCAAGCTGCACGTCGGACTGGTTGTCGACGACCGTCGCGCCGGCTCGCAGGCGATCCAGCACATCGTCGAACACCCCCCGCGTCACCACCACCTTGTGAGTCATTCCGCCATCCTGTCGTCTGCACGCCGTGCGAACTATATAGCAGGCAGCGCCCTTCGATCCCGGCCAGGGAGCCGCTGGACTCCGGGGTGGATCCCGCGGCTGGCGCTTTCGCTACTGCGCTGACGGTACGTTCACGGCCGCTGGATCGACCGGTACCGCGAGGGCGATCGGTACCGGCGCTGCATCGCTGCGCCGGTGCGGCTCGTGCGGATGCCATCCCAGCACCAGCAGCATCACCGTGAAGCCGACGACATAGCCCAGCGCCACATGCCAGCCATGGCGTACCCAGGCGACGACCGAACGCGCCTGCGGGAACTGGTTGGACAGCGCGACGCCGGCCGTCGAGCCGAACCAGAGCATCGATCCGCCAAAGCCGACGGCGAATGCCAGGAAGCCCCAGTCGTAGCCGCCCTGCTCCAGCGCGAGCTTGGTGAGCGGTATGTTGTCGAACACCGAGGACACGAAACCCAGCCCGAACGCGGTCTGCCAGCTCGCCACCGGCAGGTGCTCGACCGGCATCAGCGACGCACACAGCACCAGCGACAGCAGGAACACCGCGCCTTTCGCCGCCTCGGGCACGACACTCCAGTCGGGCCGCCGCAGCAGCGAGCAGAGCAGGATGGCAACGAACACCGCGGTGCCGATGAACGGGAAGCGGTCGGCGAGCTCGACATGCCACAGGTTGACGTAGACGTTCGTGCCGATGGCGGCGACCAGGATGAAGGCGACCATGCCCAGGCACACCCAGTCGATCCGTACGCCAGGCTCGACATCGGCGGCGATCGGCTGGTGGCGATGCTGCTGCAGCGCAGCCGGGATGCCGAACACCACCAGCGCCACCACGGCGGCGACATAGGCATGCAGGACATCGCGCGGGTCGACGCCATCGATCCACATCATGGTGGTCGTGGTGTCGCCGACCACGCTGCCGGAACCGCCCGCATTCGAGGCGGCCACGATCGCAGCAAGGTAGCCGATGTGCACCCGCCCCTTGAACACGCTGGCGGCGACGGTGCCACCGATGATCGCCGCCGCGATATTGTCGAGGAAGCTCGACAGCACGAAGATCAGCACCAGCAGCACGAAGGCGCCCTTCCAGTCGTCGGGCAGGAAACGCGGCAGCATGGCGGGTACCCGGCTCGCATCGAAGAAGCGGGCGAGCAGCCCGAACCCGACCAGCAGCATCAGCAGGTTGGCGAGCAGCACCCACTCATGGCCCAGGTGCGCCATCAGGCCCGGCAGCCCCGGTCCATCCGGGAATCCGGCATACCCGAACTTGTAGGCACCGATCACCGCGAGGCCGGTGAGCGCCACCTTCAGCGTATGTGCATGGAACAACGCGACGCCGAGCAGCGTGCAGGCAAACAGCAGGAACTCGACCGGGATGCCGAGCAGGGTCAGGGTCTGGGTCACTGGGTCACTCGATCAGGGCAATACGAGCCGCCACCGGGCACGCGACCGGCTTGCCGCCGGCGCACCCGGTGCAGCTAGTTGAGGGAAGCGCTGGCTCCGCAGCATTGCGAGAAGCGGCGACCACTGCAGCAGGGACAGGGGTCAGCCGGCTTCAGCCGCGGCGGCTTGCGCACTGGCGCGCGGGCATCCGGATCGGTGCCGCGCTGATGCCAGAACTGGTGCAGTTCGAGCGTGACATCGGGCAGTTGCTCGATCAGAGCCTCTACCTGCGGCACCGACAGCGGCTGTTCCACGATCTCGCGGTCGTCGGCATGGGCCAGCGTGACGATCGGCGTCAGCGATTCGGACGCATCTTCGTCGTCGAACGCTTCCTGCCAATCGTCGGCATGCACGCCGACCGCACGCATGAAACCGATCGCCCACGTACTTCCCGGCACCAGTTCCTGCGCCCGTTCTGCCGGAGCAGTGGACGTCCCCGCCTTGTACTCGAACAGGATCGGCATCGTCGGCATGTCCGCATGCAGCGTCCAGGCGATGGTCTCCCAATGGCGGTCGAGCAGTTCCAGGATGCGACGGCACTGCGCCGCCGAGCCGAAGCGCACCGGGCGCCGGCCGTCCTCGGTATCACCCCAGACCAGCGACAGCCACTCGCTGGCGCCGACCACCACCGGGCTGCACACCAGCCCGGTGATGAAGCCGTCGAGTTCCTCGAGGTCCATCGAGTCTTCCGGCGTCGCACTCGACAGCAGGAAGCGGTCAAGCTCGTCGAGTTCGCTCTCGGTGAGCGGATCTACACGGGGCTTGCGGGCGGCCATCGGCGGTGACGGGGGAGCGAAAGCGGTGCTACTTGATCAGCGTGACCGGGACGGCCGCTGCGTGGATCACCTGCGTGGCGACCGAGCCCAGCACCAGGCCGGTAACGCCGCCGAGCCCGCGGGTGCCCATCACGACGCTGTCGCATCCGTTCTGCGCGGCGAAGTCGGCGATCGACTGGCCGATCGGACCGAGCAGGATATGCGGCGTGTAGGCGATCTTCGCTGCATCGAGCGCGTTGCGCGCCGAGGCGAGGCACTTGTCGCCCTCCTCGCGCTGGTAGGTCTCGATCGCCTGGTCGCCGACGAAGCTACGGATGCCGGCGGTTTTGATGGCCGGTTGCACGGTCACCACCTCGAGCCGGGCCGGCTTGTTCATTGCCGAGATCACGTCGATCACCCAGCGCACTGCACGATCCGAACATTCGGAACCGTCGACAGCCAACAGCACCTTATCCATCTGAGTCTCCTGTTGCTGCGCCCTGCGGGCAGGGCGGTGAAGCGATTACATGGCCGCCAGCTGCGGCACGCGCCTGCGCCACCGCCCGCTCGCCGTCCCCGGCTGGCGCCGGTCAGCGAACCAGGAGGATCGGCACGTTCGACGACTCGATCACATGCTTCGCGACCGAACCCACCAGGACGGTGTTCACCCAGCCAAGGCCCTTCGTGCCGAGCACGATCAGTTCGAAGCCACCAGCGTCGGCGAACTCGCAGATTCTAACGCCGGCGGGCCCCATTGCGATATGGGTGACATAAGGAATACCGGCCGCATCGAGCTTGGCCCGGGCCGATTTCATCGATGCCTCGCCGTAGGACTGCAGGTGCATGGCCTGCGCCTCTATGCTCATGAACGGCTGCACCTGGATCACCGTCACCTCGAACGGCGCGCCGCTGCGCCCGAGCGCGACCAGCCGTTCGGTCGCGCGATCGGACACTTCCGAACCATCGACTGCCAGCAGTACCTTGATCGACATCGCATCCTCCCTTGGATGGCCGCCCGGCATACACCCCTGCATGCCCGCATCGCCACGGTTATGAGGACTCGACTGTAGTGCCGCCAATCCTTACGGGATATTGACGAAGATCAAGGTCGATGCAGATCGTGGTCGGCCCGCTCAGCCGTGGGTCGGCATCACCGTCGATCGGCCCGCCACCGGCGTCGGCACCGCAGAGGACGGCCAGCGCTCGGTGATCACCTTGGTGCGGGTATAGAAGTAGACCCCTTCCATGCCGTGCACGTGCAGATCGCCGAACAGCGACTGCTTCCAGCCGCCGAACGAGAAGAAGGCCATCGGCACCGGGATCGGTACGTTCACCCCGACCATTCCGACCTCGATCTCGTTCTGGAACTTGCGTGCCGCGCCGCCGGAGCCGGTGAAGATCGCGGTGCCATTGCCGAACTCGTTGCGGTTGACCAGCGCGATCGCCTCATCGAGCGTGTTGACACGCACCACCGACAGCACCGGCCCGAAGATCTCGTCGCGGTAGATCGACATCTCGGGGCTCACATGGTCGAACAGCGTCGGTCCCAGGAAGTAGCCCTGCTCGTGGCCCTCGACCGACAGCCTGCGTCCGTCGAGCACCAGCGCCGCGCCTTCGGACTCGCCGCTGTCGACATAGCCCTTGACCTTGTCACGATGCACCTTCGACACCAGCGGGCCCATGTCGGCACCCGGCACGTCTCCCGGCGCCACCTTGTAGCCGGCACCGATCTTCGCGATCTTCTGCACCAGTTCATCGCCGATGCCACCGACCGCCACCACCGCCGAGATCGCCATGCAGCGCTCGCCAGCCGAGCCGTAGCCCGCGCCGGCGATCGCATCGGCCGCGAAATCGAGGTCGGCATCGGGCATCACGACGGCATGGTTCTTCGCGCCACCGAGTGCCTGCACCCGCTTGCCACCGCGCGCCGCGGTCTCGTAGACATACTTCGCGATCGGCGTCGAGCCGACGAAGGACACCGCCCGCACCGCCGGATGGTCGATCAGGGCATCGACCGCGACCTTGTCGCCGTGCACCACGTTGAACACGCCGTCGGGAAGCCCGGCTTCCTTCAGCAGTTCGGCCAGCAGCATGCTGGCCGAGGGATCCTTCTCGGACGGCTTGAGCACGAACGTGTTGCCGCAGGCGATGGCCACCGGGAACATCCAGCACGGCACCATCACCGGGAAGTTGAACGGCGTGATGCCGGCGCACACGCCGATCGCCTGCAACCGGGAGTGGCAGTCGATGCCGCGGCCGACATCCTCGGCATGTTCGCCCTTCTGCAGGTGCGGCACGCCGCTCGCGAACTCCACCACCTCCAGGCCGCGCTGCACCTCGCCCTGGGCGTCCGGCAGCGTCTTGCCGTGCTCCTCCGTGATCAGCTTCGCCAGCCGGTCGCGGTTCAGTTCGATCAGTTCCTTGAACTTCGCCATCACGCGCGCGCGGCGCAGCGGCGGCGTGGTGCTCCAGTCGGTGAACGCGGCGCTGGCCGCACGCACGGCCGCATCGACATCCGACGCATCGCCGAGCGCCACCTTGCGCACCACCTGCCCGGTAGCCGGGTTGGTCACGTCGCCGGTGCGGGCGCTGCGGGCGGCGTGGCGGGCGCCGTTGATCCAGAAGGTGATGGTGTCGTTCATCGGCGGACTCGCTCGAGGCATGGAGGGGGCCCGCGCCACGGGCACGGGCCGAAGGCTGAAAGTATAACCGCCACCGCCCATCCCACTGGCGCACCGGCAGCCGGAGCCGGGCGGGCAGTGCCTGTCCTGCCAAGGTCAAGGCGCGGCCGCCAGCGCCGATATCAGGACCATCCTGCGTGCCGATCGGTACCCGTGCGGCCGCAAGGCCTGCGCCGGCGCCCTGCTTTCCCTCGTTCCCCTCTTTCCCCTCCCTCCCTGGAAAGCCCCACCTCATGAGCGACAAGCGCTGCAACCGTCCACGCGTGCCCCGGCTGCGCGGCTGCCACCAGTCCGAAGTACGAAGTGCAGGCTGGAGCCACCGACCATGAGCGTCTGGCTGATGCTGCTCGCGGCCGGGCTCGGCCTGGCGCTGCTGGTTGTCTACACGCTGTGGCGCCAGCAGGTACGCGCCGCCTTCATCCGGGAAACCCTGCTGCCACCGGGACTGCTGGACACCCTGGTCGAGCCGTTTCCCCACCTTGGACTGAAGGAGCGGCAACTGGTGGCACGCGGCCTGCGCAAGTTCTTTCTCGCACAGCTGAAGGCCGGGCGGCAACCGGTGGCCATGCCGTCGCGCGTGGTCGGTGCCCTCTGGTCGTCCTTTGCGCGGCGCGGTGCGGCGTACGACGCCTACTGCCGCCAGGCGCTCGGACGCACCCTGCCGCCCAGCGCCCCGGTGGCACTGTCGGCCGAGCGGGAAGCCAATGCCGCGCTGCGCCGCTGCTGGTGGCACTGCTGCCGCGAAGAGAACCTGGACCCTGCGGCGCCGACGCGGGTGCCACTCCTGTTCGCCCTCGATTCGAAGCTCAGGATAGCGAACGGCCACTTCTACTTCGTCGACCAGGCCGCCCGCCTGCAACGCCTGCGCAAGGATCACGGCGGCGACGGGGGCGGCGGCGATTTCACCTACGAACACGAGCGCAGCTGGACGTCGGACGACCTGCGCGACACGTCGTGGGACGGCGGCACCGACGGCTTCGGCGACAGTGGCGGGGGCGACGGTGGCGGGGACGGCGGCGGCGGCGACTGAAGCCCGCGCGCGACCGGTCGCTGCCCTGCCCCGGCCACAAGCCGCGCGTTCAGGTGCCGACGAGCCCCATCATCCGCCACACCGGGACCGACAGCGCGATCGACACCAGCACCAGGAGCCCCCAGAGCCAGGCCAGCGCACGCGCATGGCGGTGCGAGAAGCACTCGCCGGAACCGTGGTAGAGCGCGAGGTAGACCGTGCTCTGGTACGGCAGGAACCAGACCTGGGTCGAGACCAGCGCGACCAGCGCGACCAGGAACGGATGCACCTGGGCGGCACCGGCGGCCGGCAGCGCGACCAGCGTGAGCAGGGGTGCCGCTGCCTGCCAGCGAACGATGAACGACAGGCAGAAGCCGACCAGCGCCAGCAACAGGCAGAACGACAGGCTGCCCAGGGCCATCGACTGGATCAGACCGGCCAGACGCGCGCCGAGCCAGGTACCGACGCCGAGCGTGTTGAACACGGTGGCGAGGCTGGAGATCGCCCCGAAGAACAGCAGGAACGGCCAGTTCACGCCGGTGCGCACCATGGTCGTGTCGAGGGCGCGACCCAGCGCCAGCATCACCAGTGCCCCGACGCCCAGCCATGCGCCGTTGATGCCGTGCCACGGCTCGGTCAGGAAGCCCGCGATCAGGCCGACCAGCACCGCGAGGCAGAGCTTCTCGTCGGCGCGCATCGGCCCCAACACCGCACGCTGCAGCGCGAGCCTGTCGCCCGGGTTCTCGGCTGCAGTCGTCGGCCGGTACAGCCAGACCACCGCGGAAAGCCCGCCGGCGAACAGCAGCAGGTGCAACGGCAGCGCGGCGATGAACCAGCCGGCGAAGCCGAACTCACCGCGTACCGCGTCGGGAAGCAGGCCGTGCACCAGCAGGCCGACCGAGGAGCCGGTGAGGAACAGCCCTGCCATCTGCCCGAAGCCGATCAGTGCCGCCAGTGCGAGGCCGGTCGCGGCGCGGCCGCCCGGTTCGAAGCCGAGCGCCTCCGCGATCTCGCGCACCATCGGTGCGGCCAGCGCGGTGCGGCTGGTGGCGTTGGGCAGCGTCGGCGTGACCGCGGTGCCGACCAGCCCCAGCGTGATGCAGCGGCTGGCGAAGCCGGCGGGCCTGCGGCCGAGTGCAGCCAGCGCCACACGGTACATCAGCCCGGTATTGCCGACCGCGACCCCGACCGCCAGCACGGCGAGCACCAGAATCCAGGGCTGGCTCGCGAACCCGTCCAGTGCAACCCGCGGTGCGACCAGGCCGGTGACCACCCAGGAGGCGACCAGTGCCAGCGCGATCACTTCCTCTGCCAGCGCTTCGGTCGCGAACAGGATGGCCGCGGCGACCACCGTGAGCAGGGCCTGCCAGCCCGCCGGGCTCAACCCGTCCGGAGGGGTCATCGTCCACAGGCTCAACGGCAGCAGCGCGAGCAGCAGCCCGGCCAGCCGGCGCAGCGGCAGCGGCCGGCGCACCGGCAGGACAGGCTCGGGCGCACCCGGGTCCGCGGCGGCCCCGGACGCTGCATCCGCGCTCGACGGCTCGAGTTCGCCCGGCGAGCGCACGGCAGCGGTGCTGCGCACACGCATCCGGGCAGCATCGCTCTCGGCCCCGGCGGCGCGGTATGCGGCAGCGGCCGGATTGCGCTGGCCCAGTTGCTCGAGTTCGGCGGCGACCGCGCAGACGCGCGCGGCGAGCGCGGTATGCCGATGCTCGGCCTGAAGACCGCGCTGCAGCGACCGGGCGATCGCCACCGGCACCCGGTAGCCATCGGGCTCGTCGCGCAGCAGAGGCGACTGGCGCGCAAGCGAGGCCAGGCGGATGCGCGCGCGGTCCTCGTCGACGCAAGCCAGCCGTGCCAGGACCGCCAGCGGCGCTCGTTCGAACAGGGCGGCCGCCTCGACCAGGTCGCGCTGGCCGGGATCGAGTTCGCGCAGGCGCCCCGCCACCCAGGTATCGACCTCGCGCTGCAGTTCCCCCAGTGCGCGCCGCGTACGCGCAAGGTCCATCCCGATGGCGGCGCTCAGGTGCAGCATCAGGTCGGGCTCGCCGCGCAGCAGCGCATCGAAGCGCACGCGCGGCAGCATCCAGACGCGTACCGCGGTCACCGACACCACGCTCGCCGAGCGCGGCTCGTCGGTCAGCAGCGACAGCTGGCCGAAGCTCTCGTACGGCACGATACGGTCGATCGCAGACCCGGACACCCGCCGCTCTGCGACGCCCTCGCGCATGATGTACAGACCATCGCCCTCGCCACCGGCCTCGAACACGACCGAGCCGGCATCGAACCAGCGTTCTTCGAGCACGCCCGCGAGCTTCGCCAGGTCGACCGGATCGAGCCCGGCGAACATCGGTACGGCAGCCAGCGCCTGTGCCGCAGCGAGCGATTCCTGGCCTTCGCTCACCGGCGCATCCGGTGGCGGCGGGTGCGGCGCGCGAGGCCAGGTCGGGTCATGATCGAACCTTCCAGGGATGGAAGAACTCGACGCGGTCGATGGAATTCACCAGCGCATCCAGCACCAGCCGCCCGCGCAGCACGCGCAACCGGATCCGGGTGCCGGCGGCCCCGGCCGCCCACAGCTTCTCGTAGAACTCGCGCGGGGTCGCGACCGGGTCGGCCGCCACGGAGATGATCACGTCGCCCTCGCGGATGCCCACCCGCTGCGCCGGCGAACGGTCCATCACGTGCGCGACCACGACCTTGCTGTTCTGCTCGGCGGTGTAGACCCCCAGCCAGGGGCGGGCCGGCTCCGGCCCGCGGCCATGCGCGATGAGGTCGGGCAGCAGGGGCCGCAGCAGGTCCGTCGGCACGAACATGTTCCCGGGCAGTGCGCTGCCCTGGTCGAGCGCGTCGCCGACCCAGAGCGAGGCGACGCCCAGCAGCCGTCCCTCGGCATCGACCAGCGCAGCACCGCTGTGGTCCGAGCGCCCGGGAACGGTGAACAGCGCTTCGCCGAGCATGTACTCCCAGTAGCCGACGAACGGCCGGCGCGACACCACCGCGGCAGCGCTCGCTCCGCCGGCGCCCTCGTGGGCGACGAAGAACACCGGCTGCATCTCGCGCACCGATGATGAATCGCCCAGTTCCAGCGGCTGATCGGTGACCCGCCCGCTGGCGCGCAGCAGGCCGAAGCCGGTCGAATGGTCGAAGGCGATGACGCTCGCCGCGAGTACCCGGTTGTCGCGCGTGATCACGAGCACCGACTGCGCCTCGATCACCAGGTAGCCGATGGTCAGGATCAGCGCACCACGGTCGGTATCGCCATCGGCACGGATGACGATGCCGGTACCCTCGCGCTCGGTGCCCAGCGTCTGCCCGGTACGCGCGTCGGCGATGGTGCGCACGCTGAGCTTGACCACCGCATCCTGCACGGCATCGGGCAGCACGCGCGTGGCGGCCGGATCGTTGACCGCACGCCACGCAGCCACGCTCGCCAGGACGAGCGGCACGCTTTCGGGCAGCGGCACGGCGGACGCGACCGACAGAGACGATCCGGGCTGCTCGCCCGGATCCGGTGATTTGGAGGGATCCGACACCCCGCTACTGTACCGCTCTGCGGCCCCGGATGCGCGCCCCGCGGGCAGCGCTGCGCGAGCGGCATGCACGCTGCCTCGTGGCGGAGAAAAGCGTATCTGACCCGGATTTCAGGGAAAAAGCGTGTCTGACCCGGGTTTTGACCCGGGTTTTGGTCAGGCGCGGGCGACGGTGTTGCGCAGCACGCCGATGCGTTCGAGTTCGCACTCGACGACGTCGCCGGGCTGGCAGTAGCCTTTCGCTGGCACCAGGGTCTCTTCGCCTTCGCCGGCACCGATCCACTTGCCGCCGAGTTCGGCATCGGTCGACCAGGCCGTGCCGCCCGGCGTGCCGGTGATGATGACCATGCCGGGCTGCAGCGTGAGGTTGGTCGAGAAGAAGTGGATCAGCTCGGCACACGACCAGATCATGTTGCCGGTCGACGCCGACTGCCGCAGCTCGCCGTTGATGCGGGTGCGCAGCCGCAGCGCCTGCGGGTCGGGGATCTCGTCGGCGGTGGTGATCCACGGGCCGAGCGGCGCCGCGCTGTCGAACACCTTGCCACGGCCCAGTTCGTACCAGGTCGTGCCGTCGGGCTTGCGCCGCACCTGCCGGTCGCGCGCGGTGACGTCGTTCACGATCGTGTAGCCGAACACATGTTCCAGCGCACGCTCGACCGGGATGTGCCGCCCGGGCCGACCGATCACCACCGCGAGCTCGGTCTCGCAGTCGAGCTTCTTCGTGAGCTTCTCGTCGTAGACGATGTTCGCCTCCGGCCCGACCACGCAGTCGGCCGTCTTCAGGAAGAACTCCGGCTCCTTGCCGGAGATCGGTGCACCGGCCTTCTCGCGGTTGTGGTCGTGGTAGTTGCTGCCGCTGCAGAGGATGGTCGAGGGCAGCAGCGGCGCAGCCAGGCGCACGGTCTTCAGCGCACGGATCGCCGGGGCCGGCGCCATCGACAGCAGCGACGCGGCCAGTGCGCGCGCAGGCTCGCCCGCGCGGATGAACGACAGGCAGTCCGCGAACCAGGTCACCCCTTCGGCGGGTGCGCTGCCGCCACCGGCCAGGTGTGCCTCGAGCGCGCGCAGCGCATCGACCATGCCGGCGCCGTTGACGAAACCCAGGCGCGTGCGCCCGTCTTCCAGGTAGCTCAGGACTCTCACGTCATCGCCTCGGGTTGGACGGCAACCGGTTCATTCCAGCTTGCCCATGCGGCGGATCACTTCGGCCAGCCGCTTCGAATCGCGCTGCAGGAAATCGTCGAACTCGGCGCCCTGCAGGTGCATGATCGGTGTCTCCATCGCGGACATCGCCTTGATGAAACCGGCATCGGCGACCGCCTCCTTCACCGAGCCGCGCACCCGCGACAGCACCTCGGACGGCAGCCCGGCCGGTGCGAACACGCCCGACCAGATGTAGAACTCGGCCTCGTAGCCGGCCTCGCGCATCGTCGGCAGGTCGGGGAAGGCCTTCAACCGCTGACCACCCCACGAGCCGAGCAGGCGCACCTTGCCCGCCTTCACGTGCGGACTGGCCACGCCAGGCGCCTGCGCGGTCACCTCGACCTGGCCGCCGAGCAGCGCACTCATCGCCGGACCACCGCCGCCGAACGGCACGTGCAGCATCTGTGCACCGGCCGACTGCGCAAGCATCTCGACCGCGACATGCAGCGTGCCGTAGATGCCAGAGGATGAATAGGTGATCTTGCCCGGGCGGCTGCGCGCATCCTTCATCAGGTCGGCGACCGTCTTCCACGGACTGTCGGCGCGAACGATGAGCACCGTCGGATCGGCGGACACCAGCGCCACCGGCGTGAACTCCTTCATCTGGTAGCTCGGCGCACGGCCATTCACCCGGTCGGCTTCCGGGATGGTGACGATGCTCGACAGCGCCATCAGCAGCGTGTAGCCGTCGGGCTTCTGCCGCGCCACGTGGACCATGCCGACGCCGCCGCCCGCACCGGGGCGGTTCTCGATCACGATCGGCTGGCCGAGGTTGCGCGTCATCGCCTGCGCCAGCGGGCGCCCGGTGATGTCGGCGATGCCCCCGGGCGCGAACGGCACGACCATGGTGATCGGACGGCTGGGCCAGGCGGCAGGCGCCTGTGCGCTGGCCGTACCGGCGCAGAGAACGGACGCGGCGGCGACGGCGACCGCCGCGGTGATGAAGCTGTGGCTCACGATGCGCTCCTCCTGGAAGATCGACCGACGGGACGGACTCTGCCGCCCTCTGTCGCTGCATGCTGCAGGACGCTGCAACCGCGGCGACACGAGGGTCGCCGGCCTGCGCGCATGCCGGGGCGTCGATTATGCCGTGCGCAGCGCGGCCAGGGTCGCCTCCACGATCGACTTCGCATCCACGCCGAAGAACGCCCGCAACGCCTGCCGGGTGTCGCTGCGGCCGAAACCATCGGTCCCGAGCGTCACGTACGGCGCGGGTACCCAGCCGCGCACCAGGTCGGGCAGCGCGCGCACGTAGTCGGTCGCGGCGATGACCGGTCCCTGCCCGCCCGCGAGCGCGGCTTCGATCCAGGGCACGCGCGGAGCCCCAGGGTTCGCCCGGTTCCAGGCATCGCAATCCAGGCCGTCGCGTCGCAGCTCGGTGAAGCTGGTCACGCTCCATACCTGCGCGTCAATGCCATGGGTGGCTTCGAGCACCTCGGCCGCGGCCAGCACCTCGCGCAGGATGGTGCCGCTGCCCAGCAGCCGCACCGGCAGCGCACCCGGCGCACCGTTACCGGCGCGCACCTGGTGCATGCCGCGCAGGATGCCCTCCTCCGCCCCGGACGGCATCGCCGGCTGCGGGTAGTTCTCGTTCATCACGGTGACGTAGTAGAAGACGTCCTCGCGCGCCTCGAGCATCCGGCGCATGCCCTCGCGCACGATCACGGCGACCTCGTAGCCCCAGCACGGGTCGTAGGCCACGCAGTTCGGGTAGGTCGACGCGATCAGGTGGCTGGTCCCGTCCTGATGCTGAAGGCCCTCGCCCGACAGCGTGGTGCGGCCGGCCGTGGCACCGACCAGGAAGCCGCGCGAGCGCATGTCGGCCGCGGCCCAGATCAGGTCGCCGATGCGCTGGAAACCGAAGATCGAATAGAAGGTATAGAACGGCAGCATCGGCAGGCCGTGCGTCGAATAGCTGGTGGCCGCCGACAGCCAGGACGAGATCGCCCCGGCCTCGCTGATGCCCTCCTCCAGGATCTGCCCCCCGCGCGCTTCCTTGTAGTAGACCAGCTCGTCGCGATCCTCCGGCTCGTACAGCTGGCCGACGGCGGAGTAGATCGCCACCTGCCGGAACAGCGACTGCATGCCGAACGTGCGCGCCTCGTCGGCCACGATCGGCACGATGCGCGGACCGAGCAGCGCATCCTTCAGCAGCTGGCCGAGCATCTGCACGAACACCATCGTCGTCGACTGCTCGCGGCCGCCGGAGCCCTCCAGCAGCCGGCTGAACGATGCCAGCGGCGGCACCGGCAGCGCAGCGGCGTCGCTCGACCGCTGCGGCAGGTAGCCGCCGAGCGCGGCACGCCGCTGGTGCAGGTAGCGCATCTCGGGGCTGTCCGCGTCCGGGCGGTGGAAGCGCAGCTGCGCCACGTCGTCCTTCGACAGCGGCAGCGCGAAGCGGTCGCGGAACGCGAGCAGCGCCTCCTCGTCGAGCTTCTTCTGCTGGTGGGTACCCATACGGCCCTGCCCCCAGTGGCCCATGCCGTAGCCCTTCTTCGTCTGCGCCAGGATCACCGTCGGCTGGCCACGGTGGCGCACGGCCGCGTGGTAGGCGGCGTGGATCTTTACCGGGTCATGGCCGCCGCGGCGCAGCCGGTCGATGTCGGCATCGGTCAGGTGCGCCACCAGCTGCTGCAGTTCGGGATAGCGGTTGAAGAAGGCCTCGCGGTTGAACGCGCCGTCGGTCGCGGCATACTTCTGGAACTCGCCGTCGACCGTCTCGTGCAGCCGGCGCAGCAGGATGCCCTCGTGGTCGCGCGCGAACAGCGGGTCCCAGTCCGAGCCCCAGAGCAGCTTGACCACGTTCCATCCGGCACCGGCGAACAGCCCTTCCAGTTCCTGGATGATCGAGCCGTTGCCGCGCACTGGGCCATCCAGCCGCTGCAGGTTGCAGTTGACGACGAACACGAGGTTGTCGAGCCCCTCGCGGCCGGCCAGCGACAGGCCGGCGAGCGACTCCGGTTCGTCCATCTCGCCGTCGCCGACGAACGCCCAGACGCGGCGGCCGCGCGTTTCGAGCAGCCCGCGATGCTCCAGGTAGCGCAGGAAGCGCGCCTGGTAGATCGCGTTGATCGGGCCCAGTCCCATCGAGGCGCAGGCGAACTGCCAGAACGCCGGCATCAGCCAGGGATGGGGATACGACGGCAGGCCACGGCCACCGGTCTCGCGCCGGTAGTGGTCGAGCTGGTCCTCGTCGATGCGCCCCTCGAGGAAGGCGCGCGAATAGACACCGGTGGACGAATGCGGCTGAAAATAGACCAGGTCGCCGTCCTGCCCACCCCGGAAGAAATGATTGAAGCCGACCTCGAACAGGTCCGCGGCCGATGCATAGCTGGCGATGTGGCCACCGAGTTCCGGATGCGCGCGATTGGCGCGCACCACCATCGCCAGCGCATTCCAGCGGATGATCGCCGACAGCCGGTTCTCGATGTCCAGGTCACCGGGATACTGGGGCTGCGCCTCGAGCGGTATCGAGTTCACATAGGGCGTGTTCAGCACCGGCGGCAGCGGCACCCGCTTCGAGCGGGCCAGGTCGAACAGCCTGCGCAGCAGGAAGGTCGCGCGCTCCGGACCTTCCCGGGCGATCGTCTGTTCGAACGCCTCCAGCCATTCGGCCGTCTCCTCCGGATCCTGGTCCGGCGGCGCGACGCGCAGGAAGGCGCGCGCGGCCGGCAGTCCCGGGACGTCCTCGTCGATATTCGGAAGCCTGTCGTCCATGTTCTGCATGGCGCGCCGGGCGCGCCCTCCCAGTGGCATGCCGGCACGGGATCGCCGACTGCATGCATGGTATCGGCAGCGTCGCGGCATGGGGTGCCGAAGGTGGGCGCCAGCTTCTGCCGCGTCGGCATATCATGCTGTCATCAGCATCCTTGACGATAGATCATGCCTGAAACAGCGCTCGACACAAAAGACCTGCGCATCCTGGATCGCCTGCAGCGCGATGCCCGGATCTCCAACGTGGACCTCGCACAGGCGGTCAACCTGTCGCCGTCGCCCTGCCTGGCCCGGGTGCGTGCACTGGAGGCTTCCGGCGTCATCGCACGCCATGTGACGCTGCTCGATCCGTCCGCAGTCGGTCTGGATGTCACCGTATTCATCCAGGTGACACTCGACCGCCAGGTCGAACCGGCGCTGGACCGGTTCGAGAAGGCGGTACGGACACGACCCGAGGTGATGGAGTGCTACCTGATGACCGGCGACTCCGACTACCTGCTGCGCGTCGTGGTGCCCGACGTGCGGGCACTCGAACGCTTCATCGTCGATGTGCTGTCGCGCCTGCCGGGCGTGGGCAACATCCGGTCGAGCTTCGCGCTGAAGCAGGTGAAGTACGAGACCGCACTGCCGCTGCTGCCGGCGCCGGTCAGTCGGTCGCGCGCGCGCCGGAACGCTTGACCAGTTCGGCGTACTTCGCGACTTCCTTCTTCAGGAAGACCGCGAACTCGGCCGGCGGCAGGAATATGCCCTCGGCACCGTCGCGCTCGAAAGCCGCGCGCACGTCGGGATGGCCATGCACCTTGCGCAGTTCATCCACCCAGCGGTCGAGCACCGGCTTCTGCACGCCGGCCGGCAGCCAGGCGCCATACCAGATGTCGGTGTCGAATCCGGGCACGAAGTTGGCCATCGGCGGTATGCCCGGCAGCGCGCTGGCCGGCCGTGCGGTGGTTACCGCATGCACCCGCAGCTTGCCCGAGCGGATGTGCGGCAGCGCGCTGATGCTGGCGACGAAGCCCATGTCGACCTCGCCGCCGATCAGTGCCGCGATCACCCCGCCGGCGCCCTTGTAGGGGATATGGGTGAGGTCGGCCTTGCCCGCCAGCTTGAACAGTTCGCCCGACAGGTGGCTGGTAGTGCCGGTGCCATTGGAGCCGAAGTTCAGCCCGCCACTGCGCTTCTGCGACAGCGCGATCAGTTCCTTCACCGATTTCGCCGGCACGAGCGGATGGGTCACCAGCGTCAGCGGCGCGCTCGCCAGGAAGGCGACCTGCTGGAAATCGGTGAACAGGTTGTAGTTCAGCTTCGGGTACAGCGTGACGTTCACCGCGATCGAATTGGTGGTGAACATGATCGTGTGTCCGTCGGCTGGCGCCTTCGCGACGATCTCGGCGCCGACGTTGCCGCCAGCCCCTGCACGGTTGTCGACCGCGACGGTCTGACCGAGCGATTCGCCGAGCCGGGCGGCGAACTGGCGGGCGATGATGTCCGTGCCGCCGCCGGGTGCAAACGGCGCGACCATCCGGACCGGACGGCTGGGAAAGGACTGTGCCTGCACGCTGACGGCACCGAGCAGCAGCAGGAACGCACAGCCGGTGCGCACGGCAGTCATCCGGTCGGACATGGTCCACTCCTTGGTAATGGGCGCCGGATTCTACGGCAGTCGGCGCATGCGCGGTGTCAGCTGACTGCAGCGTCAAGCACCTGATGCAGCCGGGACCTGGGCCGGCTCAGGGATGCCGCGGCAGCAGGATCGATCGGTCGACCTGCCGGACGTCGGTCCTGCCGCAGAACGCCATGGTGATGTCCAGTTCCTTGCGGATGATCTCCAGGCAGCGCGTGACGCCCGCCTCGCCCATCGCACCCAGGCCGTGCAGGTAGGCGCGGCCGATCATCGTCGCCTTCGCGCCCAGCGCCAGCGCACGCAGCACGTCCTGGCCCGACCGGATGCCGCTGTCGAACCAGACCTCGATGCGCGGGCCGACGGCATCGACGATCGCCGGCAGCGCCTCGATCGTCGATGGCGCCCCGTCGAGCTGGCGTCCGCCATGGTTGCTCACCACCAATGCATCGGCGCCCGAGTCGGCCGCATGGCGGGCATCCTCTGCGTCCATGATGCCCTTGAGCACCAGGGGCCCGCCCCAGCGGCGCTTGATCCACTCGACGTCGCTCCAGTCGAGCGTCGGGTCGAACTGTGCGCTGGTCCAGGATGCAAGACTGGAGGTGTCGCCGACCCCGTCGACATGGCCGACGATATTGCCGAACTGGCGGCGCGGCGTGCCCAGCATGTTGCGGCACCAGCGCGGCCGGCGCAGCAGGTCGAGCAGGTTGGCCACGGTCGGCTTGGGCGGCGTCGACAACCCGTTCTTCACGTCCTTGTGGCGCTGGCCGAGGATGGTGAGGTCGAGCGTGAGTACCAGCGCGGAGCAGCGCGCCGCGCGCGCACGTTCGATCAGGCGCTCGATGAACGCGCGGTCGCGCAGCACGTAGAGCTGGAACCAGAACGGCTTGGTCGTGTGCGCGGCCACGTCCTCGATCGAGCAGATGCTCATCGTCGACAGCGTGAACGGCACGCCGAACGCCTCCGCCGCACGCGCGGCGAGGATCTCGCCGTCCGCCCATTGCATGCCGGCCAGCCCGGTCGGCGCGAGCGCGACCGGCATCGCCACCGGCTGGCCGAGCATGGTCGATGCGATGGAACGCCGATCCACGTTCATCGCCACGCGCTGGCGGAACTTCAGGTCCTGCAGGTCGGCCTGGTTGGACCGGTAGGTGCGCTCGGTCCAGGCTCCGGAATCGCAGTAGTCGTAGAACATGCGCGGGGCGCGCTTCTTGTGCAGCACCCGCAGGTCTTCGATGTCGGTGATGACGGTCAAGGCATTTCCCCCGGTCCGGCCAGTGCCGGCTGTCGCCGGCAGGTTCGCTCGACGCGCAGTATCGCTCGATTGGCCGGCCGCCGGTTGCGCGACCGGCGCTGGTGCCGACGGCGCTAGCGCTGGCTGCGGTAGCGGGCGAGCGCCGGCAGGTCCGGCTCGATGCCCAGGCCGGGCGCCTCGCCCAGGTGCCAGTGGCCCTCGGCAATGCGCCCGAACGGCTGCGCCAGCGCCTCGCGCAGCGGGTTGGGGTTGGAGTCGACTTCGAGCATGCCACTGCCGCCGACCGCGGCCAGCAGGTGCGCCGAGGCGGTCAGGCCGATGCCGCCTCCAAGGTAGTGTGGACAGTAGGCCAGGCCCGAGGTCACGATGCTGGCACCGACGTCGAAGCAGCCGCTGATGCCGCCCCACTTGATCACGTCCGGCTGCAGGAACCGGAACGCGCCGGTGGCCAGCGCTGCAGAGAACTCGGTCTGCCCGCGCATGTTCTCGCCGGCCGCCAGCGGGATCGGCGAACGCTCGGCGAAGGTGCGCCAGGTCTGCGGCCAGGTGTCGGCGCGCAGCGGCTCCTCCAGCCAGATGGGCCGGAAG
The DNA here is from genome assembly GCA_947458265.1 of Betaproteobacteria bacterium. GTDB lineage: Bacteria > Pseudomonadota > Gammaproteobacteria > Burkholderiales > CAIKXV01 > CAIKXV01. Next base: position 48,718 of record CANGYF010000007.1, read on the forward strand.
CCGGCAAGCCGGTTGGCCATCGCGATACCGCTCTCGAGGTCCCACGCCTGGTTGGCATCGATCATCAGCGTGGCGTCCTCGCCAAGGGCGTCGCGCAGTTCCTGCAGGTTGCCGACGTCGCGTGCTTCCCCGAACCCGACCTTCAGCTTGAAGGCGCGGAAGCCGAGGGCCCTCTGTTCCAGCGCGACCCTGCCCGGGCGCGTCGGATTGATGCCGCTGGCATAGGCAGGCACCTGCATCGGTGCAGACGGGTTCAGCAGCCGCGCCAGCGGCAGGCCGGCGCGCCGGGCGACGAGGTCCCAGGCGGCGATGTCGATGCCGGCGATCGCCTGGGCGAACGGCCCCGGCTCGTCGGTCTGCAGCACCAGCACCCGGGTGCGTGCGCCCAGGAAATCGAACAGTTCGCGCGGCGAGGCATGGTCGCGCTCCATCGCAAGCGGTGCGAGTACCTCCTCGATCAGGCAGGCACGATGCTCGGCGCCGTCCGGCGGCCAGTTCGAGAACACCTCGCCCCAGCCATGGGCGCCATCGGCATCCTCGATGCGCACGGCCAGCGCGGCGCGGCTGCGCATCGTCCCGAACGAGTTGCGCACCGGCTCGTCGAGCGGCACCCGCCAGGTGAAGGCATCGATCCGGGCGATGCGCAGGGCATGGGAGGTCACCGGCTGCCGCCGGTCGATGCGCCGCCGATCCCGGGTCGTGGCGCGAGCAGGTAGATCGCGAATGCACCCTGTGCATCCATCCAGGTCGAACGGCAGTCGTAGCCGCTCGACGCGGCCAGTGCGCGGAAGGCGTCCGGCGTGTACTTGTACGAGTTCTCGGTATGGATGGTCTCGCCCCTGCTGAAGTCATGCAGCACGCCTGCGACCTCGACCTGCTGGTCGACCAGGCTCTCCAGGTGCATCTCGACCCGGCCCGCCACCGGATCGTAGAGGGCACGATGGCGGAAGCGGGACAGGTCGAACGCGCAGCCCAGTTCCGCGTTGAGGCGAGCGAGCAGGTTGAGGTTGAAGCGTGCGGTCACGCCCCGGCTGTCGTCGTAGGCGGCCTCGAGCACGCGCGCTTCCTTGCGCGTGTCGACGCCGATCAGGACGCTGCCCTGCGGACCGATCCAGCGCGCGGCGCGCGCGAGGAAGGCGCGCGTCTCCTCAGGGGTGAAGTTGCCGATGGTCGAACCGGGGAAGTACAGCACCCGGGGCGCCGCGCTCGGCAGGCGATCATCGGGCAACGCATCCAGCCGGGTGTAGTCGGCATGGATCGCCAGCACCTGCAGCCAGGGGAACAGCCGTGCCGTGCCGGCTGCGCCAGTCTCCAGCATGGAGCGCGAGATGTCGATCGCGACATAGGCAGACGGCCGGCAGGCGTCGATCAACAGCCGGGTCTTGGTCCCGGCACCGCTGCCCGGTTCGATCAGGACGGCGCCACCAGGCAGCGCAGCTGCCATGGCATCGAGGTTGGCGCGCAGGATCGCCAGCTCGGTGCGGGTGACGTAGTACTCGGGCGTGTCACAGATCGCCTCGAACAGTTCGCTGCCCTGTTCGTCGTAGAACCACTTTGCAGGCAGGGTGCGGCGCGGCGCGCCAAGCCCGGCGAGCACGTCGTCACGCAGCGAGGTCCCGAACGACTCGGCCGCGGCGATCGCGAGGTTTGCGGGGGCAGCATCCATGCGACGCGATGGTAACCGGTCGTCGACCGGACGGGGGGACACCGATCCATGACCTGCCGTACAGGCCCGCCAGGCGCGCCCGCGCCGTTCCGGGTACCCCCGGGCGATGCCGGAGGGTCCGATACCGCAGGGTCAGATCAGCCGCAGCGAATAGCCGCTCTCGATCCAGCGACGGATGCGGTTCGCATCGCCGATGCGCGAGGAACGGCCGTCGGAGTCGAGCAGCACGATCACCATCTGCTCGCCGTTGATCCGGGTCTGCATGACGAGACAGCGCCCGGCCTCGCGGATGAAGCCGGTCTTGGACAGGCCGATCTCCCAATCCGGGCTCGCCACCAGCTGGTTCGAGTTGTTGAACTGCAGCTGCGCGGCACGGTTGCCCGGGGTATCGACGCGCATGGCGGAGGTCGTCGTGTACTCGCGGATCGTCGGATAGGTCATCCCGGCAGTCACCAGCCGGACGAGGTCCTGCGCGGTAGACACATTGCCGCTGTGCAGGCCGGTGGAATCCTCGAAGCGCGACTGATGCATGCCCAGCGCCTGGGCCTTCACGTTCATCTGCGCAATGAACTCGCGATGGCCACCCGGCGAGGTGCGCGCGAGCGCGGCAGTGGCGCGGTTCTCGGACGACATCAACGACAGGCGCAGCATCTCGGCACGGGTGAGCGTCGTACCGGCCGCCAGTCGCGAGCCGAGCCGGCGCGTGGCATCGATGTCTTCCTCGGTGATGGTGACCAGCTCGTCCATCGGCTGGTTGTAGTCGAGCACCACCATCGCGGTCATCACCTTGGTGATCGAGGCGATCGAGCGGATCTTTTCGTCGTTGCGCGAGAACAGCGTCTGGCCGGTCGCCTGGGATGCAACGAGCACGGCGCTGGAGCGCAGCACCAGGTCGTTCGGAGTCTCGGCCGAACGCGGGGTATCCGGGCGCTGGCGCATCGACACGGCGCTCGCACCGGCGACGGCCACCGGTGCCGTCCTGGCCACGGCGCGGCCGCTGGCCGGGGTCGTCGTGCGCACGCGCTCGGGCTTGCGCGCCGCAGCCTGTCGGCCGGGTGCCGGACGCTGGGCCTGGGGTTGCGCGGCAGGGCGGGCCGGCTTCGCAGGCTGTGCCTTGCGTGCCGCCGCATCGCGCTGGGCAGGAGCCTGTGCATGCGCGGCGGGGAGCGACAGGGTCAGCGACAGGGTCACGGCAACGAGGCCGACGAGCGGAAGCCAGTTCCTGGATGAGCGGTTCGTCACGGTGAGGATCCTCGAGCGCTGGGCGCCGGACAATCAACGGCGCCAGGGGCGGCGCCTCGAGCCGGCTCGCCGCATGTCTTGACCAACGATTAGATAACGAAAACCGGGGCTTGGCAACCTGAGTTGAGAACTTTCCTCGATCGCCGAGCCAGCCCGGCGGGTCAGTTACCGGCCTGTGGTGCCTCGTCGGAACGTTCCTGCTGCTGCAGCGACCACATCTGTGCATAGGACCCGCCCAACGCGAGCAGTTCACGATGGGTGCCTCGTTCGATGATCCGCCCCTGCTCCATCACGAGGATCTGGTCGGCGTCGATGATCGTCGACAGCCGGTGGGCGACCACCAGCGTGGTGCGGCCGATCGCGACCTGGTCCAGTTCGCCTTCGATCGCCTGCTCGGTCTCCGAGTCGAGGGCCGAGGTCGCTTCGTCGAAGATCATCACCTGCGGGTTCTTGAGGATCGCGCGTGCGATCGCCACCCGCTGCTTCTCGCCGCCCGACAGCTTCAGGCCGCGCTCGCCGACCGCCGACTCGTAGCCCTGCGGCAGCGATTCGATGAAGGCATGGATGTGCGCCGACTGCGCCGCGGCGATCACCTCCTCGGCGCTGGCCGACGGCCTGCCATAGTGGATGTTGTAGCGGATCGTGTCGTTGAACAGCACGGTATCCTGCGGCACGATGCCGATCGAGGCCCTCAGGCTCTGCTGCCTGAGGCGCCGCACATCGACCCCGCCCACCGACACGCTCCCGCCCTGCACGTCGTAGAACCGGTAGAGCAGCCGCGCCAGCGTCGACTTGCCAGAGCCGCTGTGGCCGACCACCGCCACCTTGGCGCCGGCCGGCACCTCGAAACTCACCGCGTGCAGGATCTGGCGTGCGGGGTCGTAGCCGAAATCGACGCGATCGAAGCGGATCGCCACGCTGCCGTCCGGGACGTCGACTGCGCCGGGCGCGTCCTGCACCTCGCGGTGCTGGCCGAGCAGCGCGAACATCCGGTCCATGTCGGTGGTCGACTGCTTGATCTCCCGGTATGCCATGCCGAGGAAGTTGAGCGGGATGTAGAGCTGGATCAGCAATGCGTTGACCAGCACCAGGTCTCCCAGCGTGAGTTCGCGCGAGGCGACGCCCTGCGCGGCGAAGATCATCAGCGCGGTGACACCGCCGGCGATGATCAGGCTCTGCCCGACGTTGAGCAGGCCGAGCGAGGCCTCGGTCTTCACCGCCGCCGTCTCGTATCGCTCCAGGCTGCGGTCGTAGCGCTGCGCCTCGTATTCCTCGTTGTTGAAGTACTTCACCGTCTCGTAGTTGAGCAGGCTGTCGACCGCGCGCGTGTTCGCCTTCGAGTCGAGTTCGTTCGCCTCGCGCCGGATCGACGTGCGCCACTCGGTGACCGAGATGGTGAAGTAGACGTAGAGGCCGACGGCGAGGAAGGTCACGGCGGGGAAACGCCAATCGAACTTCGTCAGCAGCACCGCCGCGACCAGCACGAACTCGAGGATCACCGGGATGATCGAGAACAGCATGTAGTTGAGCAGGGTACTGATGCCCCGGGTACCGCGTTCGATGTCGCGCGACATGCCGCCGGTCTGGCGGTCGAGGTGGAAACGCAGGCTCAGGCTGTGCAGGTGGCGGAACACCGACAGCGCGACCTTGCGTACCGCGCGCTGCGCGACGCGCACGAACACCACGTCGCGCAGTTCGGCGAACAGCGTGGTCGACATGCGCAGCAGCCCGTAGGCGAGCAGCAGCATGAACGGCACCACCAGGATCGCCCGGTCCGGCGACAGCGAATCGACGATGTCCTTCAGCACCAGCGGCACGCCGAGGTTGGCCAGCTTCGCACAGACCAGCAGGGACAGGGCCGCGATCACCCGTCCGCGGTACTCGCGCAGGAATGGCAGCAGGATGCGCACACGCGACCAGTCGAAGAACCTCGCTCCGCCCTGCCCGGGGCTCGCCTGAGGGGCCGGCAGCGCCGGTCCGGAATGCCCGTGGGGATTCATGCTGCGCCTGCCGTCATCGTTCCAGAATCCTCGATCCTCGTGATCAACCGTCCGCGGTTCCCTGCGCCGGATACCGGGCAAAAAAAGCGGGCACCGGTTAGGGTGCCCGAAATCCAAAGGAGGAGGATGAAAACAATGAGCGGTTGAGGGCTCGCTGCCTTCGATCAATCTAGAAGCATGGAGCGTGCCAGAGATGCTCCGTCAAGGAATCAAGCACTTGCAGTCAGTGCCGCTTGACCGCGCCCGGTCGGATGCACCGAGCCCGTTCGCTGCACCGGACCGGCGCACCATGGTTGCGCGACGGCGCCAGCGCCCTGCCTCCGGTCAGTACGGCGCCACCCTGCGCGTGCCGCGCTCGAATTCGGCGGCCACTGGCGACCAGTAAGCGGCGGCCAGCAGCACGCCCCACAGGATCGCCGCGACACTGTCCATCGTATAGGCGAAGCCGGACAGCACCACCGTACTCGACAGCGGTATCGGCAGGTAGACCGCGATGGTCGCCACCAGCGTCAGCCAGCGCGCCCACCGCTGGAAGGCAAGCAGGCCGAGCAGGCCGATGCACAGCGCAACGAATGCAACGAACGACACCATGGCACCGATCGACTGCAGCGGCGTGGCGAGCACCGCACCGCGCGAGGCGATCCAGGCCTGCAGTTCGGGCGGCAGCAGGCGCATGTCGTAGGTCGAAACGAACATCGCGGCCGGGATCAGCAGCGCGTTGAACAGCACCAGCAGGCGGAACTCGGCACGGACGTTCAAGGGACCTCGGGGACACTCGATCAGGATCGCACGAGGATGCCATGCGTCAGCGACGGCTGCCGGGAGCAGGGTTCTGTAAACACGGCCATCGACCGCGGCGGCCGCTACAGGTAGTCCTTGCGCGCGCCGTAGCCGGCCCAGCCAAGCAGCACGCGCACGATGCCGTAGCAGGCCCAGCCGGCGATGCGGCCGGCCAGCCCGTGGCGGAATCCGGAGGCGACCACCGGCCGGGCGCCGGCATCCATCGCGCGCTGCAGGCTCGACATCAGGCCGGCGGCGAACACCGCGTCGCGCACGAACACGTTCGCCTCGCGTGCGAGCAGCAGCGACAGCGGGTCGATGTTCGAGGAGCCGACCGTAGCCCACTCGCCGTCGATCACCGCGACCTTGGCATGCATGAAGCTCTGGTGGTACTCGAAGATATGCACGCCCGCATCGAGCAGCTGCCGGTAGAGCGCGCGCGAGGCATGGCGCATCAACACGTACTCCACGCGCGCCTGCAGGAGGATCGTCACCCGCACCCCCCGCCGGGCCGCATCGACCAGTGCCCGGCGGAACTCGACGCCCGGCAGGAAGTAGGCGTTGGCGATCAGGATCTCGCGATCGGCCAGCGCGATCGCCTGCAGGTAGGCGTCCTCGATGTCGCACCGGTGGCGAAGCGTGTCGCGGATCACGAACGCCGCGCGGATCGCACCGGCCCGCGGAGCGCCAGGTTCGATCGCGGGCGGTGGCAAGGCGCCCGGCAGCGACCGCCACGGCGGCCAGCGCCGGTGCAGGTAGGTACGCGCCACGGTGTCCCAGGACTGCCGGGCCAAGCGCAGGATCTCGGCCGTCAGCGGCCCGCGTACCTGCACGGCGTAGTCCCAGCGCGGCGGCGTGTGCCCCGGCGTATGCATGTCGTCGATCACGTTGATGCCGCCGACGAACCCGAGCACGCCGTCCACCGCGGCGATCTTGTGGTGCAGGCGGCGCAGCCGGCTGCGCTGGAAGTCGAACACCGTCACGTCGGGCCGGAAGAACAGCAGGTCCACGCCGCCGGCACGCAACCGTGCGCGCAGCGGCTGCGGCATGGTGCGCCCGCCGAACCCGTCGACCAGCACGTGCACCGCGACGCCCCGCGCGGCCGCGCGCACCAGTGCGTCGGCGACCAGCCTGCCCGCGGGATCGTCGGCGAAGATGTAGGCCTGCAGATGGATCTCGTGCAGGGCCGCGTCGAAAGCCGCCTCGAGTGCAGGGAAGTACGCACCGCCGCCCTCCAGCAGTTCGACCGCATGCCCGTCGACGAAGCGTGTCATGGTGGCTGCGGCACGCACCGTCGTCGCCCGCTCAGCCGAGGATGAGCGTGGCCGACAGCGGTGCATGGTCGGACAGGCGGGCCCACGCCTGTCCGTGATGCACATGGGCGTGCCGCACCTCGAAGCCGCGCACGTAGATCCGGTCGAGCCTGAACATCGGCATCCGGGTCGGGAAGCTGCGCGCCGGATGGCCGCGGGTGGCTTCGAACACCTCGACCATGCCCAGCTCGGTGCTCATGCCATCGCTGGCTTCCTTGCGCCAGTCGTTGAAGTCGCCGGCGATCACCAGCGGCGCACCTTCCGGCACCAGCGTACGGATGTGCCCGGTCAGCTCGCGCAACTGCCAGCGCCGGCCGCGCGCCAGCAGGCCGAGGTGGACGTTCACGCAGTGCAGCGGATGCGTCCAGCCCGGCACCGCGATCTCGCAATGGAGCAGGCCGCGGCTCTCGAAGAAGTAGGCCGACACGTCGATGTTGCCCCACTTCGAGATGGGGTAGCGCGAGAGGATCGCATTGCCGTGGTCGCCGTGGTCGTAGACGGCGTTGCGCCCGTAGGCGAAGTCGCTCCACACCGAATCGGCGAGGAATTCGTACTGGGGTGCGGCCGGCCAGTGCTCGAAGCGCGCGGCATGCCGGTCGTGCCGGCCATGCACCTCCTGCAGGAACACCACGTCGGCGGAGAGCGTGTGCATCTGGTTGCGCAGGTCGCGCACCATCATCCGCCGGTTGAAGGGCGAAAAACCCTTGTGGATGTTGTAGGTGGCCACGCGCAGCGCGTTCGGCGCACGTGCTGCGCCAGCCTCGCGCCCGGTGGCCTGCAGGCCGCTCACCGTCGGCCCTTCACGGTCGTCGCTGCCGGGCGCAGGCGCCAGGCCGGCACTGGCATGCGCGCTCACGCGCCGGGCCGGGGTGGGCTACGACACCTCGAGCATGCGCGTCAGCGCAAGTTTCGCCAGCCCGGCTTCACGCTCCGGCACCGAGATGCGATTAACCACCCTGCCCTCGACCAGGTTCTCGAGGCACCAGGCGAGGTGCTGCGGGTCGATGCGCGCCATCGTCGAACACATGCAGACGGTAGGCGCCATGAACTGGACGACCTTGCCCTGCCCCTTGAACTGGTCAGCCAGCCGGTTCACCAGGTTCAGTTCGGTGCCGACCAGCCAGCGGGTACCCGGCGCACTCTGCGCGATGGTGCGGATGATGAAATCGGTGGAGCCGACGTAGTCGGACAGCTTGCACACATCGAACTTGCACTCGGGATGGCTGATGACCATGCCGGTCGGATTCTGCTCGCGCCAGCGCAGGATGTGCTGCGGCTGGAACATCTGGTGCACCGAGCAGTGGCCCTTCCACAGCAGCACCTTGGCCATCTTGATCTGCTGGGCGGTGAGGCCGCCCATCGGCTCATCCGGATCCCAGACCAGCATCTCGGACACCGGGATGTCCATCAGGTAGCCGGTCCACCGGCCCAGGTGCTGGTCGGGGAAGAACAGAACCTTGTCGCGCCGGGCGAACGCCCATTCGAGGATGCCGCGCGCATTGCTGGACGTGCAGACGATGCCGCCATGCTCGCCGCAGAACGCCTTCAGGTCGGCCGCAGAATTGATGTAGGTGATCGGCGTGATGTGCTCGTCCGGGTCCAGCACCTCGGAGATCTCGCGCCAGGCGCGTTCGACCTTGGCGAGGCTGGCCATGTCCGCCATCGAACAGCCGGCAGACAGGTCGGGCAGGATCGCGACCTGGTGAGGCTTGGTCAGGATGTCGGCGACCTCGGCCATGAAGTGCACGCCGCAGAACACGATGTATTCCGCCTCGGTCTGCGCAGCCAGCCGCGACAGGCCGAGCGAATCGCCGGTGAGGTCGGCGTGCTGGTAGACGTCGGCCCGCTGGTAGTGGTGGCCCAGGATGGTCGCGCGGGCGCCCAGCTTGGCCCGGGCAGCGACGATCCGCGCCTGACAGGCGTCGTCGTCCAGGGTCTTGTAGTCGTCGAATGACAACACTGGGGTCGCGGTCATTGCATCCTCCAGGGAACGCGCATCGGGAAACAGCGCCCGATTAACGCTGACGGGGCGGGGAAGTTAACACAACTGTCACCTTCGGGTGCACTGCAGCGAGGTGTCAGCGCGACGCAAGCAGCGGCAGTCGGCGGATGGCGTCGGCATTGGTCGCAGAAAACACCTTGCCGGCGGCCTCCGACCAAGGCAGCCACTCATATCGGGTGTGTTCGCGCGGGGACAAGACCACCGGCACACGATCATCGAGTTCCAGACCGAACGCATGTTCGATATTCTCGGTGACGCCGGGGCCGTAGCGGGCTCGCCAGTGCGGGTAGATCTCGTAGCGGCTCGATTGCTTCCAGTCGGCCAGGCGGCCCTGCCCGGAATCGATCCCGGTCTCCTCGAGCACCTCGCGGCGCGCCGTATCGTCCAGCGGCTCGTCGAGCCGGTCGAGGCTGCCGGTGACCGACTGCCAGAAGCCGGGGCGGTCGAAACGCTCGAGCAGCAGCACGTCAAGGGCGCGGGTGTGGATCACCACCAGCACCGATACCGGGATCTTGTACACGCGCGCGGCGCCTCGATCAGCCGGCGTCTGGCGTGCCGGCCGCCGGCAGCGCATCCAGGCCGAACTCGGCCGGCTCGTCGCTCGCCACCAGCACCCAGCAGGCGATGCCGCGGTCGCGCCAGGCCTCGACCGCATCGTCCAGGATCTCGACCAGCGTCTCGAACACCTCCGGCACCTCGCGCGCCGCCAGCGCCGCACCGTCGATGCGCCAGAGCAGCCCATGCCGGGCCGCATCGGGCGGTTCGTGCCAGGAATCGTCGCGCAGGCATTCGTCCAGCGCGTCCCAGTTGCCACCGAAGTATTCCGGCAGGCCGCAGGCATCGGCGAAGGCATCGAGGATCGCGCCCTTGGAGCCACGGTGTTCAAGGTCCACCCGCACCACCATGAGCCCGGCGGCGGTAGCAGCCGAGGTCCATGCATCGATGTCGTGGTCGCAGGCGTAAAGGCCGGCGGAGGCGGGATCGCGCAGCTGGGTCATGTCCATGCGTTGGCTCGCTTGTCGGTCACGGGCTCATTCACGGATGCGCCTGAAGCTCGCATAGTGATCGTCGGTGTAGTAGAACTCGCCGGATCGCGCAGCCACGATGCGGCGTGCCCCGCGGTTGCGCACGCCGGGCGTGGCCACGGTGTACTCGCTGTACCAGCCGCGCTCGCGCGCAGGCAGCAGCTTCTCGCGGTTGTTGAAGACGATGCCGTCACGGTCGTACGGGAAGGGCCCGCCCGCCCGGATCAGGGCGAGCGTGCGCCGCGCCTCGGGCGGCAGCTCGGCGACGGCCACTTCCGCGAACTGCCCCTTCGCGGCCGGCGGCGACTCGCCGCGCGCGGATGCCTGCGGTGCCGGCAGCAGCAGCGCCGCGAAGGTGATCAGCGCCAGCAGCGCCGGCAGAAGCCCGGCGGATGCGCATCGCACGGCGCCCCGCAGCGCCGCCCATGGCGACGGCCGGATGCAGATGTCCTGCGCCCGCATCACCGAACCTTGATGTGCAGTTCACGCAGCTGCTTCTCGTCCACCGGCGACGGTGCCTGCGTCAGCAGGCATTGCGCGCGCTGCGTCTTCGGGAAGGCGATCACGTCGCGGATCGATTCCGACCCCGCCATCATCGCCACGATGCGGTCGACGCCGAACGCGATGCCGCCATGGGGCGGTGCGCCGTACTGCAGGGCGTCGAGCAGGAAGCCGAACTTGGTGCGCGCCTCCTCGGTCGACAGGCCGATCGCCGAGAACACCTTCGACTGCACGTCCTCGCGGTGGATGCGCACCGAACCGCCGCCGATCTCGGAGCCGTTCAGCACCATGTCGTAGGCCTTGGCCAGCGCCTTGCCGGGTTCCGTGCCGAGGAAGTCCTCGTGGCCGTCCTTCGGCGCGGTGAACGGATGGTGCATCGCCGTCCAGCCCTTGCTCTCTTCATCGAACTCGAACATCGGGAAGTCGACCACCCACAGCGGCGCCCATGCGCGCCCGTCGAGGTGGCCCTTCTCGTGACCGACGCGCAGGCGCAGCGCACCCATCGCGTCGTTGACCACCTTTCCGCGGTCGGCGCCGAAGAAGATCAGGTCGCCCGACTGCGCGCCGGTGCGCTCGAGGATGGCCGCCAGTGCCTGCGCATGCAGGTTCTTCACGATCGGCGACTGCAGGCCTTCTTCGTTCGGCTTCGACGCATCGTTGACCTTGATGTAGGCCAGCCCCTTCGCGCCGTACACCTTCACGAATTCGGTGTAGCCGTCGATCTCGCCCCGGGTGAGCGCCGCGCCGCCGGGCACGCGCAGCGCCGCGACCCGGCCGCCCGGCGTGGTGGCCGGGCCGGAGAACACCTTGAACGCGACGTCCGTCATCACGTCGGTGAGCTCGGTCAGTTCGAGCGTGACGCGCAGGTCGGGCTTGTCGCTGCCGAAGCGGTCCATCGCCTCCTGCCAGGTCATGCGCGGGAACTCGGGCAGGTCGACCGACATCACCTCGCGGAACACGCTGCGGATCATGCCTTCCATGATGTCGTTGATCTCTCGCTCGCCGAGGAACGAGGTCTCGACGTCGATCTGGGTGAACTCGGGCTGGCGGTCGGCGCGCAGGTCCTCGTCGCGGAAGCACTTCACGATCTGGTAGTAACGGTCGAAGCCAGCCACCATCAGCAGCTGCTTGAAGATCTGCGGAGACTGCGGCAGCGCGAAGAACTCGCCGTGGTGCACGCGCGAGGGCACGAGGTAGTCTCGCGCGCCCTCGGGCGTCGACTTGGTCAGCATCGGCGTCTCGACGTCGATGAAGCCCTGCGCATCGAAATAGCGGCGCACCGCCATCGTGAAGCGGTAGCGCAGCTTCAGGTTGTTCAGCATCTGCGGGCGGCGCAGGTCCATCACGCGATGGGTCAGGCGCACGGTCTCGGACAGGTTCTCCTCGTCCATCTGGAACGGCGGGGTGAGCGACGCGTTCAGTATCTCGATCGACTTCGCGAGCACCTCGATCTGACCGCTGACGATGTTCGCATTGGTCGTGCCGTCGGGACGCCGGCGAACCCGGCCGGAGATGCGCAGCACGAACTCGTTGCGCACCTTGTCCGCCGTGGCAAAGGCCTCCGGCGTATCCGGGTCGATCACCACCTGCACCACGCCCTCGCGGTCGCGCAGGTCGATGAAGATCACGCCGCCATGGTCGCGGCGACGATGCACCCAGCCGTTGAGTTCGACCGTCTGGTCGAGGTGTTTTTCGGAGATCAGGCCGCAGTAGTCGGTTCGCATCGTCGTTCTTCGGTTTCCGGCGGGCATGGGCCCGCGCTGTGGGGTCGTATCGGGAAAATCGGCGGGGCGACGCGCGCGTCGCGGCCGGATCAGGCCTTCGACGTGGGCTGCTGCACCGCCAGCGGGCCGGCGCCGCCGGCATCGGCCCGCGCCGTCTCGCGCGGCGGCACTATGCCCATCGAGATGATGTACTTCAGCGCCTCTTCGACGCTCATGTCGAGCTCGATCACCTGGTCGGCTGGCACCAGGAGGAAGTAGCCGGCCGTCGGGTTCGGCGTGAGCGGGATGAACACGCCGACCGAGTCTCCTGGCAGGCGCCGCGCGACCTCGCCGCCCGGCTTGCCGGTGAGGAAGCCGATCGTCCAGCTGCCCGGCTGCGGGAACTGCAGCAGCACCGCCTTGCGGAAGGATTGTCCGTTGCTGGCCAGCAGCGAGTCGGTGACCTGCTTCACGCCGTAGTAGATGGACCGCACGACCGGGATGCGCGCGAGCAGGCCCTCCCAGAAGGCGAGCAGCCGCTGGCCGATGAAGTTGGCCGCCACCAGCCCGGTCAGCGTGACGATGGCGAGCGTGACCACCACGCCCATCCCGGGGATATGCGTGCCGATCCACGCCTCGGTGCGCCAGGCCGGGGGCAACAGTTGCAGCGACTGGTCGAGCGTGCCAACCAGAAAGTCCATCACCCAGAACGTGATCCCGATCGGGATCCAGATCAGCAGCCCGGTGACGAAGTAGCGGCGCAGGTTCACTGGCGTCGGTCGAGGGCGTACGGACTGGCGCAGGTCACTGGCCGGCCGGCTTGCTGGCGGCCGGCGCGGCCGGCGCCGGGGCGGCAGGGGCTGCCGCAGGCGCCGCGGCAGCCGGGGCGTCGCCCGAGGCTGCGGGTGAGGGCGCGGCATCCTTGCCCGCCTTCGAGGCGTCGGTCTTCGGGCTGGGCACCGACGTCGTACCCTCGGCCGGCTTCTTGCCGCTGTCGCGGAAATCGGTGACGTACCAGCCGGATCCCTTCAACTGGAAACCCGCGGCCGTGACCTGCTTGGCCAGGGTCGGCTTGCCACAGGACGGACAATCGGTCAGTGGATCCTCGCTCACCTTCTGCAGCACATCCTGTTCGAAGCCGCAGGAGGCGCATCGATAGGCGTAGATCGGCATCACGCTCTCCGGAAAAAAGTTGGAAAAAGCCAAAGGAATCAATTATAGCGCGCACGCCGGCAGAATCCGTGCCCGACAGGCCCCTGCACGGCCCGGCACCGGTCGGCGGATGCGGCCTCGAGCGGCCTTGCCGGCCCGTCGTGTATGCTGGCCCTCCACGATCGACTCCGAAGCCAGGATGAATCCGAAGCCGTTCGATGCGCCGCCGATGTCTGCAGCCTTTGCCTGGCAGCACTGGTATCAGCAGGTCGCCCTCTCACCGCTGCGCCAGGTACGGCTCGCGGAACTCGCGGTGCGCAGCGCCCTGCGGCTGGCCTTTGCCGGCGTGGATCCGCTCGCCCGCGGCGATGCCGACCCGGCTGCAACGCCACCGGGTGCAGGTTCGCCCGCGCCTGCGTCGAACGACCGCCGCTTCGAGGGGCCGGCCTGGCAGCAGTGGCCGTTCAATCTGTATGCGCTGGGTTTCGCCATGCAGCAGGCCTGGTGGCGCGAAGCGACCCAGCCGCTGCCCGGATTGCCGGAACGCGACCGGCGGCTGGTGGAGTTCGGCGCGCGCCAGATGCTCGAAGCGGCTTCCCCGGCGAATTTCCCGGCCACCAACCCCGAGGTGATCGAGTCGACCCTGAGGGAACACGGAAGCAACCTGCTGCGCGGTGGCGCGAACCTGTTCGACGACCTGCTGCGCCTGCAGCGGCGCGAGCCGCCCCCCGGGGCCGAGGTGTTCGAGGTCGGCAAGACCGTGGCTGCAACGCCGGGCCAGGTGGTCTACCGCAACCGGCTGATCGAACTGATCCAGTATCGTCCGCAGACGCCCTCGGTGCAGGCCGAACCGTTGCTGATCGTGCCGGCCTGGATCATGAAGTACTACATCCTCGACCTGTCGCCGGCGAACTCGCTGGTCGACTGGCTGGTGAAGCGCGGCCACACCGTGTTCATGGTGTCATGGCTGAATCCGGATGCACGCGACCGGGAGCGTTCGTTCGAGGACTACCTGTCCGACGGCGTACTGGCTGCGCTGCGCACCATCGGTGAGATCGTGCCAGGACAGCTGGTGCATGCGGTCGGCTACTGCCTCGGCGGCACGCTGCTCTCGGTCGCTGCCGCCGCGATGGCGCGCGACGGTATCGACCGCATCCGGACACTCAGCCTGTTCGCGGCGCAGACCGACTTCTCCGCCCCGGGAGAACTGGACCTGTTCATCGACGAGGCACAGTTGCTCTGGCTCGAGCAGCAGATGGCGAAGACCGGCTACCTCGACAGCCGGCAGATGGCAGCGGCGTTCGCGCTGCTGCGCTCGGGCGACCTGGTCTGGACGCGCGCGGTGCGCGAGTACCTGCTCGGCCGGCGTGCGCCGCTGAACGACCTGATGTCCTGGAACGCCGACGGTACGCGCATGCCGGCACGGATGCACGGCGAGTACCTGCGGGCGCTGTACCAGCGCAACGACCTGGCGCACGGCCGCTTCATGGTGGATGGGCGGCCGGTGTCGCTGGCGGCGATCCGTGTACCGGTGTTCATGGTGGCCACCGTCGCCGACCATGTCGCGCCCTGGCAGTCGGTCTACCAGTTGCATCGGCTCACCGAGGCACCGATCACCTTCGCACTGACCACCGGCGGCCACAATGCAGGCGTGGTGAACCCGCCGCCGGCCGGCGGTGAACCGGCGCGCAGGCACTACCAGATCGCCACCCGCCCGGCTGGCGACACCGGCGCGACGCTCGATCCGCAGCGCTGGCGCGACACCACGCCAAGCACGGCCGGTTCCTGGTGGACGCCCTGGCAGGCCTGGCTCGCGGGGCACGGCAGCGGCGAAACCGAGCCGCCGCCCATCGGTCACGACGGCCTCGAGTACGGGCGCGCGCCGGGCTGGTACGTGCGTACCCGGCACTGACCCAGGCATGGCTATGACCGGAAAACACGCAACGCCCCCGGCCGCCCCCGGCCGTGACCCGCTGTTCGCCGACCTGCTCGCGCGGGCACGCACGCGGCCGCCGACGGCCACCGCGGTGGCCTGGCCGCTGACTGCCGATGCGCTCGCCGGTCCGCTCGATGCTGCTGCCGAAGGCCTGATCGAACCGTGGCTGGTCGGCCCTGAAGCCGGCATCCGTGCGCTCGCCGAGCGCGAATCGCTCGACCTTTCCGCCTGCCGGCTGGTCGACATCGCCGACCCGCTGCAGGCGGCGATGCACTGCGCGGCCCTGGCGCGCGACCGGGAAGTGGGCGCGATCATGAAGGGCAGCCTGCAAACCGATGAACTGATGGCTGCGGTCGTTGCCCGCGAGTCCGGTCTGCGCACCGCGCGCCGGATCAGCCATGCGTTCGTGATGGGCGTGCCGGGATACCCCCGACTGTTCATGATCACCGACGCCGCCGTGAACATCGCGCCCGACCTCGAGGCAAAGCGCGACATCGTGCAGAACGCGATCGAACTCGCCCATGCCCTGGGCGTGCTGGCGCCCAGGGTCGCGCTGCTCGCGGCGGTCGAGATGGTGACCCCGAAGATGCCCGCGACGCTCGACGCCGCGGCGCTGTGCAAGATGGCCGATCGCGGCCAGATCACCGGCGGCGTGCTCGACGGGCCGCTGGCGCTGGACAATGCGCTGTCGGACGAATCGGCGCGCATCAAGGGCATCGTGTCGCAGGTAGCCGGACGGCCGGACATCCTGGTGGCGCCGGACATCGAGGCCGGCAACATGCTCTACAAGCAGCTGGTGTTCTTCACCGGCGCGTTCGCCGCCGGCCTCGTGCTCGGCGCCAAGGTGCCGGTGATCCTGACCAGCCGCGCCGAAGGGCGCGACTCGCGCGTCGCCTCGTGCGCGTTGGCCAGGCTGGCACCGGGCGGCTGATCCCGACCGTGGCCGACGGCGTACTGACGTTCAACGCCGGCTCGTCGAGCCTGAAGTTCGCGCTGTTCGCGCACCGCGCAACGGCGATCGAACCGCTGTTCCGGGGCCAGGTCGAAGACCTCGACAAGGACCCGCGCTTCCTCGTCTCCGATGCCGGGGGCCGGCGCATCGTGGACCAGGACCTGGGCCAGCTGCGTCCCGGTGCATGGACGCACCCTGAGGCACTGGCCCACCTGCTGCACTGGATCGATGCCCGCGACGCCGGCCTGGTGCTGACCGCGATCGGCCACCGCGTGGTCCACGGCGGGGAGACCTTCCAGGCGCCGGTCCTGCTGGACGCCGCGGCGATCGATGCGATCGAGGCGCTGTCGGCGCTCGCACCGCTGCACCAGCCGGCGAGCATCGCCCCGGTGCGTGCACTCGCCGCACTGCGGCCCGACCTGCCGCAGGTGGCCTGCTTCGACACCGCGTTCCACGCCACGCTCGATGCGGTCGAGCGCACCTTCGCCCTGGGCGCGGACCTGCGTGCGCACGGCGTGCGCCGGTTCGGATTCCACGGGCTGTCGTACGAGTACATCGCGGGCGAACTGCCGGCACGGCTCGGTGCACTGGCCGAGGGCCGGGTGATCGTCGCCCACCTGGGCAACGGCGCGTCGATGTGCGCGATGCACGCGCGCCGCAGCCGCGCCACCACCATGGGCTTCACCGCGCTCGACGGTCTGATGATGGGCACGCGCTGCGGAGCGCTCGATCCGGGCGCGGTGCTGCACCTGCTGCGCCATGCGGGGATCGACGCAACGACCCTGGAACGCAAGCTGTACCGCGAATCCGGGCTGCTCGGCGTGTCCGGGCTATCGCACGACATGCGCACGCTGCTCGCATCGACATCGCCCGAGGCGGCCCTCGCGGTCGACCTGTACTGTCATCGCATCGTGCGCGAGGTCGGATCGCTCGCCGCCGCGATCGGCGGCCTGGATGCACTTGTGTTCACCGCAGGCATCGGCGAACACGCAGCACCGGTACGCGCGCGCGTGGTCGAGGCGCTCGGCTGGATGGGAATGCAGCTCGATGCCGGCGCCAACGCATCGTCGCATCCCTGCATCACCGCTCCCGGCAGCCGGGTGCACGCGTTCGTCATCCCGACCAACGAGGAAGCGGTGGTCGCGCGCCACGCGCTCGCACTGGCGCGATCGCCGGCGCCCGGCGGGTGATGGCACGGCGCCGCTTCGGGCCGACGATTGCACACGACCGGGACAGGCACTAACCTCTGGCCTGCCTTCGACGCCACGGGCGCAGCGGCGCCCACCGGTCGGCATCACCTGCCGCCCCCACCTGTCGCCGACCCCTGTCCATTGCACTGCGGAGCATCGAACCGATGAAAGCCCCCTTCCAGCTCACCGCCCTAGAGGCCCGCCGGCAGATCGACGCCGGCACGCTCACCGCCGAAACGCTGGCGCGCTCCTGCCTCGAGCGCATCGCCGATCGCGAGCCGCAGGTCGACGCCTGGCAGTATCTCGCGGCCGACGCGGCGATCGCGCGCGCACGCGAACTCGACCGCGGTCCTGCGACGGGTCCGCTGCACGGCATTCCGTTCGGGGTGAAGGACATCATCGACACCTTCGACATGCCGACCGAGTACGGTTCGCCGATCTATCGCGGCACGCAGACGCGCAACGACGCCGCCTGCGTGGCATTGCAGCGCGAAGCCGGCGGCGTACTGTTCGGCAAGACGGTGACCACCGAGTTCGCCAACCTCACGCCCGGCAAGACGAAGAACCCGCACGATCCGGCGCGCACGCCGGGTGGCTCCTCCAGCGGATCCGGCGCTGCGGTCGGCGCGATGATGGTGCCGCTGGCCCTGGGCACGCAGACCACCGCTTCGACGATCCGTCCGGCAGCCTTCTGCGGCGTGGTCGGCTATCGACCGACCTGGGGCGACCTGAGGCTCTCGGGGGTGCGCGAGGCAGCCGGCTCGCTGGATTCGCTCGGCCTGATGGCGCGCTCCATCGAGGACATCTCGCTGCTGCGCGACGTTCTGCTCGGCCGTCCGTGGCAGCCGCTGGAAGGCGAACCACCGAAACCGAAGATCGGCTTCTGCCGCAGCCACCTGTGGGCCCAGATCGAACCGCCGGCGGCCGCGCTGCTGGAGGACGCGGCGAAGCGCCTGTCCGCCGCCGGCGCGCAGGTGGTCGACATCGACCTGCCCGCGGGCTATGGCGAGGTGCTCGATGCGCACCGCTGGGTGTCCAGCTTCGAATTCGCCCGCAACTTCCGGCACGAAGTCACGCACCACTGGGACCAGATCAGCGAGCAGCTGCGCCAGGGCCGGCTGAAGGACGGACTGGGCTGCACCTTCGAACGCTACCTGGAGGCACGCACCTTCCTGGAAGACCTGCGCGCCCGGCTTCCCGCGGTGTTCGGCGACTGCGACCTGCTGCTCACCGCGCCCTGCAATGGCGAGGCACCGATCGGCATCCAGACCACCGGCAATCCGTACTTCTCGGCCCTGTGGACCGCGATGCACGTGCCCTGCCTGACCCTGCCGCTGTTCACCGGCCCGAACGGCCTGCCGATCGGCGCGCAGCTGATCGGCAAGCGCAACCAGGACCGCCAGCTGCTCGACGCCGCCCGCTGGGTCTCCGCCACCCTGTCCTGAGGACCGCTGAGGACCGGACCGGCACCTGACCCTGGGGTCTGGCCCCAGGGTCAGACCCCGTTATCCTTTCGCCGGGATCACAGGCAGCAGGATGTGCGACGGGTAGATGCCGCCGGCATGGATGGTGTTCTCGGCACCGGCGTTGTAGTCGGCGTGGTAGTGGGTGTACGGTGCCGACCCGATGCCGTCGCGCGGCTGGATGTCTACGCGCAGGCAATGTCCCTTCTGCAGCACGATGCAGGTCGGCCAGATCTCGACGTTGCACTCGACGACCTCGCCCGGCGACAGCCATAGCCGTTCGTCATGGGCATGGTACGGACGATGCGGCGTCGACAGCGCCGGGTCGAGCTTGCGGTGCGAGGCGCGCAGCCAGCCCTTGGTCAGCGGCACCGGCTGGCCGTGCTGGCCAACCTCGGGCACGTCCTTGCCGTCGGGACCCACGTTGCGCAGCGTGAGCATCAGGTCCATGTCTTCGCTGCTGCTCGATACGTAGAGCGTCATCGACAGCGGCCCGGTGATCTCGGTGTCATGCGCCATCGGCTCGGTCTGCACCGAGACGCCAAGGCGGCCACCACCGCCATGTGTCGTCGACAGCGACGAGCCAGATGCAACGCCGGCCGAGGTGACGCCGCTGGCCGGATAGCTCACCGACGTCTCCTGCGCCGGCAGCGTGTCCACCATCAGGCCCTCGACGTCGGCGGCATCATGCGACTGCCCGCGGTCGAAGCGCAGGTACATCTTCTTCCACTGGGTGCGCGCGAGCGGCCACTCGTTCTCGAAGCGGAATGCATAGGGCTTCGGGCTGCCGCCGGTGCGGATCTCGAGCTTCACCGGCGGCTCGTCCATGATGCCGGTGTCGATGCCCTTCAGCCAGTGATCGAAGAAGCGCAACTGGTCGAGCCGGCCCTCTTCAGAATGGAACGGATGGAAGTGCGTGCCGGTATGCACGCGAAGCTTCTTGTGCTTCGACTTCGCCCGTGTGAAGCCTTCGGTGTTGCCACGCAGGTGCAGCGCGAACCCGCCCCAGTTGCCGGCGCTGTACAACGGCACCTCGGTGGCCTCCCAGTCGGCGCTGCACAGGCGCCAGAACATGGAATCGAGGTCGTTGCGCATCAGGGTGTAGAGCATGTCCGGCTGGAACGAATCCGGGTTGTAGCTGCGCGGCCGCCCGAGCAGGTGGTGCGCGGTATGCGTCGCTACCCAGTTGGCGATGAAGCCGAGCGCGAAGATGCCGCCGTGGTAGCACTGGTCGCGGTACTGGTCGGCGCGCCCCTCCCACGGGATGATCGCCTTCAGCGACGGCGGCTTCAGCTTGGCGACGCGCCACTGCGAACTGGCATGGTAGGAGATACCGCAGGTGCCGATGCTGCCCGAGCACCAGTCGCGCTTCGCGATCCACTCGATGGCGTCGTGGAAGTCGAGCGCCTCCTGGTATGAACTGGGTTCGCAGCGGCCATGCGACTTGCCGGTGCCGCGCGAGTCGACACGCACGCAGGCATAGCCGCGCGGGCACCACCACAGCGGGTTCACCGTCTCCCAGTTCATGTAGGGATTGGCCTCCTCCTCGAGGTCGGCCGGCGGGATCCACAGCTTGTCCTTCTGGTACACGCTGATGTTCATGATCGCCGGGACCTTGCCCGGGATGGCCGGCCGGAACACGTCGCACGAGAGGATGGTGCCGTCGCGCATCGGTACCTGCACATCCTTCTCGACGATCAGTTCGCACTCCACCGGCTGCGAAACCTTCCTGGCGACGTCCGCGCCCGTTGCCCCAGCTGCTGCTGCCATGCCGCTCTCCCCTCTCTGGATGAGACCGGGCTCAGTCGAGCCTGATCTGGTTGTCCTTGATGATCCGCGACCAGCGCGCGACCTCCGCCTTCACGAATGAATCGAAGGCCTCCGGCGAGGCACTCGTGGCCACTGGTACCGCCACCTTCGCGTAGGCCTCGACGATGGCCGGCCGCTGCAGCACCTCGACGGTCGCCTGGTACAGCCGGTTGACCACCGGCCGCGGCGTGCGCGACGGCAGGAACAGCCCGTTCCAGTTGTCGCTGCCCACGCCGGCCAGGCCATGCTCGGTGAACGTAGGCACGTCCGGCAGGTCGGCCAGGCGCTTCGGCGCGGTGGTGGCGAAGGCCTTCATCCGCCCCGCCTTCACCTGCGGCGTCGTCGAAGCGGCGTTGGCGATCGAGAAGTGGATCTCGCCGCTGATGATGCTCGCCGCCGAGGAACCGGCCCCCTTCGACGGTACGTTCACCATCTTCATGCCCGTACGCGCCGCGAGGTCGAGCATGTCGAGGTGGGAATAGCCCCCAAGCGGCGTCGAGTAGTTGAGCTGGCCCGGCCGGGCCCGAGCGTAGGCCACCAGTTCCTTGAAACTCGACGGCGGGAATCCGGCGCCCGACACGAGCAGGTTGGGGATCGCGGCGAGCAGCGTCACGCCCGCGAGTTCCTTCAGCGGATCGAACTTGAGCGTGCCCGCGTACAGGATAGGGTTGATGGACGCCGTCGATACGTTGCTGACCAGCACGGTGTGGCCGTCGGGCTGGGCGCGCGCGACGATCTCCATCGCGATGTTGCCGGCGGCGCCGGATCGGTTGTCGACGATCACCGACTGCCCGATCGCCTCGCCCAGTGTGGGCGCGAGCAGGCGCGCGACGATATCGGTGCCGCCGCCCGGGGCGAACGGCACGACCAGCCGCACCGGACGCTGAGGCCAGTCGCCCTGCCCCTTCGGCTGGGCATGGACGGGAAGGATGGGGGCGCACAGCAGCGTCGCGAGCGCCAGGCCGGCGACGGCCGGTCGGATGATCGGTGATGTTTCCATGAAAGTCCTCCTGCGGCCCGCCGGCGGCCTTTCGTCGAAGGCGCTATCGCAACGGGCAGGTTGGAGGTTTATCCGCATCCACGCGCGCCGTCAACACCGTCGGATCGACGGCCGCGCGAGCCGATCGCAGGGTCGGCCCGGTGATAGACTCCGGCGCGCCAGATGGAAGTCGAGTGTCGCTCCGGCTGTTCCCCAACGGACCCGCGCACCGCTTCGCATCGACGGGGCCGGCCATCGCCGCGTCCCACCCCGGGAGGACACCTGATGAACTTCGACCTGTCTGAAGACCAGCAGCTTTTCCAGGATGCCGTTCGCGGCTTCGCCGAGCGCCACCTGCGCGCAGACGCGCTCAGGCGCGCGCACGCCCCGGAGCATCCGGCTGACGTCGGCCGCCTGATGGCCGAGCAGGGCCTGATGGGTATCACCATCCCGGAGGCCGATGGTGGCCAGGGCGGCACGCTGCTCGATGCGGTGATCGCGATCCAGGAAGTGGCCAAGGTCTGCCCGCGCAGTGCAGACGTGATCCAGGCCGGCAACTTCGGACCGATCCGGGTGTTTGCCGAATACGGCACGCCGGCCCAGAAAGAGAAGTACCTGAAGCCGCTGCTGCGCGGCGAGACCGTGATCTGCCTCGGCATGACCGAACCCGAGGCCGGCTCGGCGGTCACCGACCTCAAGACCAGCGCGAAGCCCGACGGCGACGGCTACCGGATCTCCGGCACCAAGGTGTTCAACACGCACGGCCCGTATGCCGACGTGTACCTCGTGTACGTCCGCTATGCGCCAGGCGTCGGCGGCATCGGCTCGGTGCTGATCGAGCGTGGTGCACCGGGCTTCCGCATCGGCAAGACCTCGAAGTTCCTGTCCGGCGAGGAATGGGCGCAGCTCTACTTCGAGGACGTCTACGTGCCGCCGGAGAACGTGCTGCTGAAGGAAGGCGGCTTCAAGAAGCAGATCGCCGGCTTCAACGTCGAGCGCATGGGCAACTGCGCCCGCTCGCTCGCCTACGGCCAGCTGGCGTTCGAGACGGCCCGCCAGTGGGCGATGGACCGCAAGCAGTTCGGCCGGCCGCTGTGCGAATTCCAGGGCCTGCAATGGCAGTTCGCCGAACTCAAGATGCGCCTCGATGCGGCGCAGCTGCTGCTCTACCGCGCGGCGCTGTCGGGCGGCGAGTCGGGTATCCCGACGCAGCTCGATACCGCGATGGCCAAGCACACCTGCAACCAGGTCGGCTTCGACGCCTGCAACTTCGCGATGCAGGTGATGGGCGGCATGGGCTACAGCGACGAGTCGCTGATCGAATACATGTTCCGCAAGACGCGTGGCTGGATGATCGCCGGCGGCTCGCTCGAGATCCTGAAGCAGCGCATCGCCGAAGGCGTGTTCGGACGCAGCTTCGACCAGCGCCCGCCCCGGACTGCCTGAGCCCGACGACGATGAACGAACTCTCGAGCGCCCTGTTCCATCCGCAGCGCATCGCACTGGTCGGCGCATCCGGAGATGCGACCAAGAACACTGCACGGCCACAGCGCTTCCTGCGCAAGCACGGCTTCACCGGCACCATCCTGCCGATCAACCCCGGGCGACCCGAGATCCTCGGCGAACCGGCCTACGCCACGCTCGAGGCCGCGGCAGCCTCTCTCGGTGGCCAGCCGATCGACCATGTGTTCATCATGACCCCGGCTGCGTCGGTGCTCGAACTGGTGCGTGAGTGCGTGCGCCTCAAGGTGAAGGTGGCGACCCTCTACAGCGACGGCTTCGCGGAGCGCGGCGACGAAGGCCGCGCGCTGCAGGAAGAGATGGTGTCGGTCGCGCGCGCAGGTGGCCTGCGCCTGCTCGGGCCGAACGCCCTGGGCGTGATCGACACCCATGCCGGCACGCCGATCACCTGCAACGCCACCTTCGAGGGCGACCTGCTCCTGCGCGGTAACCTGGCGATCGTCTCCCAGAGCGGCAGCATGATGGGCTCGCTCATGTCGCGCGCACAGGCACGCGGCTTCGGTTTCTCCCGGCTGGTATCGGTCGGCAACGAATGCGACATCGGCGTCGGCGAGCTGGTCGACCTGATGGTCGACGATCCGAACACACACGCGATCCTGCTGTTCCTCGAGACGCTGCGTGATGCCCCTGCTCTGGCCGCCGCGGCACGCCGCGCGCTCGCCGCGGGCAAGCCGGTGATCGCCTACAAGCTGGGCCGCTCCGAGATCGGTCGCGAACTGGCCGCTTCGCATACCGGCGCGATGACCGGCGCCGACGACACGGCGGCGGCATTCTTCCGCGCCAACGGCATCGTGCGCGTGGCTACCCTGGAATCGCTGCTCGAGACCGCGCAGCTGCTGGTCCGCTTCCCGCCCTCGAAGCAGCCGCGCACCGGGCGCCGCAGGGTCGGCGTGGTCACCACCACCGGCGGTGGCGCCGCGACCGTGGTCGACCAGCTCGGCCTGTACGACATCGAGATCGCACCGCCGACCGAGGCGGTCGTGCAGCAGCTGGCGGCCCGGAACATCCATGTCGGCCAGTCGCCGATGATCGACCTGACGCTGGCCGGCACCAAGAAAGAAATCTACAGCGCGGTGCTCGAGGCGATGCTCGCGTCCGACCATTGCGACGCGGTGCTGGCGGTGGTCGGCTCGAGCGCCCAGTTCCATCCGCAGCTCGCGGTGGAGCCGATCATCGGCGCCAATCCCGCCAAGCCGCTCGCGGTCTTCATCGCCCCCGCGGCCGACACCTCCCTCGACCTGCTGCGCGCCGGCGGCATCCCTGCGTTCCGCACGCCCGAGAGCTGTGCCGACGCGATCCGCTGCTGGTTCGACTGGCAGGCTCCGGTCGAACGCGCCGACGTAGAACGCCCGGCGTACCTGGGCACGGTGGCAGGCCTGGTGGCCGCTGCCGCAGGCGTGCCGCTGAACGAACGTGATGCGGCTGCGGTGTTCTCCGCGCTGGGCATCGCGGCCGCGCCGTCGCAGGTGCTCACCGCGCCCGACCAGGGATCTTCGATCCCGTATCCCGTGGTGGCCAAGGTGCTCTCGCGCGACGTGCTGCACAAGACCGATGCCGGCGGCGTCGTGCTCGGCATCCCGGACGCGGCGCGCCTGAAGGACGCCTACGGCCGCATCCTCGACAACGTGCGCGCGAAGCATCCGGATGCACGCATCGACGGCGTACTGGTGCAGAAGATGGAGCGCGGCCTGGCGGAGGTGATCCTCGGTTACCGGCACGATCCTCAGGTAGGCCCGGTGGTGATCGTCGGCGCGGGCGGCACCCTCGCCGAGATCTACAAGGATTACGCGATCCGCTGCGCCCCGGTCGACCTGGCAGAGGCGCACCGGATGATTGGCGAAGTGAAGGCACTGGCGCTGGTGCGCGGCTACCGAGGGCTGCCCCCCGGCGATGTCGATGCACTGGCCGCGGCCGTGGTGGCGTTCTCCACCCTGGCGCTGCTGCCCGGTACGACCGTGGCCGAGGCAGAGATCAACCCGCTCCTGGTAAAGCCGGCCGGGGCAGGGGTTGTCGCCGTGGACGGATTGCTGCTCACGCGCTGACGACCGTCCCCTCATGGATGCGGGATTTGGTACCCTCTCAGCCTGACAGTTTCGCCGGGTGAGAGGCAGGGTGACGGTCCCATGGCAGCGATACTGAAGCGCGGACCCGCGGAAGTCCAGGGCTGGATCGAGGACCTGCGCAACCGCCTGCAGGATCCGGTGGTGCTCCATGTGCTGCCGCCGCTGGTGGGGCTGCCCGTCGAGCGCCCGGGGGCCGATTTCGTCGCGCTGCTCGACGGCGGACTGCCGCCGCGCGACGATGCAGACCTGCTGGCCCTGTTCGCGATCGCGCGCACCGGCATCCGCCTGTCGCATCTCGTCGGCTCGCCCTGGTATTTCGCATTCACCCGCGATATCGGCCGGCGTGCCCGCTGGGCGGCGCACTGGCAGGCCTCGCGCAGACCCATCGCCACCGCCGACCAACAGTCCGCGCGCGCCGACTTCGCGGTGCTCGCAGGCACGTTGTTCGATGCCTCCGAGGGTTTCAGCGTGCACGACATCCTCGAGACGCATGCGATCGTGGAGGGACTGCATGCGACGATGGCGCGGCCGAGCGCCGTCGCGTTGTACCACCTCGCACTGGAACTCTACCGCGAGCGACCGGCCAGCCTGCATCTGCTCTCGCGCGTAGCCGGATTGTTCGACATCGAAGTCGCGGTGGCCCTGCTGCCGCGGCTGTGTGCGGCGGCGCTGCGCTTCCGGTTCCCTGCGATCGCGCTGAGTGACCTGATCGGGTCGCTGGAACAGAACAGGGCCAAGGTCGACCGGCTGATCGACATGACTGCCGAGCGCTTCTTCGCCGCCTGCCGGCTGGATCCCTCCGCCGCTGCACGCTCGGTACGCGAGCAGTCGGTCGACGCGTCCTTCGTCGAGGCCGATGCCTGGGACGAGTCGATCCGCGCATACTTCGACCGCTACGAGTCGCTGCAGGGTGACGAAGCACGGCTTCAGGCGTCGATCCATCCGATGCTGCCGGCGCCGCCCGATGCCGTGCCGCCGGCACTGAATGCCGCTCAGGTGCGGCCGGCGCCCCTGTTCCAGCCGACCTGGCTGCTGTTCGCCGACGGCCAGGTCGCAGACCTGCGGCAGGCGCCTGGCACCCTCACCGACCATGCTCGCTGGGTCGCCGATGCGCTCGGGGTGCTGGATGGCCTGGCCTGGCTCGGCGAGGCGCAGCCGTCCCCCGGTCTCTCCTGATCTTCTCGGGATGCCACCCGCGCCGGAGCCCCCGATGACCGATCCTCTGCACCTCTGCTGCCCGCACTGCCAGGCCGTCAACCGCGTCCCGGCTGCCAGGCTGGGACAGGCGCCGCGCTGCGGGCAGTGCCACCAGCCGCTGTTCACCGGCAGGCCGCTGCCGCTTACCGCCGCCAGCTTCGAACGGCACCTCGTGCGCAGCGACATTCCGCTGCTGGTGGACTTCTGGGCACCGTGGTGCGGTCCATGCCGCACCATGGCACCGCAGTTCGAGCGCGCGGCGCTACAGCTGGAGCCGGGCATGCGGCTGGCGAAGGTCGATACCGAGGCCGAGCCAGCGCTCGGCAGCCGTTTCGCGATCCGCAGCATCCCGACACTGGTGCTGTTCGACAGGGGCAGCGAGGTCGCCCGGCAACCGGGTGCGATGGGCGCCGAGGACATCGTTCGCTGGGCACGGGCGCACCTGCCAGCCAGGGGTTGAACGCCGGCGGTCAGCAGACGCTCGGACCCGTTGCGGCTGGCCGCTTCAGCGCGCGAATGCAGTCGTGAGGAAGCCGACGATCGCCTCGGCAGCCTGCGCACGCAGCCGCGTATTGCCTTCGACGTTCGCTCCGCGCGCGCTGCACGACTGCTCGTTCACCGCGGCCATCTGGTTGCCCGGGATCCGCTGCCCGGTGACGCGGTCGACGAAGATGCCGGCGTCGATGTCGAACTCCAGCGGGCAACCCTCGAGCGTGCGCGCAGCACTCGCGAGGTAGATGCGGCGCGGACTGTCGTCGTCGAACTTGTGGTGGCCACCGGCCAGTGCCAGGAACTGCACCGGCGTGCCGGCCTTGCCGACCAGGGCCGAATAGTCGCGGCAGCCGCCGATCGGCACATAGTCGTCCGCGTCACCGTGGACGAAGAACATCGGCACCTTGCCGAAGACGCCAGGCTTCGGTGCGAGCCGGATGGCGCCGGTACAACCGGCGGCATACACCGGGACGTGGGCCGCAAAGCGCAGGCCGCCGGGCAGCGCCTGCGACGCCACCACCCGCTCGGCGGCGCTGCGGATCACCGCGGCGCCGCCGCGCGAGAAACCCATCACCGCGATGCGCGAGGCATCGACCTGGGGATGGGTGGACAGCAGCCGCAGCGCCGCGAACGCATCGGCCACGTCCGCCGCGAACGGCACCTGCCTCTGGTCCTCGACCGTGCTGGAGACGCCGCGCGGGCCGAACGAGTCGATCGACAGCACTGCAATGCCTGCCGCGTTGAACTGGCGCGGCCAGAAGTCGAGCATCGCCTTGTAGATGCCGCCGGAGCCGTGCAGCAGCACCACGGCGGGCACCTTCGCGCCGGCAGCGACCTTCGGCATGAACAGGTGCCCGAGGGCGGTCGAGTTGCCATCGGGGCCTGGCCGCCTCATCAGTTCGGTGAGCGTCTTCGGCGTCGAGCTGGCGAAACGGAACGTACCGTCCGCCGGTGCAGCGGACAGGTCGGCCACCACGTCCTGCGCGAAGGCAGGCAACGATGCGGGCGCCGTCCATCCCAGGACGGCGCAGAGCGCGGCAAGAAGCAGGCTGCGGCGGGCAGTCATCAAAAGCTCCCAGAGCGTTGGAGTGCAAGCGTAGACCCACGCAGCACCGTTGTGAACCATGCCGGTTCGACCGGCTGGCGCCTGCCGCTGCTCAGGACAACGGCGGCAGGCCGTCGAAGCCGAACCGTGCCTCGCACCAGCGGGCGGCAGCCAGCAGCACCGCGTCGGCACGCTCGGCGCCGACCAGCTGGAGGCCGAGCGGCAATCCGCCGGGGCCGAGGCCGGTCGGCACGGTGATCGCCGGCGTGCCGAGCAGCGTCCAGATCGAACAGAACACCGGATCGCCGCTGGTATCGATGCCTTCGGGCGCCTCTCCGGTCGTCGGCGGGGTGAGCACGGCATCGAAGCCGGATACGAACCGCGAGAACGCACCGCGCAGCCGCTCGCGGGCATCGAGCGCATCCTCGTAGCGCGCCCGGTCGATCGCAGCCGCCTGGTCGAGGTAGCTGTTCAGCCAGTCGCTGATCAGGCCACGCTGCCGGGCCTGCACCGGCTCGAAGTAGCGTACCGCCTCGTAACCCATGATCACGCCGTGCACGTCGTGCGCCTGCTCGAATCCGGCCGGCAGTTCGATGCGCTCGATGCATGCGCCGGTCGTGGCGAGCAAGGCCTGCGTGCGCTCGAACGCGTCCTGCATCGCCGGCGACGCTCGCGACCAGACCGGCGTACGCACCGCGGCGAATCGCGGCTGGCCCGATCGCTCCTGCGGCCAGGCAGCAGCCGGAGGCAGCGGCGCATGCAGGCCGAACCCGGGCTCGGCCAGCGCCTGCGCGATGCGTGCGACGCCCTCGACCGAACGCGCGTAGCAACCGGCCTGGTCGAGCGTCGGCGCATAGCTCAGCACCCCCTGCACCGGGAAGGCCGCGTAGCTGGGCTTGAAGCCGACGATGCCGCAGAACGCCGCCGGCCGGATCACCGAACCGTTGGTCTGGGTCGCCAGTGCCGCCGGGACACAACCTGCCGCCACCGCTGCCGCCGACCCGCTGGACGATCCGCCCGGGGTGTGGGCGGTGTTCCAGGGGTTGCGCGTCTCGCGCGGATGCATGAAGGCGAACTCGGTGGTGACCGTCTTGCCGAACACGAATCCGCCGGCCGCCTGCAGCCGCGCCACCAGCGGCGCATCGGCGGCGGCGATCGAATCGTCATGGATCGGCGAACCCATGCCGGTCACCAGGCCGTGCACGTCGATGATGTCCTTCACGCCGAACGGCACGCCGGCGAGCAGGCCGCGGGGCGCACCGCCAATGCCACTGGCACCAGCGACCGCCTCGGCACGCGCGCCGATCATCGCCGGATCGATCGCCTTGAACGCATGGATGCGCGGCTCCACCGCCAGCGCCTGCGCGACGCAGGCCCGGGCATGGTCGACCAGGCACAGGCGCCCGCTGGTCACCGCATCGACCAGATCAGTCAGCGGCAGGCGCAGTGGCGACCCGGCGGCAGGACCACCCGCGCGCGGCAACGTGCCCATCGATCAGCGTCCGTCGAGTCAGAGTACGTTGAGTCTGCGTCCGTTGAGTCAGCGTCCGTTGAACTTCGCCGGGCGCTTCTCGAGGAAGGCGAGCACGCCCTCGGCGTAGTCTTCGGTGAAGCCCAGCTCGCGCTGGCCATCGGCCTCCTGCTGCAGGATGTCCTCGAGCGACGCCTCGACGCCGGCCTTGATCGTCGCCGAGATGCGCCGGTAGGAACGGGTCGGGCCGGCAGCGAGGCGCTGAGCGATCGCCAGCGCTTCGTCGGGCAGCGCCGCATCGTCGACCACCTTCCACACCATGCCCCAGGCCTGCGCCTGCTCGGCACCGATCTTCTCGCCGAGCAGCGCACAGGCGTTGGCCCGAGCCGGGCCGATCAGCCGCGGCAGGAAGAAGCTCACGCCGCAGTCGGGCATCAGCCCGATGCGGCTGAACGCGAGCACGAAGCTCGCGCTGCGGGCGGCCACCACGATGTCGCAGGCGAGCGCCAGGCCCACGCCCATGCCGGCGGCCACGCCGTTGACCGCGCACACCACCGGGATCGGCGAGTGGTAGAGCCGCGAGAACAGCGGGTTCTTCGCCTCCAGCGAGGCGCCCAGGTCGTGCTTCTGGCCCTCGGGCAGCGGCTTGCGGTCGGTGAGGTCGACGCCGGAGCAGAAGCCGCGTCCGTTCGCGCCCAGCAGCAGCACGCGCGCGCCGCTGTCCGGTGCATCGATGCGCTCGAACGCGTCGAACAGTTCGTCCTGCATGCGCACGTTGAACGCATTGAGCCGGTCGGGCCGGTTGAGCGTGATGCGGGCGATGCCTGCGTCGATCGAGAAGGTGATGGTCTGGTAGTCCACTGCGTTCACTCCGTTATGGCGGCGGCGGCGAGCGCACGCCGGGCCGCATGGTATTCCGAGGCAAGCCGCGCGACCACGGCGGCCACTGGTTGCACCGCGTCGATCGCGCCCACGCCCTGCCCGGCGCCCCAGATCGTCTTCCAGGCCGGCGGCCGGTCGTCGCGCCTGCGGTAGCTCGCGCCGGGTTCCGGCGCCGGCAGGTTGTCCGGGTCGAGCCCCGCCGCAGCGATCGACGGCTTCAGGTAGTTGCCGTGCACGCCGGAGAACAGCGACGTGTAGGCGATGTCGGCGGCGCTGGCATCGACGATCATCGACTTGTAGGCGTCGCCGGCATTGGATTCATCGGTAGCGATGAAGCGCGTACCGATGTAGGCCAGGTCGGCCCCCATCGCCTGCGCAGCGAGGATGCCGCTGCCGGTTGCGATCGCACCGGACAGCGCGACCAGCCCGTCGTAGAACGCACGCACCTCGGACAGCAGCGCGAACGGCGACAGCGTGCCGGCGTGGCCCCCGGCACCGGCGCATACCAGCACCAGTCCATCGACTCCAGCCTTCAGCGCGCGGCGCGCGTGGCGGGTGCTGATCACGTCGTGCAGCACGATACCGCCATAGGCATGGATGCGCGGCACGATGTCGTCGGGCGCGGACAGGGAGGTGATCACCACCGGCACCCGGTTGGCCACGACCACGTCGATGTCCTGTTCGAGCCGCGCGTTGGCCCGGTTGACGATCAGGTTGACCGCATGCGGTGCCACGCGCGCGCCCGGATGGGCCGCGGCATGCGCGGCACAGGCCGACGAGATCTGCCGCAGCCAGGCGTCGAGCAGTTCCGGCGGCCGCGCGTTGAGCGAAGGGATGGCGCCGACGATGCCGCTGGTGCACTGGGCGACCACCAGTTCCGGGCCCGAGACCAGGAACATCGGGGCACCGATCACCGGCAGCGACAGTCGCCCCTGAAGTGCGGCGGGCAGCGCCATCAGCCTGCCCGTCCGCCGGCCAGGCCCGCCTCGCGCAGCGCTGCCCGGTCCACGACCGGCGCGCCGTAGAGGTATCCCTGCGCCCAGTCGACGCCCAGCTCACGCAGCACCCCGGCGGTACCCGCATCCTCGACGCACTCGGCCACCGTGGTGAGATGGAACTTCCGGGCGGTGCCGACAATGGACTCCAGCAGTTGCCGGACGCGCGAATCGCCGAGCGCCCGCGCCACCATCCAGCCTTCGATCTTCAGGAACTGGATCGGCAGGTCGGCGAGGTACTGGAAGGACGAGTAGCCGCTGCCGAAGTCGTCGAGCGCGAGCAGGAAGCCGGCATCGACCAGCGGCTTCAGGTTCGCCTTGAGCGCGGCGAGCTCGCCGCCCTGGCGCTCGGTGATCTCGATCACGAAGCTGCGCTCGACCGACTCGGCCATGCGCAGCACGGCCGCACGCTCGATCAGCCACTCGACGCTTTTCGCACTGGCCAGGAACTGCGGCGACAGGTTGATGAAGCAGGTCTGGCGTCCGGCCGCGGCGGTGGCAGCGGCGCTGCCGCGGCCGCCCTTGCCACCGGATGCCCTGGCGCCGGACGCCTTCGCCCCCTTGCCCTCATTGCCCTCATTTCCCTCATTTCCCGAGGGCGGCCAGGCCTGCGCGCTCAGCGCGTGCTCCGCAATCGCCTGGTCGATCTCGGCGGACAGCTGCAGGGACTCGGCGGCCTCGATGAACTGGGACGCCAGGATCACGCGGTCATCCGACGCGATGATGCGCGCGAACGCTTCGACCCCGACCTGCTGCCCGCTGCGCAGGTCGATGATCGGCTGGAACGCGGCGACCACGCGCGACTCCTGCAAGGCGGCCTGCACCTGGGAGCGCTCCCACACGACGCTGCCACGGTGCCCGTCGGCGGTGCCGATGCACAGCACGCGGTCGCGTCCGGCCTCCTTCGCTTCGTAGAGCAGGCCATCCGCCTCGGCCAGCATCTGCATCGAGGACTCCAGTGCGGGCCTGTACACCGAGATGCCCAGGCTGACCGTCACGGCGGGCTCTGCCTGGCCGGACGTCGGGCTGGTCTCCTTGACATGCTGGCGCATGCGCTCGCCTGCCGCCAGCGCACCCGGCACGTCCAGACCGTGGAAGCAGATCAGGAACTCCTCGCCGCCCCAGCGCGCGACCCAGTCGCCGCCGCGCAACGTCGACTTCACCAGCTGGGCGACACGGCGCAGCGTGCGGTCACCCACCTCGTGCCCGAACTGGTCGTTGACGCGCTTGAAGTGGTCGATGTCAAGCAGGGCCAGCGCGAACGGCGAACGGGTACGCCGCGCCCGGTTCCACTCGAGCTGCAGCCGCGCCTCGGCCGCGCGCCGGTTCGGCAGCGCGGTGAGGTAGTCTTCCATCGCCAGGCGGGTGATCTCCTGCTCGGCCTGCTTGCGCTCGGACACGTCACGGCCGACCGATACCCAGTGCTCGACGGTGCCGTCGCTGCCGGGCACCGGCACCACGGACAGGTCGATCCAGAACGGGGTGCCGTCCTTGCGGTAGTTCACCAGCTCGGCGCGCACCGCACGACCGGCGCGCATGCGTGCGCGCAGGCGGTCGTACGCGGTGCCGGGCGTCTTGCGGCCATGCAGGAAGCGCGGATGGCGCCCCAACACCTCTTCCGGTTCGTAGCCGGTGACGGTGACGAAGGCCTTGTTCACGTACTCGATCTGGAACGACGGGTCGGTGATCAGCACCAGGTCGTTCGATGCCTCGACCGCGGCCGACAGCAGGCGCCGCTGCGCGATGTCGCGGTCCACCCGCGACACGTTGACCGCCATGCACTGCAGCTCTTCGCGCTCGGCTGCCTGCTGCATGAAGGCGATGATGTCCAGCGTCACCGGCTCGCGATCGACGCCGAGCGTGCGTACCTGCGCCCGCCCCGGCCGGCCGCTCTTCACCGACTGCTCGACGATATCGACCAGCTTCTCGACCGGTATGAAGCGCCCGGCCGGCACACCGATCAGGTGCTCAGGCACGGTACCCAGGAAAGCGGCGAATGCCTCGTCCGCCTGTACGATCACGCCATCGGTCAAGCGCAGCGAGAAGCGCCCGACGCTCAACGCATCGAGGAACTCTTCCTGCAGCTGCGCCTTCAGCCGCCGCTCACGCTGTGTGACCGCCTGCATCAGTTCGCCGAGCGAGGCATCGACGACCAGCGTGGTCAGCCGGTCCGAAATCTCCAGCGCCTGCACCAGGTGAGGCCATGGGGCATCGCCAGCCGCAGCAGCGGCCTGCAGCGCCGCACGCAGCGCGGCCTCCATGCTGCACAGCCGCTCGCGCAGCGCGGCAGCCGCCTGCGACCCTGCCTCATCGTCGGGCGCCGCCGACACATCGACCGGCGCAGGCAATGGCAGCAGGGGCTGGTCCGCGGCTGGTGCATCCAGATGCTCGCCGGCGACCGCGGCTGCGATCGCCTGCCGTAGCAGGCTGCGGTGCCCGTCGAGCGCGCGCAACATCGGCGCGAATCTCCTCTGACCGCCTGACGCGTCGTTCACCGTGCAGACGCCTTCAGCTGCATGCCGCCCCGCTCGCCACCGCCGCCACACGCGGCCCGAGGCTTCTGTCGCCAGAACCCGGCAGCAGGACGCCGCGGCGCACCGCAGTCATCTCCGCCAGGATGGACACCGCGATCTCGGGCGGGGTCTTGCTGCCGATCGGCAGCCCAACCGGGCCGAACAGGCGTGCGATCTCGGCCTCGGACAGGTCGAAATCGGCGAGTCGGCGGCGCCGCTTCTCGTTGTTGGCGCGCGAGCCCAGCGCACCGACGTAGAACGCCGGCGATTTCAGCGCCTCCATCAGCGCCAGGTCGTCCAGCTTGGGATCGTGGGTCAGTGCAACCACTGCGCAACGACTGTCGAGCTCCATCGCCACCACCGTGTCATCCGGCATCGTGCGCACCAGGTCGACCCCGGGCACGTCCCAGCCAAATACATACTCGTCACGAGGGTCGCACACCGTGACACGATAGTCGAGGGTGCGCGCCATCTCGGCAAGATAGCGCGAGAGCTGTCCGGCACCGATAAGCAGCAGGCGCCATAGCGGGCCGTGCACGGTCTGCAGAGTCTTCCCGTCGTACGAGAGGATGGAATTGCGCGATCCCGGTGCCAGGGTCATCCGCCCGGTCTGCATGTCGAGACTGCGCACGGTCAGCTCGCGCCGGTCGCTGGCTGCGAGCAGTTGCTCGAGCATGTCCAGTGGATGCGGATCCAGCGCCGGATCGGCCACCGGCTCGACGACGATCGCAAGCCGGCCTCCGCAGGGCAGGCCGAACCGTTCGGCCTGCTCACGCGTGACACCGTAGGTCAGAAGCTTCGGCTGCGCCGGTGCCGCCACGCCAGTGAGCTTCTCGATCATGTCGTCTTCCACGCAGCCGCCGGATACCGAACCCGACACCATGCCGTCGCCGCGGATCGCCAGCATCGCGCCGACCGGGCGCGGGGCGGAACCCCAGGTCTCGACGACCGTGGCCAGGGTGACGCCGTGGCCTTCCTTGCGCCAGGCGACCGCCGAGCGCAGCACTTCCAGATCGACGCTGTCCATTGCACCAGCCTCCTGCGGACCAAACCCCTAGTCTATCCGCTGCACGGGTACGTGTCCCCGGTGCAAGGCCTGCGCACGACCGGCATCAGGCGCGTCGCCAGAGCGTGCCGCCGGCGCCGTCCTCCAGCACGATGCCACCGGCCAGGAGCTGCGCGCGGATCGCGTCGGCGGTAGCGAAATCGCGGGCCTTCTTCGCCGCGGCCCGTTCGGCGATCTTCGCCTCGATCGCCGCCGCATCGAGGATGCCGGAAGGGGCGTCCCCGGCGGCCGACTGCAGGAAAGCCAGCGGATCGCGCTCGAGCAGGCCGAGCCCGCGACCGAGCGTGCGCAGCAGGCGGGCCGTACCCGGATCCCGGGTACGGTTCAGCTCGCCGGCGAGGTCGAACAGAACCGCGATCGCCTCCGGGGTATTGAAGTCGTCGTCCATGGCCGCCTTGAAGCGGGCTGCCCGCGGCTCGTCCCAGTCGATCGCCGCGTCGGCTGCGGCATCGGTCCCGTCCACGCCCTTGAGCGACGTGTACAGCCGGGCGAGCGCCTGGCGCGCGTCGTCGAGGTGCCGGTCGGAATAGTTCAGCGGACTGCGGTAGTGCGCGCGGGCGATGAAGAACCGGACCACCTCGGCATCGTAGCGCGCGAGCACCTCGCGCACGGTGAAGAAGTTTCCGAGCGACTTCGACATCTTCTCGTCGTCGACGCGCACGAAGCCGTTGTGCATCCAGTAGCGTACGAACGGCCGGCCGTTCGCTCCCTCGGACTGCGCGATCTCGTTCTCGTGATGGGGGAACTGGAGGTCCTGGCCGCCGCCATGGATGTCGAAGGTCTCGCCGAGCAGCGCCGCCGACATCGCCGAGCACTCGATATGCCAGCCCGGACGCCCGCGGCCCCACGCCGACTCCCAGAAGGGCTCGCCTTCCTTGCTGCGCTTCCAGAGCACGAAATCGAGCGGGTCGCGCTTGCCGGAGTTGACCTCGACGCGCTCCCCGGCGCGCAGGTCCTCCAGGGACTTGCCGGACAGCTTTCCATAGCCGGGGAAGTCGCGCACCGAGTAGTTCACGTCGCCATCGCTGGCGACGTAGGCCAGGCGGGCACCCTCGAGGCGGTCGATGATCGCCTGCATCTGCGGCACGTACTCGGTGGCGCGCGGCTCATGGTCGGGCTTGATCACCCCCAGCGCCGCGGCATCCTCGTCCATCGCGTCGATGAAGCGCTGGGTCAGCGTGCCGATCGACTCGCCGTTCTCGGCGGCACGCCGGATGATCTTGTCGTCGATGTCGGTGATGTTGCGCACGTAGGTCACCGCGTAGCCGCTGCTGCGCAGCCAGCGGGTGACCAGGTCGAACACCACCATCACGCGCGCGTGGCCGAGGTGGCAATAGTCGTAGACGGTCATGCCGCAAACGTACATGCGGACCTTGCCCGGCTCGAGCGGAACGAACGGCTGCTTGTCGCGTGCCAGCGTGTTGTAGATTCGGAGCATCGTCGTCCCGGGAAACGGTTGCTGGGAGATTACTTTTTGCGACCGTGCTGGTAGAATCAGGGGCATTCGAATTATCGTAAGCCTTTGTACTGATTCAACATTTTTTAAGCCCGGCGAGAAAAATATAACATATGCAGTCCCTGCCAACCGCTGATGCCGCCGCCGGGACCCCGGCCGGGTCCAACGAGACACGCCGGTCGGTGTCGGTCCGAGGCCGATTCCGCAGCCGGGCCGCTGCAGCCGCGCTGCTGTTCGGCCTGTTCTGTGCGACGTCTGCGGTGCAGGCGGACGACCTGTCGGACGTGCATGCGCTGGTCAAGCAGGGCAACCTGACCCAGGCTACCGAGCGGCTGAATGCATTCCTGGCGAAGAACCCGAAGGACGCACGCGCGCGCTTCCTGCGCGGCCTGATCCTCACCGAGCAGAAGCGCCCGGCAGAGGCCATCCGCGTATTCCTCGCGCTGACCGAGGACTATCCGGAACTGCCCGAACCGTACAACAACCTCGCGGTGCTCTACGCGGCCCAGGGCCAGTTCGACCGGGCACGCCAGATGCTCGAGTCGGCCATCCGTACCCATCCGAGCTATGCGACCGCGCACGAGAACCTGGGGGACATCTACGCGAAGATGGCCTCCGAGGCCTACGACCGGGCGCTGCAGCTCGACCGGTCGAATGCCGGCGTGCAGACCAAGCTCTCGCTGATCCGGGAACTGTTCTCCGCCAACCCGAAGTTCCAGCGCACACCGCTCGCAGGCGATCCGAAGCAGGTCGTGCTGGCTGCGCAGGCTCCCCCGGGCGCCTCCATCGCACAGGCAACCAAGGGCGCAGCCGCGCCAGCCCCTGCCTCTCCCACGGCACCCGCGGCCAGCCGGCCGGTGGTCGCACGCGAGTCGTCCGACGCACAGGCCGCTCAGGCGAAGGCGGCTGTGGCTGCGGCAGCCGCGGCAACTGCGGCTGCAGTTACCCCGCCGGCTGCCCCGCCGGCTGCCGCCTCGCCTTCGCCTTCGCCTGCAGCTGGGGCAACACCCGCCGCTCCGGCGCCGGTCGCCGGTACCGAGGACGTGCTGCGTACCGTCGAGCAATGGGCTCAGGCCTGGTCCTCGAACGACGTGAATCGCTACCTGGCGTTCTATTCGAAGGAGTTCAAGGTGCCCGGCGGCGACTCGCGTGCCGACTGGGAGCAGGCACGGCGCGAGCGCATCGCCAAACCCAGGAAGATCGAAGTCCGGGTGAGCGCGCCGCAGGTGAAGCCGCTCGGTCCGAACCGCGTGTCGGTGGCCTTCCTCCAGGACTACCGGTCGTCGACCCTGAAATCAAGCTCACCGAAGACGCTGGTGCTGGTCCGCGTCGGCGACCGCTGGCTGATCGAACAGGAGCAGGTCGGCCGGTGATCAACCTCGCCGCATCGCCCGGGTGAGCGGTACTGCATGAGCGCGCCTTGAGCTTCCTCAGCCGTAACCGGCATGGACGGATGAACGACCTGGTACCACCGGTCGTTGCGCTGTCGCTGCTGGCCTCGGTCGGCACGGCACTGTTCCTGCTGATGAGCCCTGCCGAGGACGTGCACGCGCTGGCCAGCACGGCGGCGACCGGCAGCGCGTCGGGACAGGCCGCGCCCCCCGTCGGGCCAGCCGACACGATCGGCTCCGGGACCCGTACAACCAGCGAAGTCGAGACATCGCTGGTGCGCGGC
Source organism: Betaproteobacteria bacterium (assembly GCA_947458265.1). GTDB lineage: Bacteria > Pseudomonadota > Gammaproteobacteria > Burkholderiales > CAIKXV01 > CAIKXV01. The sequence continues at coordinate 86,807 of CANGYF010000007.1, forward strand.
ATCCTCGAGCTCGCGCGCAGCCGTCCGGACGCCGCGCTGGCCGAGATCGACCGGGTGCTGGAGGCCAACCCCAACTTCCGCCTGGCGCACCTGGTGCGTGGCGACCTGCTGCTGGCCCGCGCCCGCCCGATCGACGGGTTCGGCAATGCGGTGCAACAGCCTCCCGAGGCGGGGACCGAAGGCGCCGACCGGGCCGAGCGACTCGACGATCTGCGGGCCGAGGCGCGAGCGAGGCTTACCCGGCTCGCAGCCGAGCCACCGCCGGGCCGGGTACCGCGCAACATCCTGCAACTGGACCCGAGGCAGAGGCATGCCATCGTCGTCGACAGCGCGAAATCGACGCTGTACGTGTTCGAGCAGGTGGACGGCCGGCTGCGCTACGTGAAGGACTACTACATCAGTGTCGGCCGCAACGGCATCGACAAGCTGCGCGAGGGCGACAAGCGCACGCCACTGGGCGTCTACCACGTGCGTGCGAACCTGCCGCGGCAGAAGTTGCCCGACTTCTACGGCAGCGGCGCCCTGCCGATCAACTACCCGAACGAACTCGACCGCATCGAGGGCCGCACCGGCCACGGTATCTGGCTGCATGGCGTGCCGTCCGACACCTTCGCCCGGCCGCCGCAGTCATCGGACGGCTGCGTGGTCCTTGCCAATCCGGACTTCGACGCCCTGCTGCCGCTGATGCAGATCGGCCTCACGCCAGTGGTGATTGCCCCGCGCATCGACTGGGTGGATGCAGGCACGGTCGAGGCCAGCCGGGCATCGCTCGCGCAGGCGGTGGAGGCCTGGCGGCGCGACTGGGAAGGACGGGACATGCAGGCCTACCTGCGGCATTATTCGCCCGCGTTCAGCGGCGGCAGCGCGGCGCGCGACCTGGCCGTCTGGTCCGAACAGAAGAGCCAGGTCAACGCGAGCAAGACCTGGGTGCGCATTGGACTGCGCAACACCAGCATGTTCCTCGATCCGAACCGCGATAATCTCGCGGTCGTGCAGTTCGAGCAGGACTACGCCAGCAACAACCTCAACCAGCAGATGCGCAAGCGCCAGTACTGGAAACTGGAGGGCGGCAGGTGGCGCATCGTGTACGAAGGAAACGCGTGACCGTCGGGACGCCCGGCGGCCGCGCAGCAACGGAACAGGAGTCGATGTGCATAGACTGATCCGCAACTGGTTCACGAAGTTCGCGACGCCGCTGGCCGTCGCGCTGGTCCCGCTCGCGCTGGGCGCCGGGCTTTCCGGCGACGCACTCGCGCAGAAGAACCCGCGCGTCGAGTTCAGCACGAACTACGGCCCGATCGTGGTCGAGCTCTATCCCGACCGGGCGCCCGAGACCGTGCGCAACTTCCTGCAGTACGTGAAGGAAGGCCATTACGACGGCACGGTGTTCCACCGTGTGATCCGCGGCTTCATGGCCCAGGGCGGCGGCTTCACCGCCGACTTCAAGGAGAAGCCGACGCGCGAGCCGATCAAGAACGAAGCCGAGATGACCTTCAAGGCCGGGCTGCGGCACGAGATCGGCACCCTGGCGATGGCGCGCACGCGCGACCCGCACAGCGCGACTGCCCAGTTCTTCATCAACGTCGCACGCAACGATTTCCTCGATTTCCGCGAGCGCACCGTGGTCGGGTTCGGCTACGTCGTGTTCGGCCGCGTGATCAAGGGGCTCGAGACCGTCGACCAGATGCTGCAGGTGCCGACCGGCCCCGGCGGTCCGTTCAAGACCGACGTGCCGGCCAAGCTGCCGGTGATCGAGAAGGCAACGATCATCGGCGGCCGCTGAACGGCAGCCCGACGCATCGCCTTCCGGCCCAACGACCTTCCAGAGGAGCGCAACACCATGATCAGACTGCACACCAGCGCCGGCGTGATCGGCATCGAACTCGACGCCGAGAAGGCACCGCTGACCGCCGCGAACTTCATCGAGTACGTGAAGGCAGGCCACTACGACAACACGATCTTCCATCGCGTGATCGACGGCTTCATGATCCAGGGCGGCGGCTTCGAGCCCGGCATGAAGCAGAAGAAGACGCGCGATCCGGTCACCAACGAAGCCGACAACGGGCTGAAGAACGACAAGTACACGGTGGCGATGGCGCGCACCTCCGAGCCGCACTCGGCATCGGCACAGTTCTTCATCAACGTGGCAGACAACGATTTCCTGAACTTCACCTCGCCCACGCCGCGCGGCTGGGGCTACTGCGTGTTCGGCAAGGTGGTGGAAGGGCGCGAGGTCGTCGACCAGCTGCGCAGCGTGGCGACCACGTCGCGCGCCGGCCACCAGGATGTCCCGGCCGAAGACGTCGTGATCAACCGGGCGGAACTGGTCGAAGGCTGAGGCCGGCAGCGGACGCACTGCGGCCATACCCGGGGCATTCATGGCGGATGCCGTGACGCTGCTGGTGTCCGACCTGCACCTGTCCGTCGACCGCCCGGACACCGCGGCGGCCTTCATCGGGCTGCTCGCGGGCCCCGCCCGCGATGCGGTGGCACTGTTCATCCTCGGCGACCTGTTCGACTACTGGATCGGCGACGACGACCTGGATGCGCCTTCTGTGCGACCGGTGGTCGATGCCCTGGCCGCGCTGTCGGCCAGCGGCACGAAGGTGTCGTTCATGCACGGCAACCGCGATTTCCTGGTCGGCGACCGTTTCGCCGCGGCCACCGGCGTCCAGCTCCTGCCCGATCCGCTGCGGCTCGACCTGGACGGCGTCCCGACGCTGCTGATGCACGGCGACACCCTGTGCACCGGCGACACCGCATACAACGGTTTCCGCACGATGGTGCGCGCCCCGGAATGGCAGCAGGCCTTCCTGGCCCGGCCGCTCGCCGACCGGCGCGCGGAGGCCCGGCGCCTGCGCCTGCTGAGCGAGCAGGAGAAGGCAGCGAAACCTGCCGACATCATGGACGTCACGCCGGCCGAAGTGCTGCGCGTGCTGCGCGAGCATGGATACCCGCGCCTGGTGCACGGCCATACCCACCGACCGGCCAGGCATGTACATCCGGTCGATGGCAGGGCCTGCGAGCGCTGGGTGCTACCCGACTGGCAGGCGAGCGCCACCGGCCTGGTCGCTGCCGGCGGCCGCCTGCAGCGGTTCTGACACCGCCCGGGCGACGACTGCCCGCCGGGCGTTTGTTGCCAGTCAGGCGTCCAGGCCGCGCGCCAGGTCAGCCTTCAGGTCAACCACCGCCTCCAGCCCGACGGCGATGCGGATCAGCCCCTCGGTCACGCCAGCCGCATCGCGCGTGGCCTGCGGAATGCGCCCGTGGGTGGTCGTGGCCGGGTGGGTGATCGTCGTCTTCACATCGCCGAGGTTGCCGGTGATCGACAACAGCTTCGTCGAATCGATCACGCGCCAGGCTGCCTCGCGCCCGCCCTTCACCTCGAACGAGACCACGCCGCCGCCGCTCTTCTGCTGGCGCATCGCCAGTGCATGCTGCGGATGCGACGGCAGGCCGGGATAGAGCACGCGCGCCACTTGCGGATGCTTCTCGAGCCAGGTGGCAAGCTCCAGGGCGCGCGCGCTGTGCGCCTCCATCCGGATGCCCAGGGTCTCCATTCCCTTCAGGCACACCCACGCATTGAACGGGCTCATCGACGGGCCGGCATTGCGCATGAACTGCAGCATCGGCCCGTGCACCAGGGCCCTGCTGCCCAGCACCGCGCCACCGAGCACCCGACCCTGGCCGTCGAGGTACTTCGTGGCCGAGTGGATGATGATGTCGGCCCCCAGCTCGAGCGGCCGCTGCAGCGCCGGCGAGCAGAAACAGTTGTCGACGATCAACACCGCGCCCGCGCGGTGCGCGATCGCTGCCAGTGCGCCGATGTCGGACACCTCGGTCAGCGGGTTAGAGGGCGTCTCGATGAAGAACATCTTCGTGTTCGGGCGCACCGCCGCTTCCCACGCCGACGGGTCGGTCGGCGGCACGAACGACACCTGCATGCCGAACTTCTCGAAGAAGTTGGTGAACAGTTGCACGGTCGAGCCGAACACGCCCTGCGAGATCACCACATGGTCCCCGGCCTTGAACAGCGCCATGGTGATCGCCAGGATGGCGGACATGCCAGAGGCGGTCGCGACGCAGCACTCGGCCCCTTCCAGCGCGGCCAGCCGTTCCTCGAACGCGGTGACCGTGGGATTGGTGAAGCGCGAGTAGACATTGCGTCCCTCGATGCCCTTCTGGAACGCCTCGGCCGCCTGCGCGGCGTTGTCGAACACGAAGCTGGACGTGAGGTACATCGCCTCGCTGTGCTCGCCGAACTGGCTGCGGTGGATGCCGGTGCGCACGGCGAGCGTGTCGAGCTGGTACTTGTCCATGAAGCGTTCTCCAAAACGAAAAGACCCGTGCAGCGTCGGGCTGACGGGTCGCGCTGGCGGGCAGGCCGGAACGCGCCCGCGGAGCTGTCGTTCACCTTAGCTGGATTTGTATGGCGCCCGCAAGCTGCCCCGCACGCAAGTCGCGCAGGCCGTCAAATCGGCGCTCCGGGGATTCTGCGACCCGGCGCCCGACCCTGTCAAACGGCGGGCGACTGCAAGCGTGGCTGGCGGCAGCGCGGTACCCTCGTGCCACGCACACACCAAGACGCAGGAATACGCCGATGAGGATCGTTTCGACCACCAAGCGCCCGGTTGCCGGGCTGCTCGCCGCCACGCTGGCGCTGGGCCTGCCTGCCGCCGCGCACGCCCAGCAGGTGGCACCGCCTGCCACCGCCGTGAGCCAGGGGGCCTTGCCTGCCGGGCCGATGCGCATCGTCGTGCCGTTCGCGCCGGGCGGTTCCACCGACGCGATGGCACGCATCGTCGCGCAGCGGCTGGGCGACCGCATCCGGCAGCCGGTCCTGGTCGAGAACCGCGCGGGCGCCAACGGAACCATCGGGGCGGCGCATGTCGCCAAGTCGCCCGGCGACGGCCGCACGCTGCTGCTGGTGCAGGCCGGCTATGCATCCAACCCCAGCCTGTTCAAGAACCTGCCGTACGATCAGGCGCGCGACCTGCAGCCGGTGACCAACCTCGCCTCGGGACCGCTGGTGCTGGTCGTGCATCCGTCGCTGCCGGTGCGCTCGGTGAAGGAACTGGTCGCGCTTGCGCGCGCGAAGCCTGACGCACTCAACGTCGGCGTGCCCGGTACGGGCTCGCTGAACCACCTGGCGGCCGAACTGTTCAACATGAACACCGGCATCCGGATGACCAGCGTGCCGTACAAGGGCACCGGCGGCGCCCTCGCCGACGTGCTGGCCGGCAACGTCGAGGCCTACTACATGAACCTGGTGCTGAGCGTGCCCTACGTGAAGTCGGGCAAGCTGCGCGCACTGGGCGTGACCAGCGCGAAACGCTCGACGATCGCGCCCGACCTGCCGGCGATCGCCGAGGCCGGCGTGCGCGACTTCGACCTCACCACCTGGTTCGGCCTGCTCGTGCCGGGTACCACGCCGCGCGAGGTGGTCGGCCGCGTCCATGCGGACATCGTGCAGGTGCTCGCGCTGCCGGACGTACGCGAGAGGATGGCCGGCGACGGGCTGACGGTGGTCGGCGACACGCCGGAACAGTTCGCCACCTTCCTCGCTGCAGAGACGGCCAAGGCGGCGCGGATCATCAAGGCCGCCGGCATCAGCGTCGGCCAGTGACCGCCCGGGCCTTCAGATGACCGACTGCTCCGGAAGGATGGTGCCCAGCACCCGCAGGTAGTTGCCACCGAGGATGGCCGCGATGTCGCCTTCGGAATAGCCGTGGCGCTGCAGGCCATCGACCAGGTTCGGCAGGTCTTCGATCTCCTCGAAGCCGCGCACCACCGGCGGCTCCGCCCCGGGGGTGTGACCGTCGCGGATGCTGCGCGGACCGTCGTACTTCACGAAGTCCATGCCCAGCGCCATGTGCTGCACGCCGACCAGGTCGACGATGTAGTCGATGTGCCGCAGCATCTGCTCGATCGAGGATTCCTTGCCGGCGACCGTGAACGGCAACGCCAGGATGCCGATCACGCCGCCCTGCGCCGCGATCGCGCGGATCTGGTCGTCGTCGAGGTTGCGCATGTGGTCGTAGACGCCACAGGCATTCGCATGGCTCACGATCAGCGGCGCGGTGGCGACCTCGAGCGACTGGTAGAAGCCCGCCTTCGCCATGTGCGACAGGTCTACCACCATCCCCAGGCGGTTCATCTCGCGCACCACGTCGACGCCGAACCGGGTCAGGCCGCCACCCGATCGGCTCTCCCAGACACCGTCGCCGAGTTCGTTGCGCAGGTTCCACGTCGGCTGCATCGAGCGCACGCCCAGCCGGTAGAAGTTGCGCAGCTGCGCGATGCCACCCTGCAGCGGCTTGCCACCCTCCAGGTGCAGGATGAACTTCACATGGTCGTGCAGCCGCGCCAACGGCAGGTCGCCACGGGTCTTTACCAGCGAGAAGCGGCTGCCCGGCGCCGACATCTCCTGCAGGAACTGGTCGATGTTGTCGAGGGTGGCCTCCAGGAAGCGCCCGGTGTTCTGCGAATGCGCCCACGAGTCGCCGCCGACCGCATAGACCGACAGGTCGATCCGGTCGCGGATCAGGCGCGGGACGATCGCATCGCCGAGCGGGGACGACTCGCCCATCAGCGTGCGGTGCACCTGCTCGTAGACGTCGCGGTGGCCCTCGATGACCAGGTGGCTCTGCAGGATGCGCGATGCTTCCGTCTCGGTCATGCCGTGGATGCTCCGCTGCTACTCGGCCGATTCCAGGTTGAGGTCCAGCTGGGTGCTGGCCTCACGCGATCGCTGGCGGTCGCTGTCCTCGCGGTTTGCCTCGAGGCAATCGAGATACTCCGGGGTGACGTCGCCGGTGATGTACTGGCCGTCGAAGCAGGAGGTCTCGAAGCGCGTGATCGACGGGTTGGTCTCGCGCACGTCCTCGATGAGGTCGGCGAGGTCCTGGTAGATCAGGCGGTCGCAGCCGATCTCGCGCGCGATCTCGTCGAACGAACGGTCGGAGGCGATCAGTTCAGCGCGCGTGGGCATGTCGATGCCGTAGACGTTCGGGAAGCGCACGGGCGGGGCCGCCGAGGCGAAATGCACCTTGCGTGCCCCGGCATCGCGCGCCATCTGAACGATCTCCTGGCTGGTCGTGCCGCGCACGATGGAGTCGTCGACGATCAGCACGTTCTTGCCCTTGAACTCCGTGCCCAGCGCGTTGAGCTTCTGGCGCACCGACTTCCGGCGCACTGCCTGGCCCGGCATGATGAAGGTACGGCCGATGTAGCGGTTCTTGATGAAGCCTTCGCGGTAGGGCAGGTTCAGGTGCTTGGCCAGCTGCATCGCCGCGGGCCGCGCGGAATCGGGGATGGGCATCACCACGTCCACGTCCAGGTCGGGGAACTCGCGCTCGATCTTGCGCGCAAGGCTCTCGCCCATTCGCAGGCGCGTGTCATAGACCGAGATGCCGTCGATCACCGAGTCGGGCCGCGCGAGATAGACGAACTCGAAGATGCAAGGCGCAAGCTCGGTGCGCTCGGCGCACTGGCGGCTCTGGAACGCGCCCTGCTCGTCGATGAACACCGCCTCGCCAGGCGCAACGTCGCGCAGCGGCGTGAAGCCGAGCGCATCGAGCGCAACCGTTTCGGAAGCCACCATGAATTCGGTGCCCGCCTCGGTCTCACGGCTGCCGATCACCAGCGGCCGGATGCCGAACGGGTCGCGGAACGCGAGCAGTCCGTAGCCGGCGATCATCGCGACCACTGCGTAGGCACCACGCACCCGCTTGTGCACACCGGCCACGGCCTTGAAGATCGTGTTCGCGTCGAGGTGGAAGCCGGCCGAGTTGCGTGCGAGTTCGTGCGCCAGCACGTTGAGCAGCACCTCGGAGTCGGAGTCGGTGTTCACGTGGCGCAGGTCGTCGCGGAACAGCTCGCGCCGCAGTGCCTCGGAGTTGGTCAGGTTGCCGTTATGGCCAAGCACGATGCCGAACGGCGAGTTCACGTAGAAGGGCTGTGCCTCGGCCGACGACCAGGCGGACCCTGCCGTCGGGTAGCGAACATGGGCAATGCCGACGTTGCCGGCGAGCGTGCGCATGTTGCGGGTACGGAACACGTCCCGCACCAGCCCCGGTCCCTTGTGCATGTGGAAGGTGTTGCCCTCGCTGGTGACCAGGCCCGCTGCGTCCTGGCCACGATGCTGGAGCAACAGCATCCCGTCGTACAACTCCTGGTTGACCGGGGCCTTTGCAACCATTCCGACGATGCCACACACGAGGCTTTCTCCCTTCGGCTCAATACCGTCATGTCGGGGTCGAGGCGGAGGAACACACCCCCCGCGGCCCCGGCCGGTCTGCCTTGGCTTTAGCGTGGCGGAGTATAGACCACCTGCTGTGCCGCGTCGTACCGGATCCTGCGCGCGAGGTCGGCCGGCAGGTACGAACGCACCAGCAGCGCCAGCACTTCAAGCGGCTGCGACAGCATCGCGTCGCGCCAGCCGCGATCCTCGGGCAAGCGCGTCAGGCCGGCGAGCAGCACCGCGACGAGCACGATCAGCAGGCCGCGCACCAGCCCGAAGGCGAGGCCGAGCACACGGTCCACGAAGCCGAGCCCGACCACCCGCACCAGTTCGACGATGGCGAGCGTGATGAAGACCATCAACAGCAGTGTGGCGCCGAACACCAGCAGGAATGCCGCCAGCATGCGCAGCGAATCGTTGGGGATCCCCGAGGGCAGCATCGGCGCGACCGTACCGGCGAATGCGCTGGCGGCGACGAAGGCCGCGACCCAGGAGAGCAGCGACAGCACCTCGCGCACGAAGCCGCGCATCACGGCCACCAGCCCCGACAAGCCGACGACCAGCAGCACCCCGTAGTCGAACCAGGTCATCGGCCGTGGATGCAGCAGGACCGAGGCACGCGGCTATGGCCGGCCAGGGGACAGCGCGGCCGTTGCGGCAAGGCCTTGCATCCTAGTAGCGCCGGGGGACGACGATCCCGTCGGTCATGCCCAGCGCCTTCAACCGTTCGTTGGCCTTCTCGGCCGCGTCCCGGCTCGGGAAAGGTCCAGCGCGCACCCGGGTCTTGTCTCCGGTGGGGGTCTTGACCACTTCGGTGTAGCCCTTCACGCCGGCATTCACCATTTGCGCATGGCGATCCTTGGCGCGGTTCACCTCGGAGAATGCGCCGAGCTGGATCACGAAGCTCTTCGCATCGGCGTCCCCGGCCGCGGCCTTCGTATCGCCCGCCTTTGCTTCAGCAGCCTTTGCCGGCACCGGCTTCACCTCGGCCGGTGCCCTGGCCGCAGGGGCCGTCTTCGACTCTGCCGCCTTCGACTCTGCTGCGATGGCCTCTGCTGCCTTCGACTCGGCCACCCTGGCCGCGCTGGCACGTGCCGCGGCTGCCGCCTCCGCGGCGGTCCTTGCATCGGCTGCAGCTGCAGCTGCAGCAGCACCCGCATCGGACGGCGAACGCAGGGCGCCAGCCACTTCGATCTTCTGGTCGGCCGGGGTGGCCGAGGCCGGCGCGACCGGTCGTACCGGCGCAGGCGCGGCCGGAGCCGCAGCCACAGCCGCAGCTGCAGCAGCCGGTGGCATGTCGGCAGGCACCGGCGCCGGCGGCGAGCCGACGGTGCCGCTCGCCGTCGCAGTCACCGCGGCGCGTGGCGCATCGGCCTGGCCCTTCGGCGCATAGGGCCCGCTGTTGGGCGAGGGTATCTGAACCGCGATGTCTTCACCGATCGGCCGTGGCTCGCTGTCGAGGACCATCGGCAGCGTGACGACCACCAGCGTGGTCAGTGCGATCGCGCCGATGAGCCGGCGCCGGGCGCGCTTGCGGAGCCTGATTTCTTCTTCTGACGTGCTGCGTGCCATGCCTGCCTGTCCTGGCCGAGGGTTGGACGCCGCGAGCCGACGCTTCCCGTTGTTCAATCGCGGGACGCGTCGATCGACGCAAGCACCTCGGCTACGGTGTAGAACGACCCGAACACGACGATCCTATCACTTTCGCCTGCGCGCCCACTCGCCATCCGCCAGGCCTGCGCCACGCTGCTGCACTCGGTGGTCGGATCGAGCGCGGCGGCGCGGGTCAGCGCGTTGCGCAAGGTCGGCAGGTCGGCCGCGCGGCCGGCGTCGACCGGCGCGATGAACCACTCGTCGATGCGCGCCTTCACTGCACGCACCACGCCTTCGATGTCCTTGTCCGCGAGCATCGAGAACACCGCGAACGTCCTGCCGGTGCCCTGCAGGCGGGCAAGGCTTGCATCGAGCACCGCCGCGGCATGCGGGTTGTGCGCGACGTCCAGCACCACGGTCGGCCGCCCGGGCAGCACCTGGAACCGTCCAGCGATCTCGGCCGTGAGCAGGCCGGTGCGGACCGCTTCGGCACTGACCGGCAACCGGTCGGCGACTTCATCGAGCGCGGTGATGGCTGCCGACGCATTCGACAACTGGTATGCGCCGCGCAGCGCCGGGAACGGCAGGCCGTAGCGCGCCTTCGACACCACCGCCGCAGCAGACGTGGGCGCCGTGCCCGACCCATCGGCGCCCTGCGCTGCGAAGCGCCGATAGCGCCATTGGCTGCCGTCCTGGTCGGTGAAGTCGTAGTCGATGCCTGCCCGGAGCAGGCGGGCACCGATCGCCTGCGCGTGTGCGACCAGCGTAGACGGTGCATCGGCATCGGCGCAGATGGCCGCACGGCCGGGCCGGTAGATGCCCGCCTTCTCGAAGCCGATCTTCTCGCGCGTGTCGCCCAGGTATTCCATGTGGTCGAGGCCGATGCTGGTGACCACGGCGACGTCTGCGTCGAGGATGTTCACTGCATCCAGCCGCCCGCCCAGCCCGACCTCCAGCACCGCGACATCGACCTTCGCGTCGATCATCAGCCAGAACGCGGCCAGCGTGCCGAACTCGAAGTAGGTAAGACCGATGTCGCCACGCGCCGCCTCGACCGCCTCGAAGGCCCGGCACAGGTCGGCGTCCGTCGCATCCTGCCGAGAGATCCGCACCCGTTCGTTGTAGCGCAGCAGATGCGGCGAGGTGTAGCAGCCGACCCGGTAGCCGGCCCGGTCGAGGATCGCCTCCAGCATCGTGCAGGTGGAGCCCTTGCCGTTGGTACCGCCGACCATGATCACCGGCACGCCCATCGAGCCGGGCCCTGCATCCGGCCGCAGCCGCCGCCAGACCTGCGCGACGCGTTCGAGCGTCAGCTCGATGGTCACGGGATGCAGGTTCGAGATGTACTCGAGCCAGCCGTCGAGCGTGCGCGCCCCGCTCACGTCGCTGGCCGGGCCTGCATGTTGGGTGGCGGCAGGTGCGACAGCAAGGCGAGCAGCGAAGCCAGTCGGTCGCGCATCTCCCGCCGGTCGACGATCATGTCGATCGCGCCATGCTCGAGCAGGAACTCGGCGCGCTGGAAGCCGTCCGGCAGCGTCTCGCGCACGGTCTGCTGGATCACCCGCGGGCCGGCGAAGCCGACCAGCGCGCCCGGCTCCGCGATGACCACGTCGCCGATCATCGCGAAGCTCGCGGACACACCACCCATCGTCGGGTCGGTCAGCACCGAGATGAACGGCAGGCGCTCGCTCGCCAGCAGGGTCAGCGCCGCGCAGCACTTCGACATCTGCACCAGCGACAGCACGCCTTCCTGCATCCGCGCCCCGCCGGAGGCGGCGATGCAGATGAACGGCATCCGCTGCTCGATCGCCGCACGCACGCCGCGCGCGAACCGCTCGCCGACCACCGAACCCATGGAACCGCCGAGGAAGCGGAACTCGAACGCGGCCACGACGACCGGCACCTCATGGATGCTCCCCTGCATCACGACCAGCGCGTCGTCTTCCCCGGTGTCGCGCGTGGCGGCGGCCAGCCGGTCGGTGTACTTCTTCGTGTCCTTGAACTTCAGGCTGTCGACCGGCATGACCTCCGCGCCGATCTCGTAGCGCGCGCCGGTGTCGAGCAGCATGTCGAGCCGCTCGCGTGCACCGATCCGGTTGTGGAAGCCGCAGCCGGGGCAGACCTGGAGGTTGTTGTCGAGGTCGGTCCGGTACAGCACCGTCTCGCAACCGTCGCACTTGATCCACAGGCCCTCGGGCACCGACTTGCGCGCCGAGCCCTCGTCCCGCTTGATCTTCGGCGGCAGGTGTTTCTGCAGCCAGCTCATGCTGCGCGGACCATCGGCTCAGCCCTTGCGCGCGACGGCATCGATCGCCTGGCGGATGCCACGCAGGAAGGCGCCGACGTTGGCCGCCTCGCTGCCCGGTGCCGAACCTTCGATTTCCTCGACGATCCGGCTGCCGATCACCACCGCATCGGCGACCTTCGCGATGCCGGCGGCACTCTGGGCATCGCGGATGCCGAAGCCGACGCCGATCGGCACGGTCAGGTGCCGGCGCAGGACTTCCATGCGCGAAGAGACGTCGCCGACCTGCAGGTGCTTCGCGCCGGTCACGCCGGTCAGCGACACGTAGTACACATAGCCGCGCGCGAGCTTCGCGATCTCGCCGATGCGTGCATCGGTGGTGGTCGGCGACAGCAGGTAGATCGGGTCCAGCCCGGCGCCAGCCAGCCGGTCGACGAAGCCGCGCGACTCCTCCGGCGGCAGGTCGACCAGCAGCACGCCGTCCACGCCGGCTTCGGCTGCACGCGTGGCGAACGCGCCATAGCCCATCGCCTCGACGGGATTCGCGTAACCCATCAGCACGACCGGCGTCTGCGCGTCCAGGCTGCGGAAGCGTGCGACCACGTCGAGGATGCGCCGCAGCGTGGTACCACGCGCCAGCGCGCGTTCGCTGGCACGCTGGATCGTCGGACCGTCGGCCTGAGGGTCGGAAAACGGCACGCCCAGCTCGATCACGTCCGCACCGGCGGCGGCCAGTTCATGCATCAGCCCGAGCGTCACCTCGAGCGACGGGTCGCCCGCGGTGATGTACGGGATCAGCGCCGCCCGCCCCTCGCCCTTCAACTTCTCGAAACGTCCCTGGATGCGCGACATCAGAGCGTGATCCCCGCAAGGCCGGCGACGGTGTTGATGTCCTTGTCGCCACGTCCGGAAAGGTTGACCAGCAGCACCTGGTCCTTGCGCATCGAAGGCGCCATCTTCGCCGCCTGCGCCAGCGCATGGGCGGACTCGAGCGCCGGGATGATGCCTTCCAGCCGGCACAGCAGGTGGAACGCCTCGAGCGCCTCGTCGTCGTTGATCGCGACATACTCGGCGCGGCCGAGATCCTTCAGCCAGGAATGCTCCGGGCCGACACCCGGATAGTCGAGGCCTGCCGACACCGAGTGGGTGTCCATGATCTGGCCGTCCTCGTTCTGCATCAGGTAGGTGCGGGTGCCGTGCAGCACGCCGGGGCGCCCGGCCGACAGCGGCGCCGCATGCTTGCCGGTGGCCACACCGGATCCGCCGGCCTCGACGCCGATCAGGCGCACACCCGCGACATCGATGTACGGATGAAAGATGCCCATCGCGTTCGAGCCACCGCCGACGCAGGCGATGCAGGCATCGGGGTGCCGGCCGACCAGTTCGGGCATCTGCCACAGGCATTCATGGCCGACCACCGAGTTGAAGTCGCGCACCATCATCGGGTACGGATGCGGACCGGCGACGCTGCCGATGATGTAGAAGGTGTCGGCGACGTTGGTCACCCAGTCGCGCATCGCCTCGTTCAGCGCATCCTTCAGGGTCTTCGAGCCACTTTCCACGGGGACCACTTCGGCGCCCAGGAGCTTCATCCGGTACACGTTCGGCGACTGCCGCTTGACGTCTTCCGACCCCATGTAGACGGTGCACTTCATGCCGAAACGCGCAGCTACCGTGGCACTCGCAACGCCATGCTGGCCAGCACCGGTCTCCGCGATGATGCGCGGCTTGCCGATCTTGCGCGCGAGCAGGGCCTGGCCCATGGTGTTGTTGATCTTGTGCGCGCCCGTGTGGTTCAGGTCCTCGCGCTTCAGGTAGACCTGCGCGCCGCCGAAGTGTTCCGACCAGCGCTTCGCGTGGTAGATCGGGCTCGGGCGGCCGACGTAATGCTTCAGCTCGCGCGCGAGTTCTGCCATGAACTCGGGGTCGTTGCGGTACTTCAGGTAGCACTCGTTGAGTTCATCGAGCGCATGCATCAGCGTCTCGGCCACGAATACGCCACCGTACGGGCCGAAGTGGCCGCGCTCGTCGGGCAGGTCATACATCTGCAAGGTGAACCTCCTCAATGAACCGCTCGATCAGGCCGGGATCCTTGACCCCCTTCGGCCCGCTGCTGCGTTCGACGCCGCTGGAAACGTCCACCGCCCACGGGCGCACCTGCCGCACCGCGTCCCGGACATTGGTCGGCGTGAGGCCGCCGGAAAGGATCACCTCGCCGCGCAGCGGCCCGGGAATCAGCGACCAGTCGAAGGACTGGCCGGTGCCGCCGTGCAGGCCGGGGACGAATGCATCGACCAGCAGGCCCCGCGACAGCGGCCTGGACAGCATCGATTGACCACGGCATTGTAGCAAATCGACCCCCGGCCTCATCCGTACCGCCTGTACGAAGGGTTTGTCGAACTGCATGCAGAAGTCGATCGTCTCGGAACCATGGAACTGAAGCAGGTCGAGCGGGACGGCGGACAGCACCTCGCGCACCTGTGCGTCCGGTGCGTCGACGAACAGGCCCACCGCCATCACGTAGGGCGGCAGGCTGCCGGCGATGCATGCAGCCTGTTCCACGGTCACGTGGCGCGGGCTCGGGCCGTAGAACACGAGGCCGATCGCATCGGCGCCGGCCCGGGCGGCCGCCTGCGCGTCCTCGACGGTACGGATGCCGCAGATCTTGACCCGGGTGCGGCGCGCAGTCATGCCAGGGCCCCTTCGACCGGTGCAAGCGGGACCGTGGCGCCATCGGCCGCGAGCGAGGCGGCGAACGGCCCGGCGATCGACGGCCTCGGTCCGGGAAGCGCCGGCGCACGCCCTGGGGCATACACCACCTCGGCCAGATACAGGCCGGCTGGCGAGAAGGTCGGTGCCGCCCGGGTCCGGTCGCGTGCCGCCAGCAGTTGGCCCAGCCAGCCTGGCGCCTCGCGGCCGCGACCGATGCGCACCACGCTGCCGACGATGTTGCGGATCATGTGGTGCAGGAAGCCGTTGGCGCGGAACTCGAAGGTGAACAGCGACCCCTGCTGCGCGACTGTCGCACGATGCATCCGCCGTACCGGCGACCGGGCCTGGCATTCGGCTGCACGGAACGCGCTGAAATCGTGCTCGCCCTCGAGCGCGCGCAGCGCCTCGCGCATCGGTTCGAGGGACAGACGTTCGTGGTGCCAGCCGGCCGAGCCAGCGAGCATGGCTGGGCGTACCGGATCGCTGAGCAGCACGTAGCGGTAGGCGCGCAGCACCGCGTCATGGCGCGCATGGAAGTCGTCCGGCACGGCCGCCGCCCCGACCACCGCGATCGCGTCCGGCAGCAGCGCATTGACGCCGCGCACCCAGGCCTGCTCGGGCCGCAGCGTCGGCGCATCGAAATGCACCACCTGCATCAACGCATGCACGCCAGTGTCGGTGCGTCCGGCGCACACGGTGGACACCGGTGCGGCAGCAATGCCGGATAACGCCCGCTCGAGCGCGTCCTGCACCGAACAGCCGGAGGGCTGGCTCTGCCAGCCGCAGAAGGTGCCGCCGTGGTACTCGATCTGGAGGGCGATGCGCATGCCGCGAGGATAGCGCCAAAGACGCCGACGGTCGCGCCGCCGTTCGCGATTACGGTTGCCGGATGCTCAGGCCGGCCCGCGCCGCCGTGCGGCCGCGCAGGCCCGGGGCCATGCTCAGCCCAGGCGGGCCAGCATGGACTCGGCGTCGGCCTTCTGCTGTTGGTCGCCTTCCGCGATCACCTCGCGCAGGATCTCGCGCGCACCGTCCTTGTCGCCCATCTCCTCGTACGCCTTGGCGAGGTCGTACTTGGTATTGACGTCGTTCCAGTGCTCGTCCCTGTTCCTGTCGTTGCCATCGACATTGGTTTCACCCAGGTCGAGGTCGACGCGAGGCAGTGTCGTTTCCCGCCAGTTCTGCGGCATGCCCGCCGGATGCGTCATGTCGAACGTGACCAGTTCGCCCGGGTCGGCCATGATCATCGTGTCCTGACCCAACGGCGGCTGGGTCGGCTGGCCCGACCCCAAGGGCGCGCCGCTTTCCTCTGCCTCGGCCTGGGCCGCCTCGAGCTTGAAGTCGAGGATGCTGCCGGTCGGCGGACCGGAGTCGAGCAGCACGTTGGTGGCCTCCGCATTGAACAGCGGTTCGGTCATCAGCATGCCGGACTCAGCGCTCAGGGATGGCATGACCGGCTCGAATGTCAGGTCGGCTTCGCTCGTCCCGGTTGCGTCCGACGGAGGTTCGAGCGGCAGGTCGGGCAGTTCAGGCACCGACTCGGTCCCGGACGGGCCGAAGTCGAGCGTGAAGTCCATGTCTGCCGCTGTCGCGGACGACGTACCGCCGGCCGATCCGCCGATATCCACGATCTCCTCGTCGCTGCCCGAGGTGCTGGTAGAGCCAGGAGCGGACGGTTCGAAGTCGAAATCGACGGTCATCGGTCCGTCTGCAGGCTCGATGTCAGAGAGCGCCAGAGCCTGGGTCTGCTCCATGTCGATCGGTCGCGTCGGGGCGGCTGCAGCGGCCGCTGCAACCGCTCCAGCAGACGCGATGGCAGCCGCGGCGACGCCGGCGGAAACGGTCGACAACGCGCCGTCCCCGCCCTGTGCGGAAGACGTACCCGCAGCATAGAGCGGATTCGCTGGATCGATCGAGGCACCCATCTCGGCTGCCTTCTGCCAGGTTTCGCCCTGTCCGCCGGTAGCGCCGTAGAGTTGACGCGCCACGGCCTCGAAGGCCGGCGCATCGCCGCGCTTCATGTAGATGCCGAGCAGCTTCAGGTGCAGTTCGTGCCGGTCGGGTGTCTTTTCGATCGCCTCGCGCAGGATTTCCTCGGCCTGGCCTTCACGTCCATAGGTCAGGTAGACCTCGGCTTCGGCCAGCGGATCCACTTCGTCCAGTCCGCCCTCGTTCGCCAGCGTCGGCTCGACCAGGGAACTGGTCATGGCGGCGGGACCTGCGGGCTGCGCGACGACCGCAGGCTCGGCCGGCACCTTCGACGGCGCAGCCTTCGGCGCCGCACCCTTCTTCCTGCGCGCGACCAGTGCACCGATCCCGAGCAGGGCGACCAGGCCAAGACCCAGTTCGGTCAGGTACGTATTCACGAAGTCCAGGACCTGATCGACGAGGCTCGGCGGCGGCGGGGGCGGCGGGGGCGGCGGCACGGGCTTCGGCTTTGCAGCCTCGACCGGCGGGGTCGGCTGCACCGGGGTCGCCGGCTCCTGCGGCTTCGCGGCTTCGACGACAGGCTCCGGCGCAGGCACGACCGGCTCGGGCCTGGGCTCTGCCTTTGCGGGCTCGGGCTTGGGCTCGGGAGCGGCCGGCACCGGCTTGGGCTCGGCCTTCACCGGCTCCGGCTTCGGCGCTTCAGCCTTCTTCGCGGGCTCCGCAGCCTTGGCCGGCTCGGGCGCCTTTGTCGGCTCGGCCTTGGCCAGCTTCTGCAGGTCGGCCAGTTGCTTGCTCTGGATGTCGAGCAACCGCTGCGCATCCTTCAGCATCTTCTCCAGCGAGGCGACACGCTCGTTCGCCTCGCGCAAGGCCTTCTCGCGCGCCGTCGCGTCTTCTTCACGCGCCGCCTGCGCAGCCTTGGGATCGCGCCCGCCGGCCTTGGAGGCATCGCCCTTGGACACGCGCAGCACATCGGAACCGGGCGCTGCCGCGGGCACCTTCTCCTCGACCTTCGGTGCAATGCGGCCGGACGCAGCCGGGCCGCCGTCGGCAGCTACCGGCGGCGCATCCTGTACCGCACCGGCCACCCGCTGCCGGTAACCGTTGAAATCGGCCGCCTGGGCGCGTACTTCACGCGCGGCTTCGTTCGCCGGGATCGTGGAGAGCGTTGCGGCATCCGGGACGCGCAGCACCGCGCCGGTACGCAGGCGGTTCATGTTGTTGCCGTCGAACGACGCCTTGTTCTCGCGATACAGAGACACCAGCATCTGGTCGAGCGACACGTCGGCCGGGCGTACCGACTCGGCGATCTTCCCGAGGGTCTCGCCGCGACGCACCGGACCATACTCGCTGGCGCCGGGTGCGACGGTCGGCACGGCAACGGGTGAGGCGGCCGTTGCCGCGGCAGCGCGCGGGGCGCGCGGTGCAGGCTTCTCGGCAGCCCGGGCGGCGGGATTCTGGACGGCGACGGGCGCAGCAGGCGGGCTTGCGGCAGTGTCGGCTGCGATCGGGGCGGCGACCACCGGACGGGGATCGACCACGGCCGCACGGGCGGCTGCCGAGGGTGCAACCGGCGGCGCAACCACGTCTGCCGCGGTGAAACCTGGCGGATCGATCAGCGACGTGTACTCGCGCATCAGACGGCCGGAGGACCAGACGACTTCGACCAGCAGTTCCACGAACGGATCGTTCACCCCGCGCGGCGTGGTGGCACGGATGATCAGCGAGCCGTCGCGACGCTGCTCGATCGCCAGACGCACCGAAGCGACGAAGGCGGAGTACTCGAGGTTCGCGCGCCGATAGGCGTCGGCATTCGCGATGCGGACCTGCATCGTCGAAAGCTCTTCCTTCGTCGCGCTCAGCTCGATCTCGGCGTTCAGCGGCTGGCCGAGCGCTGAGAGCACGGTCATGCGCCCCAGGCCCGCAGCATCTGCCAGGGCGGGGAGGAGCATCGCAATCGTGAGCGCGCAGGCGGCGAGCCACGCACGAGAAACACTGGATAAGCTGGTGCGCACGGACCGTCCTTCAGGACTCGTCGGAGTTTGAAATTAACATCATGGGTTTACCGATGCAAGCTCACCTTGTGTCTGATATCACGACACAAGCATTCGATTTCGTTGAGCTTTTTCCGGATTGCACTGCAGGAAAGACCGGAATGTGTCGCGCTCCTGCAGCACTCGGTAGGCTAACGGCGAAGAAACGTCCAGCTTTAGCGGCGCGGCGCCGCGACACCGTCCGACAACTGCCGGTCCGCGATCGAGCGCGCAGTTACGCGTCAGTCAGGATACAACCTGGGGATGCCCCCGGGACGCCGCGCTCAGTGCCCAGCTGCCCGTTCGAGCAGCAGCCGGAGCATCCGTCGCAACGGCTCGGCAGCCCCCCACAGCAGCTGGTCGCCGACAGTGAAGGCGGTCAGGTAGCTGCCGCCCATCGGCAGCTTGCGCAGTCGTCCGATCGGCACCTTGAGCCCGCCGGTGACCGCGGCCGGGGTCAGCCTGGCCAGCGACGCTTCGCGCTCGTTCGGGACGACCTCGACCCAGTCGTTGCCCGACGCCAGCAGGGACTCGACCTCCGGCAGCGGCAGGTCGCGGGTGAGCTTGATGGTGAGTGCCTGCGAATGGCAGCGCATCGCACCGATACGCACGCAGACGCCGTCGACCGGTAGCGGATCAGCCGAGCGACCGAGGATCTTGTTGCACTCGGCCATGGCCTTCCATTCCTCGCGGCTCTGGCCGTTGCCGAGATCCTTGTCGATCCAGGGCAGCAGGCTGCCGGCAAGAGGATGGCCAAACTGCTCGGTCGGGAAGCCGTCGCTGCGCAGGCGAGCCGAGACCGCCCGATCGATGTCGAGGATGTTGGATTTCGGGTCGGCGAGCAGGCCACGCACTTCCTCGTGCGCAGCGCCCATCTGGACCAGCAGCTCGCGCATGTTCTGCGCGCCAGCGCCGGAAGCTGCCTGGTAGGTCATGGCGGTCACCCACTCGACCAGCCCCTCGCGGAACAGGCCGCCCATCGCCATCAACATCAGGCTGACCGTGCAGTTGCCGCCGATGAAATCGCGCCCGCCCGCTGCCAGCGCTGCGTCGATCACGCCGCGGTTGACCGGGTCGAGGATGATCACGGCACGGTCCTGCATGCGCAGCGTCGACGCGGCGTCGATCCAGTATCCGTTCCAGCCGGCCGCACGCAGCTTCGGATGCATCGCGGTCGTGTAGTCGCCGCCCTGACAGGAAATCAGCACGTCCATCGCCGACAGCGCGGCGACATCGCCCGCGTCGGCCACGACCGGCTCGGTGTTGGGCAGGGCGACGGCCGCCTGTCCCGCCTGGCTGGTCGAGAACAGCGTGGTGTGGACGTGGTCGAAATCGCGCTCTTCCTGCATGCGCCCGACCAGCACCGAACCGACCATGCCGCGCCAGCCTACCAGCCCGACCTTCATCATCTTCGCCATCAACTTCTCCTTCAGCGCGCAGCCCGGGATGCGGCCACGCTCACCCGAGCGCCGCGACGACGGCATCGCCCATCGCGCGGGTACCGATGACCGGCTCGCCCTTCTCGGCGATATCGGAGGTGCGCAGGCCCTTCTGCAGCACGGCACTGACCGCGGCCTCGATCTGGCGCGCGAACACGTCCTGGTCGAGGCTGTAGCGCAGCAGCATCGCCGCGGACAGGATCGTCGCCAGCGGATTCGCGACGTCCTTGCCGGCGATATCCGGAGCCGAACCGTGGATCGGCTCGTACAGGCCCTTGCCATTCGCGTCGAGCGACGCGGACGGCAGCATGCCGATCGAGCCGGTCAGCATCGATGCCTCGTCGGACAGGATGTCGCCGAACATGTTGCCGGTGACGATCACGTCGAACTGGCGCGGGTTGCGCAGCAGCTGCATCGCCGCGTTGTCGACATACATGTGCGACAGCTCGACGGTCGGGTAGTCCTTCGCCACTTCGGTGACGACGTCGCGCCAGAGCTGGGAGGTCTCGAGCACGTTGGCCTTGTCGACCGAACACAGACGGCGGTTGCGCTTGAGCGCCGACTCGAAGCCCACGCGGGCGATGCGGCGGATCTCCGACTCGGCGTAGAGCATCGTGTCGAAGCCCTCGCGCTCGCCTGCCGCATTGGTGCGGATGCCGCGCGGCTGGCCGAAGTAGATGTCGCCGGTCAGTTCGCGGATGATCAGCACGTCCATGCCGGAGACCACCTCGGGCTTGAGCGTCGAGGCTGCCGCCAGCTCCGGATAGATCACCGCCGGCCGCAGGTTCGCGAACAGCTTCAGCTCCTTGCGCAGGCCGAGGATCGCCTGCTCCGGGCGCTTCTCGCGCGGCAGCTTGTCCCACTGCCAGCCACCGACGCTGCCGAACAGGATGGCGTCGGCCGAGCGCGCCAGGTCGAGCGTGGCCTTCGGCAACGGATCGCCTGAAAGGTCGTAGGCGGTACCGCCGACCGGCGCCTCGGAGAGGTCCAGCTTCAGGCCCTTCGGTTCCAGGGCGCGCAACACGCGAACCGCCTGCGCGATGATCTCCGCGCCGATGCCGTCGCCCGGCAGGACTGCAATCTTCTTCATGTGGCCTCCGGGCCTTCTAGAGGAACAGCCAGGGCTGGGCAGCCCGGTGCTTCGTTTCGAACGCACGGATGTGGTCCGCGTGCTGCAGCGTCAGGCCGATCTCGTCCAGGCCGTTCATCAGGCAGTGCTTGCTGAACGGCTCGATGTCGAAGGCGAACTGCTTGCCCGAGGGCGTGGTGACCTTCTGGTTCTCGAGGTCGATGTCCAGACGGTAGCCTTCGTTGGCGAAGGTCTCGTCGAACAGGACATCCATCTCGGCCTTCGACAGGCGGATCGGCAGCAGGCCGTTCTTCAGGCTGTTGCTGTAGAAGATGTCGCCGAACGACGAGGCGATGACCACCTTGAAGCCGTAGTCCTGCAGCGCCCAGGGCGCATGTTCGCGCGACGAACCGCAGCCGAAATTCTCGCGCGCGAGCAGCACCTGCGCACCCTGGAAGCGGGTCTTGTTGAGGATGAAGTCTTCGTTCAGCGGCCGGTTGCTGTTGTCCATGCCCGGTTCGCCGGTGTCGAGGTAGCGCCAGGAATCGAACAGGTTCGGCCCGAAGCCGGTGCGCTTGATCGACTTGAGGAACTGCTTCGGGATCACCGCGTCGGTATCGACGTTGGCGCGGTCGAGCGGTGCCGCGAGGCCATTCAGTCGGTTGAACTTGTCCATGGTCAGGCCCCCTTGCCGAGCGTGCGCACATCGACGAAATGCCCGGACACCGCCGCTGCGGCGGCCATGGCCGGGCTCACCAGGTGGGTGCGCCCGCCCGCGCCCTGCCGGCCCTCGAAGTTGCGGTTCGAGGTCGACGCGCAGCGCTCGCCCGGCTCCAGCCGGTCGTCGTTCATGCCCAGGCACATCGAGCACCCCGGCTCGCGCCATTCGAAGCCGGCGGCGGTGAACACATCGTGCAGGCCTTCCTTCTCGGCCTGCTCCTTCACCAGTCCGGAACCCGGCACCACCATCGCCAGCTTCACGTTCGGCGCGACCTTGCGGCCCTTCGCCACCGCCGCCGCCGCACGCAGGTCCTCGATGCGCGAGTTGGTGCAGGAGCCGATGAACACCTTGTCGATCGCGATGTCCTGGATGCGGGTGTTGGGCTTCAGGCCCATGTACTTGAGCGCGCGCTCGATGCCGTCGCGGCGCACCGGGTCGGAAGCGTCGGCCGGGTCGGGCACGCGACCGCCCACCGGCACCACCATCTGCGGGCTGGTGCCCCAGGTGACCTGCGGCTCGATCGACGCGGCCGGCAGGTCGACGATGGCATCGAAACCGGCGCCCTCGTCGCTGACCAGCGTGCGCCAGTACGCGACCGCGGCGTCCCACTGCCCGGCCTTCGGCGCGAACGGCCGGCCCTTGACGTACTCGATCGTCTTCTCGTCCACCGCCACCATGCCGGCGCGGGCACCCGCCTCGATCGCCATGTTGCACAGGGTCATCCGGCCCTCGATCGACAGGCCACGGATCGCAGAGCCGGCGAATTCGATCGCATGGCCGGTGCCGCCGGCGGTACCGATCTTCCCGATCAGCGCCAGCACGATGTCCTTGGCGGTGACGCCGGCACCAAGGTCGCCCTCGACCTTGACCAGCATCGACTTCGCCTTCTTCTGCACCAGCGTCTGGGTGGCGAGCACATGCTCGACCTCGGAGGTACCGATGCCGAACGCCAGCGCGGCCAGCGCACCGTGCGTGCTGGTGTGCGAGTCGCCGCAGACCAGCGTGGTGCCCGGCAGCGTGAAGCCCTGCTCGGGCCCGATCACGTGCACGATGCCCTGCTGCTTCGACAGGAACGGGAAGTAGGCGCGTGCGCCGTACTCGCGGATGTTCGCGTCCAGCGTGTCGACCTGCAGCTTCGAGACCGGGTCCTTGATGCCGCCAGCCCAGTCGCGGGTGGGCGTGTTGTGGTCGGCCGTGGACATGATCGAATTGACGTTCCAGGGCTTGCGCCCGGCGATCTTCAGTCCCTCGAACGCCTGCGGGCTGGTCACCTCGTGCACCAGGTGGCGGTCGATGTAGAGCAGCACGGTGCCGTCGTCCTGCTGGTGGACGACGTGGCTGTCGAACAACTTGTCGTAGAGCGTGAGGGCCATGGTCTGGGGCGCGCCGTTGATGAACCCACGATTATGTCATGGAGGCCGTCCGCCGGGCGGGACAGCGGCGTGCCGGTCGCCGCCGCGGCGACCGTTGCCCGGCCGCCCCTCGCCCCCCGGGAATACGCCTGCGCCGCTACAGCCCGACCGATGCCGCCACCAGCCGCGCAAGTTCGGCCCGGAGCTGCCGGCGGATCTCGGCACAGGCCGGGTCGTCGATCAGGTTCTTCATCTCGTACGGGTCGCGCTCGAGGTCGTACAGTTCATCGAGCTCGCCGTCGTCGCCGCGGTTCACCCAGTGCACCAGCTTGTAGCGGTCGGTACGCACCGCCTTGTACGACATGCCGATCAGCCACGGCATCGCGTTCTCGCTGAAGTATTCGCACATGATCGAGCTGCGCCAGCCCGGCCTGCCGCCAGGGACGCCACCTTCCGGACTACCTTCCATCAGCGGCAGCAGGGACAGACCCTGCACCTGCGCCCCGGGCGTACCGCCGGCCAGCTCGATGCAGGTCGGGGCGATGTCCAGCGCCAGCACCAGCTCGTCGATCTTCGTGCCCGGCTTGACCCGGCGCGGATAGCGGAAGGTGAACGGCGAGCGGATGCCCTCTTCATAGGCGAAGCGGCGCTCGAGGCCAAGCCCGTGCTCGCCGAAGAAGTACCCGTTGTCTCCCAGGAACAGGATGAACGTGTCGTCGAGCTGCCCGCTCTTCTCGAGCGCGTCGAACAACTGGCCGACGCCCTCGTCGACCGAGGCCATCATGCGCGCACGCAGGCGCATCTCTTCCTGGTCGCCGCTCTTCACCGACTCGAGCAGCGCCTGGGAGGTCTCGGTCGCCTTGATCTCGAACGCCTCGCGCCAGACCGGCTTGTCCTTCACTACCTCCGACATCGGGATCACGTTCGGTCGTGGCGGGAACATCGCACCTTCGTAGAGCCCTTCATGACGCGGCGCGGGCTTGTAGCCGTTGCCCGGATCGAGCGTCAGCTTGCCGTCTGCCGCCTGCACCGCATCCGGATGCACTGCCTTGTGCGCGAAGAACAGCGAGAACGGCTTGTCGCGCTTGCGAGAGACGAACTCGACCGCGCGCTGGTTGAGCAGGTCGGTGATGTAGCCCTCGTACGTCGTGTAGACCCCGTTCTCGTTCAGGCGCGGGTTGAACAGGTTGCCATGGCCATCGAAGCTCACCCAGTGGTCATAGCCCGGGCGCGGCCCGCCCTCGTTGCCCATGTGCCACTTGCCGATGTGCGCGGTCTCGTAGCCGAGCTTCTGCAGCGCCAGGTGGTAGTTGGGCAACCGGTGGCTGTGCGCATCGCGCGCAACATTGTCGATGATGCCGTGCCGGCTCGCGTACTGGCCGGTGACGATCGATGCCCGGTTGGGCGAGCACAGCGGGGTCGTGTGGAAGGCCCGGCTGCACAGCGCACCCTCGGCCGCGATGCGGTCGATGTTCGGCGTCTTCATGTACGGATGGCCGCCGGCACCGAACTCGTCGAAGCGCAGGTCGTCGATAAGGATCACAAGCAGATTGGGACGCTTCACCGCGCGCACTCCTTCATTGTCGTGTTGTCGTTGTGGTTGTCGTAGTTGTCTTGACTGCCGCCGCCGTCGGCACCCGCGTCGGCGGCAGCGGCAGCGGCAGCGGCAGCGTCAGCGCGGCTTGTAGATCGCCAGCGCTTCGGGAAGCATCGCCTCGATGTCGCGGATGCGGCTGGCGTTGGACGGATGGGTGGACATCCATTCCGGCGTCGAACGGCCCATCTTCGCGGACGCCTCTGCCATGCGCACCCAGAGGTCGCGGGCGGCGCGCGGGTCGTAGCCGGCCCGCGCCATGTAGATCAGGCCAAGGCGGTCGGCCTCGGTCTCCTGCAGGCGCGAGAACGGCAGGATCACCCCGAGCGTGGCGCCGGCGCCGAGCGCACCGAGCAGCGCCTGCGTGGATGCCGAATCCCGCCCGCTGGCCCCGGCAGCGACGGCACCCGCGGCGAGCCCGGCCTGCACCAGCAGCCCCTGGCTCATGCGTTCCGCGCCGTGGCGCGCAGTGGCATGCGCGATCTCGTGGCCGATTACCGCAGCAAGCCCCGCCTCGTCCCGGGTGATCGGAAGGATGCCGGTGTAGACCGCGACCTTGCCGCCCGGCAGGCAGAAGGCGTTGACGAGCTTGTCGTTCTCGATCAGCCGGAACTCCCACTGGAAGTCGGTGCGGCCGGTGGCCGCGGCGATGCGTGCGCCGACACGGGCGAGCAGCGCGGTCTTCTCCGGGTCGGTGGAGAGCTTCTCCTTCTTCAGGATCTCCTGGTAGGCCTGCAGGCCGAGCTTGACCTCCTCACCCGGGGACAGAAGGATCAGCTGGCTGCGGCCGGAGATCGGTGCAGTCTCGCAGCTCACCAGCATCGGCCCGAGGCCGAGCGAGAGCAGCAATGCGGCCGCCGCCGACCGCAGTCGGCGCTGCGTCCGGCTCAGGCCGCAGGCTCCGGGCGCTTCGTCCATGGCTTTCATTCAGGTCTCCTCCCATTGTGCGGCGCACGATCCCGACCGGCGTGGCGCCGCCAGCGCCGCACATTATCGCAGCCGGTCATGCCGCAGGGGACGGATGTTCCGGGACACGCCCGCGCACCATCACCAGCAGCAGCGCGAACCCCAGGCTGGCAGCCAGCGCGGCGATCGTGAAGGTGATCGCCGGGCCGAACGACGACCAGACCAGGCCGGAGACGAAGCCGCCGAGCGTTCCGCCAGCCCCGAACGACAGTGCGGTATAGAGCGCCTGGCCCTTCGCCTGATGCGCGCCCTGGAACCAGCGGTGAATCAGGCCGATGGCCGCGGCATGGTAGGCGCCGAAGGTCGCTGCATGCATCGTCTGCGCCAGCACGAGTGCGGTCGGCGACCCGACCAGCCAGCCGATCAGCAGGAAGCGCACCACGGCGATCGCGAACGTCGCCACCAGCAGCCGGTACAAGCCGATGCGCGCGACCAGTTGCGGCATCCACCAGAACACCGCGACCTCGCACACCACCCCGAGCGCCCAGAGCCAGCCGACGGCCGACTTGCTGTAGCCGTTTTCGACCAGGTGCACCGAGAAGAACGAATAGTAGGCGCCGTGCGCGGTCGCCATCAGGAAGCAGGCACTGAGCAGCCCGGCCACCTCCGGGCGCATCAGGATCGTGCGGGCAGGCACGTCCTCCTGTACCGACCGATGGGCCGACGACTCCGGCACCTGCCAGGTCGCGACCAGGGCCACGGTATAGATGGCGATCACCAGCCAGAGCCAGTCGCGCAGAGTCGCGAAGTCGAGGAAATAGCCGATGCCGACCACCGCGAAGATGAAGCCGACCGAGCCCCAGAGTCGGGTGCGCGCATAGCGCCCGGTATCGCCACGCACATGCCCGAAGGTGGTCGCTTCGGCCAGCGGCATGGTGGCACTGGTGAAGAAGCTGATCACGAGCAGCGTGACGAACAGCGCGCCGAAGCTGTCGCCGGCGAACAGGCCGAACATCGCGATGCCACCGGCCAGCGCGGTCAGGCGCACGATGTGCATCCGGTCGCCGCTCCGGTCGGCCAGCACGCCCCAGAGCATCGGCGCGAACATGCGCGAGGACTGGTTGACCGCCATCAGCAGCCCGATCTGCACCGCGCTCATGCCCACCGAGTCGAGGTACAGGCCAAGGTAGGGCGTGAAGCCGCCGACGTACGCGAAGTAGCAGAAGTAGAACGCGCCGAGCGACCACGCGGTGCGGGCGGGCAACGGCGGGTTCATCGTCGGCGCAGCCGTGCCTTCGCCGGCCGGCGGTTCAGGCTTCGGATGGGTCCGAGTCCTCGCGCGTGGCCGCGGCGGCCGCGGGCGTGGCGCCGGCCACGGAGGGCGCCAGCGCGGCGATGCGCGGCGTGGTCACCACCACGTCGGCGTTCTGCGCGCGGTGGCGCAGCGCATGGTCGATCAGGGTCAGCGCCAGCATCGATTCGCAGATCGGCGTCGCCCGGATGCCCACGCACGGGTCGTGGCGGCCGGTGGTCTCGACGATCACCGGCGCACCGCTGCGGTCGATGGAGCGCCTCGGCAGCCGGATCGACGAGGTCGGCTTGACCGCGACATGCACGACGATGTCCTGCCCCGTCGAGATGCCGCCCAGCACGCCGCCCGCGTTGTTGGACAGGAAGCCCTCCGGCGTCATCTCGTCGCCGTGCACCGTGCCGGGCTGCGTCACTGCGTCGAAGCCGGCGCCGATCTCGACGCCCTTCACCGCGTTGATGTTCATCATGTTGTAGGCGATGTCGGCGTCGAGCCGGTCGTACACCGGCTCGCCCCAGCCCACCGGCACGCCGGTGGCGACCGTGGTGATCTTCGCACCGCAGGAATCCCCCGACTTGCGCAGGCGATCCATGAACGCCTCCAGCTCCGGGACGATGTCGGGGTCGGCGCAGAAGAACGGGTTGTCGTACACACCGTCCCACGACTTGAACCCGAGCGGGATGGGCCCGAGCTGCGACATGCGCCCGCGGATCACGATGCCATGACGCTCGAACAGCCACTTCTTCGCGATCGCCCCGGCGGCGCAGCGCACCGCAGTCTCGCGCGCCGAACTGCGGCCGCCGCCGCGGTAATCGCGCTCGCCGAACTTCTGCCAGTAGGTGTAGTCGGCATGGCCCGGCCGGAACGTATCCTTGATCTTCGAGTAGTCCTTGCTGCGCGCATCGACGTTGCGGATCAGCAACCCGATCGGCGTACCGGTGGTGCGTCCCTCGAACACACCCGACAGGATCTCGACCACGTCGTCCTCGCGCCGCTGCGTGACATGGCGCGAGGTACCGGGCTTGCGCCGGTCGAGCTCGACCTGGATGTCCGCTTCGGTCAGCGCCATCCCGGGCGGGCAACCATCGACCACGCAGCCGATGGCAGGACCGTGGCTCTCGCCGAACGAGGTGACGGTGAACAGGGTACCGAGCGTGCTTCCGGACATGGCAGGTGGCGGCGGGCGCCCGTGCTTCGGGCCGGCGCGTGGCAGTTGGGGCGCGCAGTTTAACATTCGCACTCGTAGCCATAGCGGACGGCCCTGCCCTGACCGGCGATGGATACAATGCGGCCGACGGTGGCCATCCCGGCCGCCGCGGCAGGGACGACCGGGCGATGCAGCAATACCACGACCTGATGCGCGCCATCCTCGAGCGCGGCAACCGCAAGGCCGACCGCACCGGCACCGGCACGCTCAGCCTGTTCGGCTGGCAGATGCGCTTCGACCTGGCGGACAGCTTTCCGCTGGTGACGACCAAGAAGCTGCACCTGAAGTCGATCATCCATGAGCTGCTCTGGTTCCTGAAGGGCGACACCAACGTCGACTACCTGCACCAGCACGGCGTGTCGATCTGGGACGAGTGGGCGGACGCCAACGGCGACCTCGGCCCGGTCTACGGCAAGCAATGGCGCAGCTGGACGACGCCGGACGGCCGCGCGATCGACCAGCTGACGCAGATCGTCGAGCAGATCCGGCGCACGCCGGACTCGCGCCGGCTGGTGGTGTCGGCCTGGAACGTCGGCGAGCTTGAGCAGATGGCGCTGCTGCCCTGCCATGCGCTGTTCCAGTTCTACGTCGCCGACGGCCGCCTGTCCTGCCAGCTCTACCAGCGCAGCGCCGATGTCTTCCTCGGCGTACCGTTCAACATCGCCTCGTATGCCCTGCTGACCCTGATGGTCGCGCAGGTCTGCGGGCTGAAGCCGGGCGAGTTCGTGCACACGCTGGGCGATGCCCACCTGTACCTGAACCACATCGACCAGGCGAACGAGCAGCTGGGCCGGAGCGCGCGCCCGCTGCCGGTGATGCGCCTGAACCCGGCGGTGACCGACCTGTACGGCTTCCGCTACGAGGACTTCACCCTGGAAGGCTACGATCCCTGGCCGGCGATCAAGGCGCCGATCGCGGTCTGACCCGATGGATGCCCTGACCAACCCGTCCCTGATCGTCGCGATGGCGCGCAACCGCGTGATCGGCCGCGGCAACGCGATGCCCTGGCACCTGCCGTCCGAACTGCAGCGCTTCAAGCGCATCACGCTCGGCCACCACATCGTGATGGGCCGGCGCACCTTTGAATCGATCGGACGGCTGCTGCCGGGACGCACGTCGGTGATCGTCACGCGCAACCCGACCTACGCGGTCGACGGAGCCATTGTCGTGCATTCGCTCGACGACGCCCTGGCCGCCTGCGCAGGCGACGACGAGCCGTTCGTGATCGGTGGTGCCCAGTTGTTCGCCGAGGCGCTGCCGCTGGCGCGGCGTATCCACCTCACGACGATCGATGCCGAGGTCGAGGGAGACGTGCTCATGCCGACGTTCGACCGGTCCGCCTTCCGCATCGCCTGCCATGAGCGGGTGGAGGCCGGACCCGGACAGGCCCTGGCCTACGACTTCGAACGGCTGGACCGGCGCGAAGGCAGCGCGCCCGGTTGATCCCGGTGGCCGCTCAGCCGGGCCTGCCCTTGCGCGACACCGACTGCAGTTCCCAGCGCAGCCGGTCGCCCTGGAACACCAGGGTGCCTCCCGCTTCGCCGCCGCCGGACATCAGGTCCTCGTTGAAGCTGTCCTCCACCGACCGCACGACCACGCCGATAGACGGTGCATACCAGTCGACTTCCTTGCGCGTGGTCTCGGTCCGGTAGAACCGCTGGTCGCCCAGGAACGAATCGCGCACCACGCGCAGCGCGCGGAATTCGCCCGCCGGCACCTTCACTGTTTCCCAGCCACCGACATACCCGCTGACGATCACCCGGCGCGGTGGCGACCCGTCCGATTCGCGGGCCACCAGAACCTGACGGAAGCGCTCGCCCGGACGCAGCGGGAACGGCAGCATGCGCATCGGCGGCTCGAACGCGACGCTTGTACCGTCGGCCCGCTCGAGCCGGACGAGGTCGCCGCGGACATCGAGCACCCGGTTGACGAAGATCGGGCGGCTCGGACCGAACGCGTTCTCGGCCGGGATCTGATAGTCCATGCCCTCGATACGCGACCCGGCCGACCCGTAGACCTGGCGCACCGTGGCGCGCGGCTCGTCGTTGTAGGCATTGAAGGTGGCGTAGGTGAGTTCGCTGCCGGCGGGCATTCCCGCCGGTGCCGCGACCGCCTCGCCGGCCGGCGTGGAAGCATCGGTGGCGCAGCCGGCGCAGGCGAGGACCAGCACCGCCAGTGCAGCGAAGGAAGATCGGCGAATCTGCATGTGAGGGCTCCGTGCGGTGCGTCCCGGGGGACAGGCGGGGACACCCGCATAGCTTAGTCCTGCGCGGCCCGGGCGGCGAACCGGGCCGGGACGTCTGCCGGACCGGCCACGCCAGACCAGCCAGCGCGGCCAGGCATCCGGCGACACCGTTCCCGGCGCTAGCGCCGCACGCCCGGCGCTTCGATCGCCAGTCCTCCTGCCCGCCAGGCCAGGTACAGCGACAGCTCCAGGTGCTCCTGGGAGCCGTACGGGAACATCTCGGCGCGCACGCCCGACAGGCAACTGCGCAGCCGCCGCTGCAGCGAGCCGGCACCCTGCCATTCCAGCCGGTACACCGGATAGCCAGTGCCATGGCCCTGGCTGATGGTCTCCGCTCCGAGCTGGCGTCCCCAGTTGGCGTCATGGCACTGGCTGCACGACAGGTTCATCTGGCCCACCCGCTGCTGGTAGCGCTCCCGGCCACGCTCGAAGAACGGCCGTGCCGGACCGTCGATCGAGACCTGCATCGGCAGTCCCCTCGACTGGAACGCCACCCAGGCCGTCAGCGCGAGCAGCGGCTCCGACTCCCAGGCCAGTGGCGCCGCCTGCTGCCGCTCGCTTCGGCACTGCATGATGCGGCCCTCTAGGTCGAGCAGCTGGCCGCTCGCAGGGTCGACCTGGGGATAGCGGGTCGCCGCACCGCGCATCGACCCGGCATCGCCGTGGCAATCCGCGCAGGAACGCGCGCCGGATCCCTCGGGCTGCCGCCACAGCTTCGCGCCGCGCGCGACCCAGAGCATGCCGGGATTCTCGAACTCGTCCGCCTGCATCGCCTGCACGGACGGCGGGGCGAAGACACTGCCCTGCTGCAGGGGCACCGGACGTACGGGCGCGGCATGGACACCTGTCGTGCCGGGGTCGGCGGATTCGCGCACGGTGCATCCGGCGCAGGCGAGTACGACCGCGAGCAACCAGGCGCAGGGCAGGACGGCACGCATCGTGCGCGGTGCAGGTCGCTGGCTCAGTCGCGCACCGTGACCGGCACGCGCTCGCTTCCGGCAACGCCTGCATCGTCGATCCAGGACAGCTCGAGCACGCCGCTGGCCGGCGCGGTGATCCAGAACTGCAGGTACGGATTCGCCGCGATGCCCGAGCCCAGCTCCGCGCGGTAGACCTCGACGCCGTCGTAACGCGCGACCAGGGTGTGGATCACGTTCCGGGCGATCGTGCGTCCGGAATCGTCGAAACGGAAGCCGGTTTCCATCACGTGCTGGATGGCAATCCGAACATCGAACGGCTGGCCGCGCCTCACGACGTCGGGGATGCGGACACGCGCGACCATCTCAGGACCCGTCCAGGCAGGCGGATTCGGTCACGACCACGTCGGCCTCGCCGGACCACCAGGTGCCGTCGGACATCTCCGCCAGCGCGAGGATCCGCTGCGTGCCGTTGAGCCGCACCCGCGTGGCCAGTTCCGCGCGACCGGCACGCGGGCCCAGCCACGCCTTCATGATCACCGGCCGCGGATTGCGGTCCGACAGCAGCGTGATGCTGCGTACATGGTCGTCGGGCTGCATCGCGCTCTGGACGACGATACGCACTGGCACCGAATGTCCGTTGTCGGCGAGGGTGGGTGCGTCGACGGTCACACGGCCCGCACGCACCGGCGCACCCTGGGTCGCCTTGGGCACCAGCAGCGCGTAGCCGCTGCCCAGCGGAGGCGGCGCGGTCGGCATCTGGGCCTGCGCAGCGCCCGGCGGCAACAGGGGCAGCAAGCCGCTGCCCCCGGCCAGCGCGAGCGCCAGGACGTCCCGGCGGCGTCCCTTCATCGGAGTGTCTGCAGCCATGCGACCAGGTCCTCGATCTGTTGCGCATCCAGGATCGGCTTGCCGCGCCAGGGCTCCGCGACCTGGCGCAGTCCGTCGACGACGAAGTATGCAGGCATGATGGTGTTCGGGTTGGTGAGTGCCGGGTTGACCACGCGCTGCCGGATCTGGCCGGCACCGAGTCGCGCGGCGACGCCATCGAGCGGCGGCGCGAGATTGCCTGTCGGCCGACCGGCATCGACCAGCCCGTGGCAGAGCAGGCAGTTGCCGTCGCGGCCGAGCGCGATCGCACGGCCGCGCAGCGGATCGGTCGCGCCATCCACCAGCGGCCGTTCGATCGCATCCACCGCGGGCGCTGCCGCCAGCGATGCCGCGGCCGGCATCAGGGTCATGGCCAGCAACAGTGCGCTGGCCATCGTGGCCATGGTGCCCGGACGCATGCCGGCGACGCGCCCGATCCGCGTGCCGCCGGTATCCATGCCCGTACCCCTGCCCGCCGCTAGATGAACGTGAAGCCCTCGTTCTTCAGCGGCAGGTTGCGCACCGGCCGGCCGATGGCTGCGGCGATCGCGTTCATCACGGCCGGCGCCGCCACGCAGATCGTCGGCTCGCCCACCCCGCCCCAGAAGTCCCAGGTCGGCGCGATCACCGTCTCGACCTTCGGCATCTCGGCGAGCTTCATGATCCGATAGCGGTCGAAGTTGGTCTCGACGATGCGGCCCTTGTCCACCGTGCATTCCCCGAAGTACGCGGCGGTGAGGCCATAGGCGACCGAGCCCTCGACCTGTGCAGCGATCTGGTCGGGGTTGACCTGATGCCCGCAATCCGTGCCGAGCAACAGCCGATGCACCTTCACCTGCCGCTTCGCGTTCACGGTGACTTCAGCGACAGCGGCCGAATAGCTGGCGTAACCCATGAACTGGGCGATGCCGCGGAACACGCCCTTAGGCAGCGGCTTGCCCCAGCCGGCCTTCTCGGCGACCGCATTCAGCACGCCCAGATGCTTCGGATGGCTGCCCATCAGCGCACGGCGGAACTCCAGCGGATCGCGGCCGGCGAGTTTCGCCAGCTCGTCCATGAAGCACTCGAGGTAGACGCCGTTCTGGGTGGTGTTGACGCCGCGCCACGGACCCGGCGGCACATGCGTGTTGCGCATCGCGTACTCGATGCGCATGTTCGGCACCGTGTATCCGATCTGCGCATCGCCAGGCTCCTTCCAGAACCCCTGGAGCTGGCGCACATCCTTGCCGTCCTTGATCGCCGCGGGATTGAGCGCGGCGTTGATCGACTGGCCCGACACCCGGATGTGCAGCCCCGTGAGGTTGCCCTTTGCGTCGAGGCCGGCGGACAGCTTGCACTGCGAGACCGGCCGGTAGAAGTCGTGCGCCTGGTCTTCCTCGCGGCTCCAGATCATCTTCACCGGCACGCCCGGGAACTGCCTGCCGATCAACACCGACTGGCGGATGAAGTCCGGCACCGTGACGCGGCGGCCGAAGCCACCGCCGAGGTCGTGGTTGTACACCTCGCACTGTGCGAGCGGCAGACCCGAGGTCTCGGCAAGGGCGGCCAGCGCGGATTCCTGGTTCTGCGTGGCCACCCAGATCTCGCCGCGATCGGCGGTGATGCGGGCGGTACAGACCATCGGCTCCATCGTGGCATGCGCGAGGTAAGGCGTGGTGTAGACCGCCTCGAGCTTGCGCGGGGCGCCAGCGATCGCTTTCAGCGCGTCACCGTAGTCGGTATCGGCGAAGGCATCGTCCGAGGTCAGGCCAGTGCGCAGGTGCGCGGCGATGCTGGCGCTGTTGACCTTCGCATTCGGGCCCTCGTCCCAGACGATCGGCAGTGCATCGAGCGCGGTCTTCGCGCGCCACCAGGTATCGGCGACCACGGCCACCGTGGTGTCGTTGACCCGCACCACGCCCTTCACGCCGGGCATGCCCATCACCTTGGCCTGGTCGAACGAGACCAGCCTGCCGCCGAACACCGGGCACTGCTTCACCGCGGCATTGAGCATGCCGGGCAGCCTGACGTCGATCGAGTACACCTTGCTGCCGTCGACCTTCGGTGCGGTGTCGAGCCGCCTCATCGGCTTGCCGGCGATCTTCCAGGCGCGCGGATCCTTCAGCTTGATCGACTTGGCATCCGGCGGGGTGAGCTTCGCAGCCGCCGTGGCGACCTGGCCGTAGCGCACGGTGCGGCTGCTCGCGGCATGGCTGATCACGCCGTTGGCCACCGTCAGTTCGCCCACCGGCACCTGCCAGCCATCGGCCGCTGCCTGCATCAGCATCATCCGGGCAGCCGCGCCGCCGCGGCGGACGTAGTCCTGCGAGCCGCGGATGCCGCGGCTGCCACCGGTCGACATGTCGCCCCAGACGCGCTTGCGTGCCAGGTTGCGGCCGGCGGTGACCGCCTCGAGCGTCACCTTGCTCCAGTCGCATTCGAGTTCCTCGCAGACCAGCTGCGCCAGCCCGGTGTGCGTGCCCTGCCCCATCTCGGAGCGCACGACGCGCACCACCGTGGTGTCGTCCGGGCGCACGACGACCCAGGCGTTGATCTCGGGCGCGCCCGTGGCGTCGACCATCTGCGCAGCAGCGTCGCCTGCGCCGCCGGCGATGCTGATGCCCAGCGCGAGGCCGCCACCGGCCATGGCGCTGCCGACGATGAAGTGGCGGCGGCCGAGGCTGGCCGCGGTGTCGATGCCGGCATTGCCAACCTGCGCCGACCCCTTGGAAATCTTCGTGGTCATGGTATCTGTCTCCGTGTGCGCTGGTTCAGGCGTCGCTGGCCGGGCTGGCGTCGGTGCCGTTGGCGGCAAGCGTCGCGCTGGCGCCGGTCTCGCCGACCAGATGGACGACAGATCCGTTGCCGCTGCCCTTGGCGGTGCCGGCGGCCTTGTGGATCGCCGCACGGATGCGCTGGTAGGTGCCGCAGCGGCAGATGTTGGTCATCGCGTCGTCGATGTCCTTGTCGGTGGGCCTGGGCTTCGCGCGCAGCAGCGCGGCTGCCGCCATGATCTGGCCCGACTGGCAGTAGCCGCACTGCGGGACGTCGAACTCGACCCAGGCCTTCTGCAGCGGATGGCTGGCATCGGCGGACAGGCCTTCGATCGTGGTGATGCGCTTGCCGGCCACCGCCGACACCGGCATCACGCAGGAGCGCATCAGCTGCCCGTCGATGTGCACGCTGCACGAACCGCACTGCGCAACGCCGCAGCCGTACTTCGTGCCGGTCAGGCCGACCTGTTCGCGCAGCACCCACAGCAGGGGCGTACCGGGTTCGGCATCGACCGTGACGGCCTTGCCATTGACGTTCAGTGAAAGCATCGACTCCTCCTGGGATGGGCCACGCGGTAGCTGTTATGGGCCAGCGTTCCGACAAAGCTACTGGAGCGTAAGGCGACAGACACAGGCGGGTCAAGCACCGACCGGACACCGGCCGGGCACCGGCCGGTCAACGGCTGGAGCGGGCATCGGATTAGTCAGCAACGCGACGTCCGCCGCAGGATCAACCCGCAAGCAGGTTCACGAAATCC
This sequence comes from Betaproteobacteria bacterium, assembly GCA_947458265.1. GTDB lineage: Bacteria > Pseudomonadota > Gammaproteobacteria > Burkholderiales > CAIKXV01 > CAIKXV01. The sequence goes on from CANGYF010000007.1 coordinate 122,701, forward strand.
TCGGATTCTCCGGCGGCGGATCTCGGCAGCCGGTCCACCGGCACCACGGCCACCTCGAAGCCGGCTCCCAGTCGCTCGCGCACCGCGCCGACCAGCAGTGCCTCCTCCAGCGGGGCCAGCGGCCGTCGGATGACCACGCGCAGCTCGATGCGGCGCGGGGCGGTCTGCACGAACTGGTGGCCATGGATGCCGGGTACCCCGTCGACGGGGATCAGTTCGCACGCCGGCCAGCAGCGGGTGCCGTCGGGCATCGACATCAGGTTGCGTGCGCGTCCGACGATCCGCTCGAGCACCGCGAGCCCGCGCCCGCAACCGCAGGGCGGCCCGGCGATCGCATAGTCGCCGGTGTCGTAGCGTACGAACGGCATCGCGAAGTTGTGCAGCGACGTGACCACGACCCGCCCCATGCAGCCGGCCGGCACCGGAAGACCGTCGTCATCGAGCAGCTCCAGCAGCACGCCCTCCTCCTGCACATGGTAGTGCTCGCGCTGCGGACACTGCAGTGCCAGGTAGCCGAGTTCCCGCGTCGAGTACGAGTCGACCAGCGGCAGGCCGAACGCGACCCGGCAGGCGGCACGCTGCTCCGGCGTGACCCGCTCGGACACCGTCCGGATGTCGCGCAGGCGCGGCAGCTTCATGCCATGGCCGCTGAACCAGCCCGCCAGCGCATACAGGTTGCTCGGATGGGTGATCAGGCTGTGCGGATCCTGCTCGACCAGCCAGGCCGCCTGGTCGACGATGTCGTGGTCGATGTTCAGCCCGACCGCCGGGCCGGTGCTGCACAGGGCCGCGGTGGCGAGGCCCCAGTTCGGCGCCTCCTCGCGCCGCCCCTGCATCCATCGGATCGCCGCCAGCTTGCCGGTGAGGTCGCGCTGGTGCCACAGGTGGTCGCGCAGCGTGAAGGCCCGCCACATGAACTCGGTCAGCCCGGTCGAGCGGAAGCGCAGCGGCGTGCCGGTGGTGCCTGCGGTTTCGCCGGCGTGCACCGTACCGTGCGCCTCCGGCACCGAATCGCTGAAGGCCGCCTCGCCTGCCGCCTGCACCATTGCACGCGTGACCACCGGCAGCGACGCGAAGCGCTTCGGGGTCAGCGCATCCACGGCCGGCTCGAACGGCAGCCCCTTCCACAGGCCGCGGTAGAACGGTACCTGCGTGGCGGCATGGCGCAGCAGCGCGCGCAACTGCACCATCTGCAGCGCGCGCAACCGCGACGGTGCATGCAGCTCGCTGCGCTCCAACTGCCAGATCATCGCCAGCATCGCCTCGCCGGCCGGGTCCGGGAACACCGGCCAGGCGACGCCCTCGACGGTCGAATGCACCGGCAGCCCGGCGGCGGCGAGGATCCCGGCTCCGGCGCGGGTGGCGGCCTTGTCTGCGGCCTGGCGCCTCGGCGGCGTCATGGCTTCATCCATGGCGAAGCAGCCTGCCGCGCCCGGCCGCAGGCATGCCGCGTCCCTACTTCGACGACTTCACGCAATCGACGTAGTAGCGCGTAGCGCCGCCGTCCACCTTTTCGGACACCAGTCCGTGGATGTCGGTCTCGAAACCCGGGAACAGGTGGTTGAAATCGCGTGCGAAGCGCAGGTACCTGACGATGGTCGAGTTGAACCGCTCACCGGGGATCAGCAGCGGAATGCCTGGCGGATACGGCGTGACCAGCATCGCCGTCACCCGGCCCTCGAGGTCGTCGATCGGTACCCGGTCGATCTCGCGATGCGCCATGCGCGCGAAGGCATCGGAGGGCTTCATCGCCGGCTCCATGTTCGACAGGTACATCTCGGTCGTCAGGCGGGCGATGTCGTGTTCCTTGTACTTCGCATGGATCTGCGAGCACAGGTCGCGCAGCCCGACCCGCTCGTAGCTCGGATGGCGCGCGACGAACTCGGGCAGCACCCGCCACAGCGGCTGGTTCGAATCGCAGTCGTCCTTGAACTGCTGCAGCTCGGTCACCAGCGTGTTCCAGCGGCCCTTGGTGATGCCGATGGTGAACATGATGAAGAACGAATACAGGCCGGTCTTCTCGACGATGATGCCGTGCTCGGCGAGGTACTTCGTGACCACGTTGGCCGGGATGCCCCACTCGGAGAAGTCGCCATCGACGTCCAGGCCCGGGGTGATCACGGTCGCCTTGATCGGGTCGAGCATGTTGAACCCCGGCGCGAGGTCGCCGAAGCCGTGCCAGCGGTCGCCCGACTTCAGGATCCAGTCTTCGCGCTCGCCGATGCCGTCGGCAGCCAGGTGGTCAGGCCCCCAGACCTTGAACCACCAGTCGTCGTCGACCCCGGCCGCGCACGCGTTGCGCCCGCCCCTGAGGTCGTCCGCACCGCTGGTGCGCGCATCGCCGAACTCGTCGCCCACCTTGCGCATCGCACGCCGGAACTCGATCGCCTCGCGGATCGACTCCTCGACCAGCGCGTTGCCCTGCGGAGGCTCCATCATCGCAGCGGCCACGTCGCAGGACGCGATGATCGCGTACTGCGGGCTGGTGGAGGTGTGCATCAGGAAGGCCTCGTTGAACACGTCGCGGTCGAGCTTGCGCTTCTGCGAATCCTGAGCAAGGATCTGCGAGGCCTGCGACAGCCCCGCCAGCAACTTGTGCGTCGACTGCGTCGAGAACACCATCGACTCCTTGCAGCGCGGCCGGTCGGCGCCGATCGCGTGGTAGTCGCCGTAGAAGTCGTGGAAGGCGGCATGCGGCAGCCAGGCCTCGTCGAAGTGCAGCGTGTCGAGGTGGCCGTCGAGCATCTCCTTGATCGTCTCGACGTTGTAGCTGATACCGTCGTAGGTCGACTGGGTGATGGTCAGGATGCGCGGCTTCTTGTTCTTGCCGCGCACGAACGGGTTGGCCTCGATCTTGCGCTGGATGTTCTCGATGCGGAACTCGTCCAGCGGGATCGGGCCGATGATGCCGTAGTGGTTGCGCGTGGGCGTGAGGAACACCGGCACCGCGCCGGTCATCATGATCGCGTGCAGGATCGACTTGTGGCAGTTGCGGTCCACCACCACCACGTCGCCCGGGGCTACGGTGGAGTGCCAGACGATCTTGTTCGAAGTCGAGGTGCCGTTGGTGACGAAGAACAGGTGGTCGGCGTTGAAGATGCGCGCGGCATTGCGCTCGCTGGCGGCCACCGGGCCGGTATGGTCGAGCAACTGCCCGAGTTCGTCGACCGAGTTGCAGACATCGGCGCGCAGCAGGTTCTCGCCGAAGAACTGGTGGAACATCTGTCCGACCGGGCTCTTGAGGAAGGCGACGCCGCCGGAATGGCCGGGGCAGTGCCACGAATAGGAACCGTCTGCCGCGTAGTGGGTGAGGGCCCGGAAGAACGGCGGCGCCAACCCGTCGAGGTAGGCCTTCGCCTCGCGGATGATGTGGCGCGCGACGAACTCGGGCGTGTCCTCGAACATGTGGATGAAGCCGTGCAGTTCGCGCAGCACGTCGTTCGGGATGTGCTGCGAGGTGCGCGTCTCGCCGTACAGGTAGATCGGGATGTCCGCGTTGCGGAAGCGGATCTCCTTGATGAACTGGCGCAGGTTGAGCACCGCAGGGTCCAGTTCCGGCCCGGGCGTGAACTCCTCGTCGTCGATCGACAGGATGAACGCCGAGGCACGCGACTGCTGCTGCGCGAACGATGACAGGTCGCCATAGCTGGTGACGCCGAGGATCTCGACGCCCTCGTCCTCGATCGCCTCTGCGAGCGCGCGGATGCCCAGGCCCGAGGTGTTCTCGGAGCGATAGTCCTCGTCGATGATCACGACGGGAAAGCGGAATTTCATGGGTTCACCTTTCGCCGTCGTGGCGCCCTGCGGGCGACGGCCTCTAGATCTTGGGTAACGTCACGCCGACCTGGCCCTGGTACTTGCCGCCGCGGTCCTTGTAGGAGGTCTCGCACACGTCGTCCGCGTCCGACTCGAAGAAGATCATCTGCGCGACACCCTCGTTCGCGTAGATCTTCGCCGGCAGCGGCGTGGTGTTCGAGAATTCGAGCGTCACATAGCCCTCCCACTCGGGCTCGAGCGGCGTGACGTTGACGATGATCCCGCAGCGGGCATAGGTCGACTTGCCGAGGCAGACGGTCAGTACGTTGCGGGGGATCCGGAAGTATTCGACGGTTCGCGCGAGTGCGAACGAGTTCGGCGGGATGATGCACACGTCGGATTTCAGGTCGACGAACGAGTTCGCATCGAAGTTCTTCGGGTCCACGATCGTGGAGTTCAGGTTGGTGAACAGCTTGAACTCGTCGGAGCAGCGGACATCGTAGCCATAGCTGGAGGTGCCGTAGGAGACGATCCGGCGGCCGTCCACCTCCTTCACCTGCCCGGCCTCGAAGGGTTCGATCATGCCGTGGCCGGTGGCCATGTTACGGATCCAGCGGTCGGACTTTATGCTCATGCGGGCAGGCCCCGTGTCCCCGATGCAATGCGACGATGGTAGCGAATCACGTGTTCTTCTGGATCACGATCTTCGGGAAGGCAGCGCTGTGGTCCTGCTGCAGATCGGCGATCTTCAGCGCGACCTTGCGCGCGATGTCGCGGTAGATGCCCGCGATCCGGCCGTCCGGTTCGGCAACCACCGTCGGCCGGCCCGAATCTGCCTCCTCCCGGATGCGGATGTCCAGTGGCAGCGAACCGAGCAGGTCGACCGAATAGTCGCTGCCCATGCGCGAGCCGCCGCCGGAGCCGAAGATGTGCTCTTCATGGCCGCACTTCGAGCAGACGTGGGTGCTCATGTTCTCGACGATGCCGAGGATCGGGATGTTCACCTTCTGGAACATCTTCAGGCCCTTGCGCGCGTCCATCAGTGCGATGTCCTGCGGCGTGGTGACGATCACCGCACCGGTCACGGGCACCTGCTGCGCCAGCGTCAACTGGATGTCGCCGGTGCCGGGCGGCAGGTCGACCACCAGGTAGTCGAGGTCGCGCCATTTCGTCTCGGTGAGCAGTTGCTGCAGGGCCTGGGTGACCATCGGCCCGCGCCAGACCATCGGCGTCTCGGCATCGATCAGGAAGCCGATCGACATCGCCTGCAGGCCATGGCGCTCCATCGGTTCGATCGACTTGCCGTCCTTGGACTCCGGCTTGCCGCTGATGCCCAGCATCGTAGGCTGCGAGGGGCCGTAGATATCCGCATCGAGCATGCCGACGCTGGCGCCCTCGGCGGCCAGCGCCAGCGCGAGGTTGACGGCGGTGGTCGACTTGCCGACGCCACCCTTGCCCGACGCCACCGCGATGATGTTCTTGACGCCGGGAATCAGCTTGACGCCTTGCTTGACCGCGTGCGAGACGATCCGGCTGCCGACCGTGACCTCGACCTTGCCCGCACCCGGCAGCGCCGCCAGGTGCCCGGCGACCTGGGCGCGGACCGACTCCCACACGCCCTTGCCCGGGTAGCCCAGGGCGATCTCGACGGCGATGTCGGCGCCGGCGACCTTCACCGACCTGACCGCCTTCGAAGCGACGTAATCCTTGCCGCTGACCGGGTCGACCAGCGCGGCCAGGGCGGACCTGATTTCCTGTTCGTTCAATGCCATCGGTTGCTCCAGCACGCGATGCGTGCCCAAACGCGGGAGACTCGGAGTTTACGGCTTTCCGCTCTGCTAGACTTCACCGCATGTCCCGTCGACGAATCCTGGTCACCTCCGCGCTGCCCTATGCCAACGGCAGCATCCACCTGGGCCACCTGGTGGAATACATCCAGACCGACATCTGGGTGCGTTTCCAGCGCATGCAGGGCCACGAGATCCACTACGTCGGCGCCGACGACACCCACGGCACGCCGATCATGCTGCGCGCCGAAAGCGAGGGCATCACCCCGGAGGCCCTGATCGAGCGCGTCTGGCACGAGCACAAGAGCGACTTCGACGCCTTCGGCATCGGCTTCGACAACTACTACACCACCAACTCGCCCGAGAACCGCGCCTACTGCGAGGAGATCTACGGCTCGCTGCAGGCGGCCGGGCTGATCGCCCGGCGCCCGGTCGAGCAGTTCTTCGACCCGGTGCGCGAGATGTTCCTGCCCGACCGGTACATCAAGGGCGAGTGCCCGAAGTGCGGCGCGAAGGACCAGTACGGCGATTCCTGCGAGGTCTGCGGCGCCACCTACGCCCCGACCGACCTGGTCAACCCCTACTCGACCGTGTCGGGTGCGGCACCGGTGCGGCGCGAATCCGAGCACTTCTTCTTCCGCCTGTCCGACCCGCGCTGCGAGGGATTCCTGCGCAACTACACCCAGCAGGCCGGCCACCTGCAGCCGGAGGCGGCGAACAAGATGCTGGAGTGGCTGGGCGCGCCCGGTGACTCGAAGCTGGCCGACTGGGACATCTCGCGCGACGCCCCCTACTTCGGCTTCCCGATACCGGGCACGCTCGGCGCGAAGTTCTTCTACGTCTGGCTGGATGCCCCTGTCGGCTACTTCGGCAGCTTCGCCAACCACGTCGACCGCCGTGCGGCCGACGGCATCGCGATCGACCGCGACCACTTCCTGAAGCCCGGGCACGGTACCGAGCTGATCCATTTCATCGGCAAGGACATCCTCTACTTCCATGCCCTGTTCTGGCCAGCCATGCTCGAGCATGCCGGCTACCGCACGCCGACCCAGGTGTTCGCGCACGGCTTCCTCACCGTCAACGGCGAGAAGATGTCCAAGTCGCGCGGCACCTTCGTCACCGCGGCCAGCTACATCGAGCAGGGGCTGAACCCGGAATGGCTGCGCTACTACTACGCGGCCAAGCTCAATGCGACGATGGAGGACATCGACCTCAACCTGACTGATTTCTGCGCGCGGGTGAACAGCGACCTGGTCGGCAAGTACGTGAACATCGCCAGCCGCTGCGCCGGCTTCATCGGCAAGCGCTTCGACGGGCGCATCGGCGCGATGGCCCATGCGGCGCCCGGCGCAGGTACGCAGCCTTCGCTGCTCGAGGACATGCGCGCCGCCCAGGCGAGCATCGCGTCGCTCTACGATGCGCGCGAGTTCGGCAAGGCGATGCGCGAGGTGATGGCGCTGGCCGACCGCGCCAACCAGTACGTCGACCACGAAAAGCCCTGGGAACTGGCGAAGCAGCCCGACCAGGAAGCGCGCCTGCACGAGGTGTGCAGCACGGCGCTGAACCTGTTCCGCCTGCTGACCCTGTACCTGAAGCCGGTGCTGCCGAAGCTCGCGCACGAGGTCGAGGCCTTCCTGTCGATCCCGCCCCTGGTCTGGGGCGATGCCGCCAGCATCCTCGCACCGGGACACGTGATCCATCCGTACCGGCACCTGATGCAGCGCGTGGACGTGAAGATGACCGACGCACTCGTGGCCGCCAACCGGCAGAGCCTGCCGGGGTCGTCGCAGGCGCCCGCCGGAAAGACAGGCGCGGGTGCGGCGACGGCGACGGGCGCTGGCGCTGGGGCTGGCGCCGCAAGGGCGATGCCACCGGAGGCCGCCTCCGCCGAGGCGGAAACCAACGCCAAGGCCAAGGCCACCGGCGCAAAGTCCACGCCGCCCGCAGCCGCCGCACCGGGCACGCTCACCATCGATGAGTTCGCGCGCGTGGACCTGCGGATCGCGCGCATCGCGAATGCCGAGAAGGTCGACGGCGCCGACAAGCTGGTGAAGATCACGCTCGACCTCGGCACGGAGCAGCGTACCGTGTTCGCCGGCATCAAGTCGGCCTACGCGCCGGAATCGCTGGTCGGCCGGCTCACCGTCGTGGTCGCCAACCTGGCGCCGCGCAAGATGAAGTTCGGCGTGTCCGAAGGCATGGTCCTGGCCGCCAGCGGCGACGGACCAGGCATCTTCCTGCTCTCGCCCGACGACGGTGCCCTGCCGGGCATGAAGGTCAAGTAGCGGCGATGGCTGTCTGGCCCCGCTTCCGTCCCCGGCTGCTCGACAGCCTGGACGGATACAACGGGTCGCGCCTCGGAACGGATGTCGTCGCCGGCTTCACCGTCGGGGTGCTAGCACTGCCGCTGGCGATGGCATTCGCGATCGCCAGCGGCATGAGCCCCGCGTCGGGCATCGTCACCGCGATCATCGCCGGGCTGGTGATCTCGGTGTTCGGCGGCTCGCGGGTTCAGATCGGTGGCCCGACCGGGGCGTTCATCGTGATCGTCTACGGCATCGTCGTGCAGTACGGCGTCGCGAACCTGCTGATCTGCACGATGATGGCCGGCGTGATGCTGCTCGCCATGGGCATCGCGAGGCTCGGCACGTGGATCCGCTTCATCCCCATCTCGGTGATCAGCGGCTTCACCAAGGGCATCGCCGTGCTGATCCTGCTGTCCCAGGTCAAGGAGTTCTTCGGGCTGCGCATCGAGGCACTGCCGGCCGAGTTCTTCGCCAAGGTCGAGGCGCTGTGGGCCGGGCTGCCGACGACCAACCCGCAGAGCGTGGCACTGGGCATCGCCTGCGTGCTGCTGGTCGCGCTCTGGCCGAAGCGCTGGCGCATCGTGCCCGGCCCGGTGGTGGCGCTGTTCGCCGGCACCGGGGCGGCAGTCGCCCTCGGGCTGGATGTCGAGACGATCGGTTCGCGCTTCGGCGGCATCCCGTCCGGCCTGCCGCCGTTCGCACTGCCGACGGTGTCCTTCGCCGAACTGGGGCCGCTGTTCGCGCCGGCGTTCACCATTGCCCTGCTCGGCGCGATCGAATCGCTGCTGTCGGCCACGGTCGCCGACAACATGATCGACGACCGCCACGATCCGAACCAGGAACTGATCGCGCAGGGACTCGCGAACCTTGCCGCCCCGCTGTTCGGCGGCTTCTGCGCCACCGGGGCGATCGCCCGCACCAGCACCAACGTGCGCATGGGCGGCCGATCGCCGATCGCCGGCATCGTGCATGCGCTGACGCTGCTGCTGGTGGTGCTGGTGGCCGCGCCCGCGGCGCGCTACATCCCGCTCACGGTGCTGTCGGCGATCCTTCTGGTGGTCGCGTGGAACATGGGCGAATGGGGCGAGTTCAGGCACCTGCGCCGCTACCGGTTCAACTACCAGGCGGTGCTGCTCGCGACCTTCGTGCTGACCGTGGTCTTCGACCTGACGGTGGCGGTGCAGGCGGGACTGGTGCTGGCGGCGATCTTCTTCATCACGCGCATGTCGGGGCTGACGCAGGTGCGCGAGCTCGAGACTCCCGGGACCGACGGTGCTGCCACGGACCAGGCCACGCCGGCCGGCACCGGCGCGGCTCGGCCGGTACGCGTGTACGAACTGTTCGGCTCGCTGTTCTTCGGCGCGGCCAACAAGATCGAGCCCCTGCTCGCGCTGGCCGAACCGACGCATCCGGCGAAGGTCATCGTCCTCGACATGCAGAAGCTGATCAACATCGACACCACCGGGCTCGACATGCTGTCGACGCTGCATCGCAAGCTGCTGCGCAATGACAAGCGACTGTTCATCGTCGGGGCGAATGCACAGCCGCGCTCCCTGTTCGAACGCTCAGGCTTCGCAGCCACGCTCGGGGCGGACAACCTGTGCGACGACGTCGCCACGGCGCTGCTGCGCGCAGGCGCTGGCACCTCGTCGGCAACCGCACCCATGGGGGACTGAGCCCGTCCACGGTCGATCCGCGACCGATCACGCCAGCCTTGGCTCCCGCTGCCGGCGCACCTTGTCCAAGAGCAGCGCCAGGTCATCGAGCCGGTAGGGCTTGGCAAGGAAATCGTCCATGCCGGCGGCGAGGCATTCCTGCCGGTCTTCTTCATATGCATTCGCGGTGAGCGCGACCACGTGCGGCTGGCGCGCGAGCGCAAGCGAACGGATGTGCCGCGTCGATTCGAGTCCGTCCATGCGCGGCATCCGCACGTCCATCAGCACGAGGTCGTAGCTGCCGGCACGCACCTTGTCCAGCGCAGACTGCCCGTCCTCGGCCACATCCGGCTGCAGGCCCAGGCGTTCCAGCAAGGCGCAGGCAATCTCGCGATTGATCTCGTTATCCTCCGCCAGCAGTATCCGCAGCGCTGGCGCGCCGGATGGAGCGTCCGCCGGGACCGAAGACGTGCCGGCAGCGCAAGACAGCGTCGGAGATGCCGCGGCGGCTGCCGGGCTTGCCCGCCATCGCAACAGGAACTGCGAGCCGACGCCGGGCGTGCTTTGCAATTCCAGCGAGCCCTGCATCAGTTTCGCGATCCGTCGGCAGATCGAAAGGCCGAGGCCGGTTCCACCATACTCGCGCGAGGTGCTCGCATCGGCCTGGGCGAACGGATCGAAGACCGCCTCCAGGCGATCGCCCGGGATGCCGATCCCGGTGTCCTTCACCGTGAGTTCGACCGGGACCCTGCCTTCCTCATCGGGCGGCCCCGCCGTCAGTCGCACCACGACGCCACCGCGCGAGGTGAACTTCACTGCATTCGAAGCCAGGTTGAGCAGCACCTGCCGCAACCGCATGTCGTCGCCGACCAGCCGTTCCGGTACCGCGTCGTCGACCTGGACCAGGAAGTAGATGCCACGCCCGACCGCCGATCCGCGCAGCAGCGAATCGATGCTCGCCAGCGACGCGCGGGGATCGAACGGACGTGATTCGAGCTCCAGATGTCCGGCCTCGATCTTCGACAGGTCCAGTATGTCGTTGATGAGCGAAAGCAGCAGATCGCCGCTTGCACCAATGGTGGCGGCATGGGCCTGCTGCTCGGGCGTGAGCGGCGTCCCGAGCAGCAATTGCGCCGCACCGAGCACGCCGATCATCGGCGTGCGCAGTTCGTGGCTCATCGTCGCCAGGAAGTTCGACTTCGCTCGCGCTGCCTCGTTGGCGCGCGCGACTGCGGCCTCCAGTTCGCGTGTACGCGCTTCCACCTGGGCCTCGAGCGAGCCGGCGAGGCGGGTCAGCGCCACGTTCGCTTCGTACAGTTCGCGGCTGCGTACCTCCAGCAGCGCCTCTGCCTCGCGCCGCGCCGCGCGCTCGCGCAGGGCGCGGCGTTGCAGCCGGGCGATCTCGGCAGCCGCGTCCTCCGGCACAGGTGGCGCGGGTGGCGCGGATGGCGCGGAGGCAACCGCGTCGACGGAAGGTGGGGCTTTACTGCCCACCTCGGGCTGTTTCACTCCTGAACCAGCGTGAAGCGGCTGCCGTCGGCATGGGTGGCGCCAAGCGGGGCCCGTCGCACCTGCACGCCGCCACCGAACCGCAGCACGCAGGCGTCGATCAGGCCGTGCGCAAGCGCGTCCATGCAGCGCGGCGAACGGTAGTCGAGCACGAGCGTGCGCGCGTCCGGACGGCTGATCTCGAATGCAGGCAACTCGGCATCCGGATAGAGCTTGCGCACTTCGACGTGGATAACCTCCTCGATGCCGGCCAGCATCGAGAATGCGTCGCGATGCTCATCGACGAACACGGGGAACGCCGTCGCGAGCGAAGTGAACAGCCCAGTGCCGAACCAGTGCAGCACATCATCGGTCGGCTGTCCGGTGCGTGCCGCCAGTGCCACCACCAGTTTCACCATCTCCCGATGGTCGTAGGTGCCGACGGAGGTATAGGCGCCGCCAGACGGAAGGTCGCAGGAATCGATGAGATCGTCCACCATCGCGGGCGACCAGGTACGTTCCACGAACTCCAGGAACTCCGTAAAGACCATGCCCTTCATGCGCCCCCCACCTGAACCAGTGAACCAATGGACAAATAAGCCAAGCAGGCGTAACGGCCGTGGCGCACGAAACTTGAGCGCCGCCTCCCCGGCGGCTGTTTCCCTGCGCGGTGCGCGCCCGACCCAAACCTCGACACTAGCACGCGGGATTCAACCGAAGCGGCTGCGCATCCAGTCGCGATAGTCAGCCGCCTGCGGGGATCCTTCGGGCGGCGCGAACGGCAGCAGTTCCGCGGGTGTGCGCTCGACGAACGGCCCGGCCTTGGCCTCGAACGCCACCGTGCCCGGCTCGAGTGCCACCAGGGAATGGATGACCCCGTGCGGAATGTCGATGCCTACCGTATCCCCGCCAGCCACCATCACCCGCTGGTCGATCACCGAACCCTGCTCATCGAACAGCAGCACGCCGATCGAACCGCGCAGCACGAACAGGGTCTCGTCCTTCGTGGGGTCCAGGTGCCGGTGCGGCGGCACGTAGGAGTCCGGCTCGATCGCATTGAGCAGCCGGTTGCTGGGATAGGCGTCCGTCGGATGGAAGTTGAAGTTCCTGCGCCGCCGCTGCGAGCCGCGCGCCTGAACCGACAGGGCATCGAAGGCCCGTGCGTCGATCCAGCGTGCAGTCACGACCGGGCACCCATCAGTACACGATCTCGACCGCGTCCGGCTTCAGCCATTCGCCGAGATTGCCCACGAGGTCGTCGTGCAGGTTCACGTTCCAGCGCTCGCCGAGCGTGATCGGCACGGTCGCCTGGCCGTTGTCGTACAGGATCTGCACCGGGCAGGGTCCCTCACGATGCGGGCCGAGCAGGTCCTGCAGCCGGCGGATGTTCGCCTCGGGCGTCGCCGCGGCAAGCTGGCCGTTGCAGTGCAGCCTCAGGCCGCGCGCGAAGCGGTTGCGCGCGGCGGTGAGGTCGTACACCTTGTCCGCGGAGATGCGGCGGAAGGTCTCGCCCGCCTCACCGTCGGCGCCGCCACGCCGGATATCACGCACCTTCACCTCGAGCACCAGCACCGCGTCCTCGACGATCGCCTTGCGATGCTGGTCGTACAGTTCGCCATAGAGCGTGACCTCGACCGCGGCCGTGCCATCGGACAGGGTGACCACGATCAGCCGGTTCGAGCTCTGCGTCTTCAGCTGGCGCACCGATTCGACCACGCCGGCGATCACCTGGTTCGACTGGCCGAAGCCGCCACCACCGCCGCCGCCGCCATACTCGCCACCGCCACCGCCACCGGAGGACGGCGCAAGCGTCGCGAGCGTCGAGCGCACGAAGCGGCCGATCTCGTCGCGATACGCGGAGTAGGGATGGCCGGAGAAGTAGAAGCCGAGCGCGGCCTTCTCCTCGCGCAGCTGGACCCGCCGGTCCCAGGGTGCCGGCTCGGGCAGTGCCACCTGCGGCCGCGCCTCGGTCTCGCTGGCCCCGAACAGCGACACCTGCTGTGCGTTGCGCTCGCGCTGCTCAGCCGAGGCGATCGCGATGCCGACCCAGGACAACTGGCGGGCACGGCTGTCGTCGAGCTCGTCGAACGCACCGGCACGGACCAGCGCTTCGATCACCCGCCGGTTCACCAGTCGCTTGTCGACGCGCGCGCACAGGTCGAACACATCCCGGAACGAACCGGCCTTCGTGCGTGCCGCCGCGATCGCATCGATCGCCGACTCGCCAGTGCCCTTGATCGCGCCCAGCCCGAAGCGGATCGTCTGCCGGTCGATCGGCACGAATCGGTACTCGCCGGCATTGATGTCCGGCGGCAGCACGCGCAGGCCGTTGTCCTTCGCGTCCTCGCACAGCGCGCGCACCTTGTCGGCATCGTCCATCACCGCCGAAAGGTTGGCAGCGAAGAAGGCGGCCGCGTGGTGCACCTTGAACCAGGCGGTCTGGTAGGCCACCAGCGCATAGGCGGCGGCATGCGACTTGTTGAAGCCGTAGCCGGCGAACTTCTCCATCAGGTCGAACATCTCGTTCGCCCGGTCGCCGTCGATGCCCGATTTCGCCGCGCCCTCGGCGAAGATCTGGCGGTGCTGCGCCATCTCTTCCGCCTTCTTCTTGCCCATCGCCCGGCGCAGCAGGTCGGCGCCGCCGAGCGAGTAGCCGCCCACGCGCTGCGCCATCTGCATCACCTGCTCCTGGTAGACCATGATGCCGTAGGTCTCGGACAGGACTTCCTCGACACGCGGGTCGGGGTACGACACCTCATGCCGGCCGTGCTTGCGGTCGCAGAACTCCGGGATCAGGTCCATCGGGCCCGGCCGGTACAGCGCCACCAGCGCGATGATGTCCTCGAAGCGGTCGGGCCGCGCCAGCTTGAGCAGGTCTCGCATGCCGCGCGATTCGAACTGGAACACCGCCGTCGTGTTGGCGCGTGCGAACAGCCGGTAGGACTCGGCGTCGTCCAGCGGCAGCTGCTCCAGATGCACCTCGGCATCCGGGTCGATGCGCGCGATGAACTTCAGCGTCCAGTCGAGGATGGTCAGCGTGGTCAGCCCTAGGAAGTCGAACTTCACCAGGCCCACCGCCTCGACGTCATCCTTGTCGAACTGGCTGACCGCGGCCTCGGTGCCGGCAGCCATGTACAGCGGGCAGAAGTCGGTGAGCTTGCCCGGCGCGATCAGCACGCCGCCGGCATGCATGCCGACGTTGCGCACCACGCCCTCCAGGCGTTCGCCCAGCGCCAGCAGTTCGGCGACCTCCTCCTCGGTCTGTTCACGGGCCTCGATCTGCGGCTCGACCTCGCGCGCGTAGATCACGCCGGAATCGCCCTCGCCTTCGCGCCGGCGCAGCGTGACCAGCTTGCCCGGCTGGAACGGGATCAGCTTTGCGATCGCGTCGCAGAACAGGAACGGCAGGTCGAGCGCCCGGCCGGCATCGCGCACCACCGCGCGCGCGGCCATGGTGCCGAAGGTGACGATCTGCGACACGCTCTCGGCGCCGTACTTCTGGCGCACGTAGCTGATGACCTTGTCGCGCCCCTCCTGGCAGAAGTCGATGTCGAAGTCGGGCATCGACACGCGTTCCGGGTTCAGGAAACGCTCGAACAGCAGGTTGTAGCGAAGCGGGTCGAGGTCGGTGATGCACAGCGAATAGGCCACCAGCGAGCCGGCGCCGGATCCCCGGCCCGGGCCGACCGGCACCTGGTTCTGCTTCGCCCAGTTGATGAAGTCGGCCACGATCAGGAAGTAGCCGGGGAAGCCCATCTTGATGATGGTGCCGATCTCGAACGCGAGCCGCTCACGGTAGCGCGGCATCTCGCGTTCGCGCGCTTCGGCATCGGGGTAAAGCACCTGCATCCGTGCTTCGAGCCCGCGCTCGGCTTCCATGCGCAGGAAATCGTCCAGCGTCACGCCCTCCGGCGTGGGGAAGCGCGGCAGGTGGGTCTTGCCCAGCGTGAGCTCCAGGCTGCAGCGCTTCGCGACCTCCACGGTATTGGCCAGCGCGGACGGCAGGTCGGAGAAACGCCGGACCATCTCCTCGGCCGGCAGCAGGTACTGGTCGGCGGTGAACTCCTTCGGACGGCGCTGGTCTCCGAGCGAATAGCCCTCGGCGATGCAGACCCGGGCCTCGTGCGCCTTGAAGTCGTCCGGGTCGAGGAACTGGATCGGATGGGTCGCGACCACCGGCAGGCCGAGCCGAGAGGCAAGGGACGCGGCGGCGCGCAGCTGCGGCTCGTCGTCCGGATGGCCGGCGCGCTGCAGCTCGAGGTAGAACCGCCCCGGGAATCGACCGGCCCATTCGCGCGCGAGCGACTCGGCGAGCGCACTGTTGCCAGCAAGCAGCGCGGCGCCGATCTCACCCCGGCGCGCACCGGAGAACGCGATCAGGCCGTCGGATCCGTCGCCGTCGAGCCATTCGCGGCGCAGCTCGGGACGCCCGCGATGCTGGTTCTCGCGGTAGGCGCGGGTGATCAGCTCGCACAGCCGCCGGTAGCCGGCCGGCGACTGGCAGAGCAGCAGCAGGCGCATCGGCCGGTCGCGGTCTGCCTCCTGCGTGACCACCATGTCGACGCCGGCGATCGGCTTCACCCCGCGCGCCATCGCGGCACGATAGAACTTGATCAGCCCGAACAGGTTCGCCGAATCGGTGATCGCCAGTGCCGGCATGCCGAGCGCCTTCGCGCGCTCGAGCGCGGCCTCGGGCTGCAGCAGGCCGTCGCTGACCGAATACTCGCTGTGCAGGCGAAGGTGGACAAAGGCTGGCTGGGGCATGCGGGGGGACGCGTCGCGGGTTGGCAGGACATTTTACGCGCGACCGGTGCCGTCCCGGGCTGGGTCGCGACCGATGCGCGGTTACAGCAGGGCTGCGCCGGGGTGTGCTAGGGGTGTGCCTGCCAACGAACCCGCCTGACGATTGAAAATCCCCTTCAACCCGCCCAGACTCTGGCATTGAGCCGTCGTCCCGGCACCCACGATGTCCCAGGAAGAGAACCAACCCATGTCCATCCCCCTGCCACCCACCCAGCACCGCTGGCACCCGCTCGCCGTCCTCGCGATCGCCTGCGCAGGCCTCGCTGCCGGCGGATCGCAGGCGCAGGTGATCTACAAGTCGGTCGACTCGACCGGACGCGTGATCTATTCGCAGGAACCGGTCGCGGGTGCCGTGTCGGTCGACAAGGTCGACGTGACGCCGAAGGTGACGGTCGACCGTCCCGCTGGCGGCGCATCCGCCCCGAACGCCGCGGCCGAGGCGAAGCGGGCCGAGACGGCGCGCCAGGCCGATGAATTCCGGCAGCGGCAGCAGGCACGCGAAGCCCAGCGGCAGAAGGCGATGGAAGCGGTCAACGCCGCCGAGCGCGAACTCGAGGCGGCACAGAAGGCGTTGATCGCAGGCCAGGAAACCGACCAGCCCGGCGACCGCCAGGGTATCGGCGGCGTGCGCAGCCGGCCGACCGACCAGTACCTGGAGCGGGTACGGCGACTGGAAGCGGCGGTCGAGACGGCGAAGAAGCGGCTGGCAGAGGCCCAGAACCGGCTGCGCGACGTCCAGTAGGCACGCCGGGCGCCAGGCGCGCGCCGGCAGCGCACGGCCGGGGCTGCCGGCTCAGGCGCGCCGGCTCATCAGGCCACCGATCACCAGGAAGGCCGAGGCGAGCAGGAACACCGGCGCGACCCCGACCAGGGTGCCGAGAAAGCCCGCGCCCATCGGCACCACCACATGCGTCAGGTTGTTGATCGCCAGCCGCAGGCCCGTGACCTCGCCGCCGCGTCCCTCCGGCGAACGGTTGAACACCATCGCCAGGGTCAGCGGCTGGCCGGTGCCCAGCGCACCTCCGACCAGGAACGCGAACAACAGCAGCAGCGCATAGTTCTCGATGAACGGGAACACCACGTAGATCGCGGCACCGAAGAACATCGCGGTCATCAGTACCGGCCGCACGCGGAAGCGCGTGGTCAGCGGACCGAGGCAGGCGCGCATCACGAAACCACCCACCGCGAAGGCACCGAGGACCTTCCCGATCTCGGCTGGCGACAGCGAGATGTTGTAGCCGTGGATCGGTACGTAGAACGTGAACAGGTCCCAGCCGGTCACGATCAGCGCGCTGGCGATCAGGATCTTGCGCAGTTCAGGGTTCGACAGCAGGTCGAAGGCGCTGCGCGACTTGCCCGAGGTGCGCGGCACCGGCGTGGTGTCCAGCGAGCGGCAGAACCAGAGCACCACCAGTGCGAAGAACATCGAGCAGGCGAGCAGGCCGGACGCGAGCGAATGGCCGTACCACTCGATCAGGTAGCCGGTGCTGACCGGTCCGATGAGGTTGGAGGCCGAATAGCCCATCGACAGCGTCGCGAAGTTGCGCGTGCGCTCTTCCTTGGGGCCGTACTGTCCGGCCAGGCTCTGGGTCGACACGTTGTAGTACGCGAAGCCGAGGCCGACCATCAGCGCGGACACGAACAGCGCGGGCAGCACAGGGAAGACGAACGGGATGACCAGCCCGACGGTCATCGCGGCGATGCCGAACAGCATCGGCTTGCGGGTGCCCAGCCGGTCCGCGACCCGCCCGGCATGGATCGCCAGCAGCAGGGGCAGGAACGAATAGGATGCGATCAGCAGCCCGATCGACCACTTGCTCGTCTCCAGTTCGAGCGCGAACAGCGTGGCGAGCACCCGGCTTCCCATCTGGGAACCCTGGACGATCATGGTGACGAAAGCGAGCAGGTACATGGCTTCGCCCGCTGCGCCACCGCGGACCCGATCCCCGATCAAGCAAAGACCGATTGTCTCAGCTTATCGGGTCGGTCGTCTGCCCCTGCAGGATTGCCGGCGGCGGTCAGTCGGTCGACTTGACCTCGTACTGCTTGACCGCCTTTGCCCATCGCGCAACTTCGGCACGCAGGTACTTGCCGAAGTCCTCCGGCGACATCGGCGCCGGGTCGAAGCCGCGATCCTTGAGCGTCTGGGCTGCGGGCCCGCCGGACAGCACCTTGTTGACCGCCTCGTTCAGCCGCATCACGACCGGCCGGGGCGTGCCGGCCGGTGCCATCAGCCCGTACCAGCCGCGGATCTCGAAGCCCTTGTAGCCCTGCTCGCCCATCGTGGGCACATCCGGCAGTTCGCCCGAGCGCTTCGGCGAAGTAACGCCCAGCGGCCGCACCTTGCCTGCCTTGATCTGCGGGATGGCCGCGGTCGGCCCGGAGAAGATCACCTGCACTTCGTTCGCCAGGAGCGCCGCCATCGACGGGCCGGAGCCGCGATAGGGGATGTGGGTCATCTTCAGCTTCGCCGTCGAGTAGAACACTTCCTGGGCGACATGCGCGGTCGCATTGCCGGAGCCGAAGTTGTACTTGCCCGGGTTCGCCTGCACCAGTTTCACGAAGTCAGCCAGCGTCTTCGCCGGCACCGACGGATGGATGCTCATCAGGTACGGCTGCTCGACCAGCATGCCGATCGGCACGAAGTCGCGGATCGGGTCGAACGGCGGCTTCGGGCTCATCGCCGGGGCGATCGCCGTCGCGCCGATCTCGGCGATGACCAGCGTATAGCCGTCGTTGGCCGAGCGCGCGCCGATCTGCGTGCCAACCACGCCCTGCGCGCCACCCCGGTTGTCGATCAGCACCGGCTGGCCGAGCAGGTCCGAGAGCGGCTGCTGGATCACCCGGGTGACGAAATCGGTACCACCGCCCGGCGGGAACGGGACGATGATGCGCACCGGCTTCTGCGGAAATGCGTCTGCAGCAACGGCCAGGCCGGCGCCCGGTACCGGCAGCGCCAGCACGCCAGCGGCAGCCAGCAGAGCGAGGCGGCGCGCCGGCGAGGCCGGTCGCGGTTGGACGGAAAACGGGCAGGGCGACGGCAACGGATGCGGCTGCGATTTCATCTCGAACTCCTGGTTGACAGGGCAGACAGCTATAAGCGTTCGAGTCTATCAGCGCCGGATGAACGCAATGCTACGAGCGGCATGCCGTCCGAAAAGTGCCCGGGACGGGTTCCGGGCAGTGGAGCCCGTTCAGCCGAGCAGGATGCGCTTCATCTTCGCCACGGCGCTTTCGGGGCTGGTCAGCGGCCGCTCGCCGGTCGCCGCCTCGACCGCGGCAGCCGCGCGCGCCATCGAGAACTGCGACAGCAGCAGCCTGCCCTGCCCCTTGTGGCGTGCAGCCGCCTCGGCGATCAGACGGTCATGCGTGGCCGTATCGCCCTCGCCGAGCAGGCGCTGCGCGTCCGGCACATGTACGCCGATCAATTCCGGCATCCGTCCACCCGGCCCGATCGCCTCGCGGAAGTCGACCTCCATAGAGGGAATGCTCGGCGCGAAGGTTGCCAGCACGACGATCGGCATCCCGGCCGCGACCGCCTCCTCGACCATCGCCTCGTTCGGCTTGAGCATCGGCAGCGGCGCGTCACGGCGCGCCGTGTCGATCGCCTCGCCGAACGCCGAGCAGGTGTAGATGATGCCGTCCACCTTCTGCGCGACGCAGTAGTCGGTGAGCACCCTGAAGCGCGGCGCGAAATCGACCTGCATGCCACCTGGCGCGGCGCGATCGAACGCGAGCGAATCGTCGAGCAGGTTCATCGGCTGCGCGCCGGGGAGGCCGGCACGCAAGGCGTCGTTGATCGGGGCGACCGCCAGCGGCGTCGCGTGGATGAGTCCGATTCGAAGGGTCATGGCAGTGCGTCCCGTTCAGGCGATGGCCAGGGCCTGCACCACTTCCGCGGTGAACGCGGTGGTGCCCAGCGGTCCACCGAGGTCGCCGGTGCGGCGCTTCGGATCGACGATCACCGAGTCGATCGCCCGCTCCATCGCGGCGGCGGCCTCGACCAGCTTCGCATTGCCGGTGCGCCGGCCGTACCAGTCGAACAGCATGCCGGCGGACAGGATCAGCGAAGTCGGGTTGGCGATGCCCTTGCCGGCGATGTCGGGGGCCGAACCGTGTTGTGCCTGGGCAACGCAGAAATCGTCGCCCTGGTTGGTCGAGCCGGCCAGGCCGAGGCTGCCGGACAGTTCGCCGGCTTCGTCGGACAGGATGTCGCCGAACATGTTCTCGGCCATCACCACGTCGAACTTCGACGGATCGCGCACCAGCAGCGCGGCCATCGCATCGACGATCTTCTCTTCGACCTCGACATCCGGGTAGTCCTTGGCCACCGCGCGTGCCTCGCGCAGCCAGAGGCCGTCGGACATCTTCATCACGTTGTGCTTGTGCACGATGGTGACTTTCTTGCGGCGTCCGCGTGCCAGTTCGAACGACACGACGGCGATCTTGCGCGAGGCCTCGGCGGTGATCTTGCGCACCGCGATCGCGATGTCCGGCGTCGGCATGAACTCGCCCACGCCCATGAACATGTTGCGGTCGGCGTAGAAGCCCTCGGTGCACTGGCGCACGATGATCAGGTCCATCGGCAAGCCGACGCGCGACAGGCCCATCCGGCTCTTCGCCGGGCGGATGTTCGCGTAGAGGTCCCACTTCACGCGGAACTCGCCCGACGGGTTGATGCCGCCCTGGTCGCGGGGCGGGTAGTCGAGATGCGACACCGGGCCGAGGATCACGCCGTCGCAGTGGGCGACCTTGGCGCGCACATGGTCGGGGAAGGTGGACTTGTACTTCTCCAGCGCCGGGAAGCCGATCAGGTCGTGGTCGTACTTCAGCCCGAGGCCGAATCGAGCGTCGGCCGCGTTGCAGACGGCAAGCGTCGCATCGGTGATCTCGGGGCCGATGCCGTCGCCCGGCAGAACCAGCAGTTTCATTGCTACTCCTCTCGCGCCGTCCGGGACTGTCACCGGGCCGGCAAACCCCCGATGATCGCACGGTCGGCCGGGCTCAGGCCAGCCGCGGCAGCGGCGCCAGCGCGCGGCCCGGCGTGCCAACAGGCGGATGTGCCTGGACCGGGCTACAGGCGGAAGCCCAGCGCCACGAGCCGCTGCCGTACTGCCGGTTCCTGCAGCAGCAGGATGAACGCGCGCACCGCAGGCCGCGCCGCCCTCGCCTCCGGCACCACGAAGTCGTAGTGCTCTTCCTGCATCGGGATGAAGCCGAGGCCGTATTGAGCGGCGACGGTATCGATCGCGATGCCCCAGTCCGCACGCCCTTGCGCGACGGCCGCCGCCACCGCGTTGTGCGATTTCGTCTGCACGCCGTACCCCGCTGGCTGTCGGCCGTCGAGCAGCCGGTCGACCAGTACGCGCGTACCGCTGCCCGGGTTGCGGTTGACCAGCGTGCAGTCTGCATCGGCTAGCGCCACGGCGACCGCTTCGGCGAGCGACCGGCCTTCGAAACGCCCGTCCCCCGGACGGAACACCAGCCCCTGCATGCGCCGATAGCCCTCGACCAGCAGCAGGCCGTCATCGAGGAGGTGGCGGTTGTAGGTGCCGGTCGCCGGATCCATCAGGTGGATACCGGCGATGTCGCACTCGCCCCGCCGTGCCGCGGCCAGGCCACCCATGCTGCCGACATGCAGCGCCTTCACGCTCGCGCCCCGTACCTGCAACTCGCCGAGCAGCGCATCCAGCCCGACGCAATGGCTGCCAATCGCCACCAGGCCGGGGGCTTCGAGCCCCGAGCCGAGCAGTTGCACGTCGACCGGCGTGTCGGCAGCGACGATCTCCTGGTGCTGCCCGATGGTGACGAAGCCGTCGGCCTGGCTGAACGCGGTGACCGAGCCGGAGCCCTTGCCCATCGGATAGGCGGCAAGGCCGGCCTCACCGTCGAACAGCCCCACCAGCAGGTACTCTGTACGCCCGCGCTCCGAATTGATGCGCACCGGCAGCTTCGCCTGTACCGACTGCCTTCTTTCGGGCGGCAGCCCGGCGAACGCGCGCAGCACCGGCGCGACGAACTCGTGGAAGGTGAAGATCGCCGAGGTCGGGAAGCCGGGCAGGATCACCACCGGCTTGCCATCGGTCACCGCGAGACAGACCGGCTTGCCCGGCTTGAGCGCGACGCCGTGCGCGACGATGCCCGGGTTGCCCAGCTGGCTCACCACCCGGTACGAGAGATCACCCGCGCCCTTGGACGTGCCGCCGGACAGGATCACCATGTCCGCTTCCATCCCGCGTGCGAGCACCGCCTCGAGCTGTGCATCGTCGTCCGCGACGATGCCGAGCTGGATCGGCTCACCGCCGAGTTCCTCCACCGCAGCCCCGATGATCGCCGCATTGGAATCGAACACCGCGCCGGGACGGGGCGGCGACCCGGGCGCGACGATCTCGTTGCCGGTGGACACGATCGCCACCCGCGGCCTGCGCCAAACCTCGACCTCGGCCAGCCCGATCGCGGCGAGCACGCCGATCTCGCGCGAGGTAAGCCGCTGGCCCTGGCGCAGCACCGTCTCGCCGCGCGCGATGTCGGTGCCGGCGAAGGTGATGTTCTGCCCGGGCGGCACCGAGTTGCGACATTCCACGCCGCCGTCATCAGTGGCCTCGGTCTGCTCCACCATGATCACCGCATCGGCGCCGCGCGGCAGCATGCCGCCGGTGGCGATGATCGACGCCCGACCGCTGGCGACAAGCTCGGCCGGTGCTCGACCTGGTTCGATCACCTCGTCGTTGAGCGCGAGACGCCGTGGGCTCTCCTCCATGGCACCGAAGGTGTCGGCGGCGACCAGGGCGAAGCCGTCGACATTGGAGCGATCGAAGGCCGGCACGTCGACCGGCGACATCACGGTCGCGGCCAGCACGCGGTGCAGTGCGTGGCCGAGCGGCACCGTCTCGCGGCCCAGTGGCGCGAGCAGCAGGTGGCGGCGGAAGCGGTCGGTGGCTTCGTCGCGGGTGATGACTTCGAGGAACTGCTCCTGGCGCGCGGCGCTGCGTGCACCGGCCTTGCTGGTCTTGTCCGGCATGCGGTCCAACCCGGGTGGCGGGTGTCGGATATCAGGGCTCGTAAAGGTACACGTCGACGGCGGTGCCTGCCGCCTGGCCTTCGCTGTCGCCGGGGACGATCACGAAGCCGTCGGCGCGGGTGGTGGACGACAGGATCGATGCGCCGCTCAACGCGAGCGGCTCGGCGCCGTCCTCGCCCAGGCGCACGCGGCAGTAGTCGACCCGGCCGACCTGCGAGGCGATCTTGCGGGTGAGCAGCACGCGGCGCACCGGGTGCGGCCATCCGGACGGGCGGCCGCCGAGCATGCGCAGTGCGCGGCCGGCGAAGAAGTCGTAGGCGCACAGGCAGGACACCGGGTTGCCCGGCAGCAGGAACACCAGCGCAGCGCCGACCCGTCCGAAGCCGGCCGGGCTGGACGGTCGCATCGCGACGCCATGCACGCCGAGCTCGCCTTCAGCCGCGACGATGCCCGGCGCATGGTCCTCGCTGCCGACGCTGGAGCCACCGGAGACCAGCACCACATCGGCACCGGGCGCGCAGATCGCCTCGCGGATGGCTTCGCGCCGGTCGGCGACATGCAGCACGGGTTCGAGATCACCGCCATCGCGCACGGCCAGCCCGCAGAGCATGCTCGAGTTCGCGTCGTAGACCTGGTGCAGGCCCTTCGGCGTGCCGGGCAGCGCCAGTTCGTCGCCGGTGACCACGATGCGCACCCGCGGGCGGCGCACGACCTGTGCTCGGTCCAGGCCGATCGAGGCGATCAGCCCGACGTCCTGCGCCCGCAGCCGGCGCCCGGCCGCGAGCAGCAGCGATCCCTCGGCCACGTCCTCGGCACGGCGCCCGACATGCTTGCCCGGTGCCAGCGGCGCGGTGACCTCGACCCGGCCATCGCGTTCGGTCGCGTACTCGGCTGGTACCACCGCATCAGCGCCGTCCGGCAGCGGCGCGCCGGTCATGATGCGCACGGCGCTGCCGATGCCGACACTGCCTTCGTAGGGTCGCCCCGGCAGCGCCTGGCCGACGACGGCGAACGACAGCGGGTTGTAGTCGCCGGCGCCGTTGGTCCCGGCGCCGCGCAGCGCATAGCCGTCCATCGCGGAGCGGTCGAACGACGGCACGTCCATGGTCGAGTGCAGGTCGGCGGCCAGCACGCGACCATGCAGCGCGTCGAGCAGCACTACCTCGGGGCCGAGCACTGCGGCCTGCGCGTCGATCCAGGCCAGCGCATCCTCGACCGTGGCCCGCGCGGAGAAGCCGCGCATGCGTACATCCTGCACTGGTGCGGTCATCGGACGCCCTGCGCGCTGCCAGCCGGCCGCGCCCTCAGGGGGCGAGCGCCTGCGACACGCCGATCATGCTGTCGCGGGTGACCAGGCCGGCGAGCCGCTGTTCGTCCCAGCCGTCGGTGCCCTCGGGACGCAGCGGGATCACCAGGTAGCGCATGTCCGCGGTGGAGTCCACGACGCGGATCTCGCGCTGGGCAGGCAGCTCGGTGCCGAACTCACTGAGAACGGCACGCGGCTCGATCACCACCCGCGAACGGTACTCGCGGCTCTTGTACCAGGCGGGCGGGATGCCGAGGATGTTGCGCGGATAGCAGGAACACAGCGTGCAGCACACCACGTGGTGCAGCTGCGCCGTGTTCTCGAGCACGGTCAGCTCCGGCGTGTTGGCCAGGTCGAGGTCGAACGCCCGTCCCAGTGCCAGCTTGGCGTCGGCCAGCAGTGCCGCACGGAACGCATCGTCGAGCCAGGCCCGCGCGATGATCGCGGCACCGAGCGCCGGGGTGCGCGATTCGGTCAGGTCGATCTGGCGCTGCAGGTCACCGGCAGTGAACACCCCCTTCTCGACCAGCAGTTCACGCAGGGCCTGCTCCATCAGCAGCGATTCGGGCTGGTAGTGGTCCAGGTCGTCGACCGGCGCATGCGGATGGGCATCGCCATCATGGTCGTGGTCATGGTGGACGTGGTCGCCATGGTCGTGGACGGTCATCGGGAGCCTTCCGGTGCGGCGTCAAGTGGCTGGAGCCAGTGTTCGAACAGGTCGGCGATGATCCGGTAGGGAGCCTCGCGCAGCCGGTCTCCCCACACCTCGGCAGCATCGAACTCGACCTGGTACAGCGTGAGCGCCGGCAGGCCGGGCTTGTGGTACGCCAGCGCTTCCGGGTTCGGGTAGCGACCGAGCGCACGCACCACCACCCCGCGCTTGCCGCGCAGGTAATGCGGCGTGCGGCAATGCGTGGACGGCTCGCCGGTGAGAACAGTGACCGGCATGCCGGCGGGCAGCGGCTGGCGCGCGCTCATGCACCCGCCCTGCGCGCTGCGGCAAGCGTGGCCATGCGCTGCTCGAGTTCCGTCTGGCCGACCAGCCCGCGCTCGATCGCCAGCAGGCGCACGGCCCTCAACCAGCGTTCATAGTAGGACAGGTCGTGGTAGGCCTGAGGATCGAGCGACTCGATGCACCGGCGCATCGCATCGACGGTGAAATGGCCCTTCTGCGGATGGGCGAGCAGGCGCAGCATCGCATCGACGCGCTGGTCGAACAGCGTGCGTGCATGCTCGGCCCGCTGGATCGGACCGGCCGGGTCGCCACCCATGTCGTGAACGCTCTTCACCATGGCCCTATTCTGCCTTGATCCCGGCCGCGCGGATGATCTTGCCCAGCGCGTCGATCTCCGACTTCAGGAACGCGCCGAACGCCTGCGGGCTGCTCGGCCAGGGCTCCGCATAGAGCGTGGCCAGCCGCTCCTTCAGTTCCGGAGTCGCCAGCGCGCGCCCGATCTCGGCATTGATCGCCGACACGACGCCGGCCGGCGTGCCGCGCGGCGAAACGAGGCCCCACCACTGCATGATCTGGTAGCCGGCCAGCCCCTGCTCGGCCATCGTCGGGATCTCGGGCGTCAGGCTGTGCCGCTTCGGTCCGGTGGTGCCGACCGCGCGCATCTTGCCCGCCTTCACCAGCGGCATCGCCGCAAGCATGCTGCTGGCCGAAAACGACACCTCGCCGCCTGCAAGCGCCGCCAGGGCCGGCACGGCGCCCTTGTAGGGCACGACGGTGAACTCGAACTTGCCCATCATCCGGAACAGCTCGCCGCTCAGGTCTCCGGTCGTGCCCCGGCCCGGCGATCCGAAGTTGAACTTCCCCGGGTTGGCGCGCGCGAAGGCGATCAGTTCCTGCGCCGTCTTCGCCGGCACGACGTTGGCGACCGTCACCACCTGCGGCGCGGTCGCGATCCCGCCCAGCGGCGTGAAGTCGCGCATCACGTCGATCGACAGCTTGCTGTAGAGCGAAGGCAGGCTGGCCAGCGCGGGCTCCGCCAGCATCAGGGTGTAGCCGTCGGCTCCAGCGCGGGCGGTGAGTTCGGCCGCGATCAGGCCACCGGCCCCGGTACGGTTGTCGACGATCGTGGTCTGGCCCCAGGACTGGCTGAACTGGGCACCGATCGTGCGCGCCATCACGTCGGCGGCACCGCCAGCGGCGAACGGCACGATGAAGCGCACCGGCTTGACGGGGAAAGCCTCCGCCGCGGCGACGGCGCCCGGGGCGAGGCAGGACAGGCAGAACATCGACGCGATCGCGGCATGGATCTGGCGGGGAACGCGACCGGCGAGGCGGTTCACCGGGGTCGCTGCGAGCAGGTCTGCGTGGGCAATCGGGCGCATCGTCATTCTCCAGGAAGCGTGCAGGAATCGAAACGGAAGGCGCTGGCCGGTTCGGCCGCGCGCGCCAGCGGTTCGCGGATGCGGCGGATCATCGCGAACGCATGCGGGGCGGCGCGCAGCAGCAGTTCGAACCGGCGTTCGTCGAGGTCCAGCCCGGCCTGGCCGGCCAGCGCCGCAGCAGCGGCGCGCACCTGCGGCGTCACGCGCGCATCCAGCGGCGCCGCCGGCGCCAGCTCCACCGGCGGACGCGGTGTACCAGGCACCAGCACAGGCCGGCGCGCCTGCCAGCCGGTCGCGCGTTCATAGGCATGGCCGACGCGCAGCACGGTCGACTCATCGAACGGACGGCCACCGATCTGCAGGCCCATCGGCAGGCCGTTGCCGGCAAAGCCGCAGCAGACGATCAGCGCCGGGTTGCCGAGCACGCTGAACGGCGAGAACAGCGACGGCTTCTCCCAGAAGGACACCGTGCGGTGCGCATCGAGCCTGGGCGCAGGACCGGCGCCAGGGGTGACGAGCACATCGAACCGCTCGTACAGCGGCAGCGCCGCCTCGAGCAGGCCGCGCCGTACCCGCTGCGCGAGCATGTAGTCGGACGCCTGGAACAGCGCGCCGGCGAGGCCGCCACGGCCGAGGAAGTCCTCGCCGAAGTCGGCGGGCCGCGACACCAGCGCGTCCCGGTAGATCGAGAACAGCTCGGACAGCGAGATCACCGTCTTCACATCGTGATAGACCTGTGCCGGATGCATCCGTATCTCTTCGACGCTCGCGCCGAGCGATCGCAGCACGTCCAGGGCCGCTTCGGTCGCGCGCACCAGTTCGGCCGGGGTGTCGACATCCTGCTCCCACAGGTGGCGGGCGACACCGATGCGCACGCCGCGCAGGTCTTCCTGCCCGCGCAGTGCGGCACGGTAGTCCGGCACCGCCCGCGCGGCGCTGGCCGGATCCGCTGGATCATGGCCGGCGATCGCCTGCAGCAGGATCGCGCAATCCTCCACCGTGCGCGCCATCGGGCCGCAGTGGTCGAAGGACCACGAGTTCGGCAGCACGCCGCCACGGCTGACCAGGCCATACGTGGGCTTGAGCCCGGCCAGGCCGCACAGCGCCGACGGCGTGCGGATCGAGCCTCCGGTATCGCTGCCGAGCGCGGCCGGGACGAAGCCGGCCGCCAGCGCGGCACCCGGACCGCTGCTCGACCCCCCGGTGATGTGCTCGAGGTTCCACGGATTGCGCGCCGGGGGCCAGGGCAGGTCGAGCGACGGCCCGCCGTGCGCGAACTCGTGCGTGGCCAGCTTGCCCAGCAGCACGGCTCCTGCCGCCTGCAGCTTCGCCACCGCGAAGCCGTCGCGCGCCGGGACATTGTCGATGCAGATGCGGGAATGGCCCGAGGTGAGCACGCCCGCGGTGTCGAAGATGTCCTTCAACGCGAACGGCATGCCATGCATCGGCCCGCGCCAGCCACCGCCTGCGATCTCGGATTCGGCCCGACGTGCCTGCGCCAGCGCGGCATCGGCGGTGACGGTGATGAATGCATTGACCTGCGGGTCGATCGCCTCGATGCGATCGAGCAGCGAACGGGCGAGTTCGACCGGCGACAGTTGCCTCGCCGCGATCAGCTCCGCGAGCCTGGACAGCGTGAGTTCGTGCAGCGGGGCGCCACCTGCGTCACTCACCGGCCTGCTCCGTGCCTACGCGTGCCAGCGATTGCAGCGCACGCACGAAATCCGCCGGGGACACCGGCTTGCGCAGCACCGGGATTCCGTCCTGCCCGGCAATCGTGTCCACGTTCCATGGAGCCTCCCCGGTAATGAGGACGCAGAGCGTACCGAAATCCCTCGACCGGGCAAACCGCAGCACATCCAGGCCGCTGCCGCTGGGCAGCCGGAAGTCGCACAGCACGGCGTCGAAGCGGACGGACGCGAGCCGTTCGATCGCATCGGGCACGTCGGATGCGAGCGTGACCATGGCCCCCCAGCTGGACAGCATGGCCGCGGTCGCCTCCGCCACCAGCACGTCGTCCTCGACCACCAGGATTCTGGCAGAGAGGCGCAGGTAAGCTTCGACAGCCGGGTGCGATTGCTCGATCCCCGGCTCGCACGGCTGCACGGTCACCATGAACGTCGCGCCAGCCCCCTGCGCGGATTCGACGGCGAGCGGATGGTCCAGCAGGCGCGCGAGCTTGTCGACGATCGCCAGCCCGAGGCCGATGCCCTTGCGCCGGTCGCGCTCAGGATTGTCGAGCTGCCGGAACTCCTCGAAGATCTCGCGCTGCTTGTCTGCGGGTATGCCCACGCCGGTGTCTTCCACCGCCAGCACCAGTCCGTGAGCCCCGCGCGAACAGCGCAGCGTGACGCGGCCACCGGTCGGCGTGAACTTGATCGCGTTCGACACCAGGTTGCGCAGGATGCGGCTGAGCAGCGTCGGGTCGGAGTACACCCATCCGTCGCAGCGCATCAGCGTGAACTCGACCCCCTTCTCGGCGGCGATCGCGATGAACTCGTTGTGTATCGTGGACAGGATCGACGCCAGGGGCACCGGCTGCATGCGCGGCACGATGCGCCCGCTGTCGAGCTGCGCGACGTCGACCAGGGTCTCGACCATCGCACCCAGGTGGCTCACCGCGCGGTTGACGATCTGCGCCGAGCGCGCCTGCTGCCCGGGCGGGAGGGGGCGTGCCAGCACCTGCGCGATCAGTGCCAGGGTTTGCAGCGGCTGGCGCAGGTCGTGGCTGGCCGAGGCGAGGAACTCGGTCTTGGCGGCGCTGATGCGTACCGCCTCGTCGCGCGCTGCGCGCAGCTGGTCCTCGACCGCCTGCTTCTCGCGGATGCGCCGTCCGATCTCGTCGAGCAGGTGGTCCAGCGCGGCGGCGATCCGGTCGACCTCGCTGCGCGTGCGCAGGACGCCGGTGCGCGCCGCGAAGTTGCCCGCCTGCACCGCATGCACCACATCCAGGATCGCCGCCAGCGGCCGCTGGATGAACAGCCGCACCAGCAGCAGCGTGAGCAGCAGCCCGGTGAACAGTGCCAACAGGGCCACTGCCTTGCTGCGCACGCTCGCCGCGTTGATCTCGCGCAGCGCACGATCGCGGTCGAGGCCGACCAGGATGCTGATGCCCTCGGGGGCCACGCTGTCCGGGACGTAGGCGACGATCTGGTCGCGGGTGTCGAAGAATGGCTCCGGTTCCTTCTCGACGATGCCGGACGAGGCGGCCTTCAGCAGCGGCGACCACGAGTCGGGCAGCAGCGCGCCGCTGCGGTCGGGGCCCGGAAGGTTCGTGATGATCCGGCCGTGCGTGTCGGCCACCACCACCAGCGCACCCGCCTGCAGCGGCTTGCGCGCGAATTGTTCGGCCAGCCAGCTGAGCTTGAGCGAGGCGAACACGACCCCGGTCACCTGCCCGGTCCGCGCATCCTTGACCGGGTACGCGAAGCCGAACACCTTGTTCCCGGTGACCCGCCCGACGAACAGGTCGCCGATGGCGAAGCGGCCGGTCTCCATCGCCACGCGGAAGTGCCGGCGATCGGCGTTCGACACCCTGCCGCGCTCGAACGGCTCGTTCAGGCAGCGCACCACCCCGTCGGGGCCGGTGACCCCGATGTTGGACACGAACTCGAAGGCCTGCTGCAGGCGCGCCATGTAGGCATCGCAGGCGGCATCCTCGCGCAGCGCTTCGGGCGCATTGGCCGCCGCGACCAGCAGCTGCTCCATGCCGGTCACGATGCGCTGCAGCTCGCCGGACAGCATGTCGGCCTGCGCGGTCGCGGTGCGGCGCAGTTCATCCCCCCGCTCGAGGCGCAGCCGCCAGTCGTTGTAGACCTCCACCGAGACAGCGGGTACCACCGCGACAAGGAGCAGCAGGATCAGGCGTGTACTGAGCGACAAGTGGATCTCCGGGTGGGCCGGCCTGCGGGGCATGCTCATTATGGCCCTGCGCGGGGCCGCGGTGGACGCAGCCGCTGCTCCTCGCGTCCACGTCAGGCCGGTCTTCGGCGCAGGCGTTGCGCCCGCACCGATCAGGACGCGGGCTTCGGGTCGCCCAGTTGCCGCGTCGGCGGTCCCTTCAACTCGACCCGGTTCCCGTCCGGATCGCGCAGGTAGATCGACCAGCCGAATCCGTCGGCGCCGTAGCGCTCGCGCGCCGGTTCCGGCACGCCGCCGCAGGCGACGATGTGCGCGGTGATCGCCTCGGGATCGAAGGGATCGACCCGCATGCAGAAGTGCTCCATGTTGTCGGCGGCGCCGTCGTCGCCCGGAACAGGCACGCGGCCGGGTACCAGGTCGAGCAGGGATTCACCGATGCGCAGCTGCACCAGCACGATCGGCGTGTCGAGCCGGCGCTCCACCGCTGCACCGAGCAGCCGGGCATAGAAGGCTTCGGCGCGGGCCAGGTCCTGCACCCTGAGCACGACATGGTCAAGGCGCAGGACGCGCATCGGGGGCGGAGCGTTGATCATCGTCTTCTCTTTGCAACCGAAGCTCAGCCTGCCCGGATTCGCCTTTGCCCACGCCACCCTCTCGGCGACCGTCGGCGCCCTGCCAGGCGCTGGCCAGTAGCTGCGCCCGGGATCGATGGTCCAGGTGAAACCTCAGGATCGGCCGGCCACCGACAGGCGACCGCGCCTTCGTAGGATACATCCGGCCGCGCCGCAGCTACTCGGGAACCGCGCCTCGGTCTGGCGGGCGGCCGGACGCGAGGTGGTGCGCGAGGTGGCAACCGTCGCTGAAACGCGACGGTTGCCCGGCGTGGCGGCCCGGTAGCATCATCGCGCCTCGGAGCGATCACGAAACGGATGAACGGAGGCACGATGGACGGGCGCAAGGTCGGGGTGGTGGGTCTGGGCAACATGGGTGGCGGCATCGCACGCAACTTCCAGCGGGCCGGCGTGCCGCTGGCGGTCTGGGACGTGGTCCCGGCCGCACGCGAGGCCCTGGCTGCGATGCCGGGCGTCGAGGTGGCCACCCCGGGGCAGATGGCCGCCTCCTGCGGCACGATCTTCTTCATCGTGCCGGCGACCCCCGAGATCGCCGACTGCTTCGACGGCCCTGATGGCGTGCTGGCGCAGGCAGCGCCCGGGCTGGTGGTGTACGACTTCACCACCTCCGACCCGGTCGAGACGCGGGCGATCGCCGCGCGCGCGGCCGAACGCGGCATCGCCTACCTCGATGCCGGCATGAGCGGTGGTGCGGCCGGGGCGGATGCCGGAACGCTGACCCTGATGGTCGGTGGCGACCGGGATGCGTTCGAGCGCACCCGCGGCCTGCTCGAACGCATCTCGAAGCGCCTGTTCCATCTTGGCGGCAGCGGCACCGGCCACACGATGAAGCTGATCCACAACATGGTCTGCCATACGGTGTTCCTCGCCACCTGCGAGGGCGGGCGCATGGCCGAGGCCGCCGGCATCAGCCTCGCCGACATGATCGGTGTATTCAACGTGTCCAACGCGCGAAGCTATGCAAGCGAAGTGCGTTTCCCGGCACACATCCTGTCCGGCAAGTGGGATGCGCGCTCGCGCGTGTACAACCTGCGCAAGGACGTCTCGATGGCGGTGACGCTCGCCGGATCCCTGGGCGCGCAGGTACCGCTGGGCACGCTCACCAGCGAGTTCCTCGCCGCGGCGATCGAGCAGGGCATGACCGACACCGACTTCGCGCACCTGTATCCGCGCTTCGACGAGATCGTCCGCGCGACGCGTACCGACTGACGCAGCCCCACCAGAAAGGAGCGAGCATGCCCACGATTGCCATCGGCGACGGCGAGATCGCCTACGAGGAAACCGGCAGCGGCGAACCGCTGCTGTTCGTCAGCGGCCTGAACGGCACCGGCCGGTCATGGGCGCCGCAGGTACCGTTCTTCAGCCAGCACTACCGGGTGATCACCTACGACCAGCGCGGCACCGGTAGCAGCGACCGCCTGCAGCGCACCTTCTCGGTCGACGGCATGGCTGCAGACGTGATCGCGCTGCTCGACGCACTCGGGCTGGAGCGGGTGCATCTGGTCGGGCAGTCCACCGGCGGTGCGATCGGGCAGACGCTGGCGGTGCTGCATCCGGAGCGACTCGCGCGCATGTGCATCTACGCCACCTGGACCTGGTGCGATCCGTGGTTCCGCCGCCTGTTCGAGGCCCGGCGGATGATGTACCAGCAGACCGGCTCCGACCTGCACGGGCGCTTCCACCCGCTCTGGCTGTATTCACCGGACTACGTGAATGATCACGATGCCGAGATCGAAGCAGAACTGCGCCGCGCCGCGACGAACGCCCCGCCGGTCGAGGTGTCGATCGGACGCATCGATGCCATCACGGCATTCGACCGCCGTGCCGACCTGCATCGGATCACCACGCCGACCCTGGTGATGGCTGCGCGCGACGACTACATCACCCCGGCCTACCATGCACAGGCACTGGCCGGCGCCATACCGGGGGCGCAGCTGGAACTGATGGACAGCGGCGGCCATTCGCTGTCGAAGACCCGGCCGGACGCATTCAATGCGCGCGTGCTGCGCTTCCTGCAGGAGGGCGGCTGACCGCGGTTACCGATCGGTGAAGAAGCGCACGCCGTAGTTGCAGGGGTTGACCTTGCAGTCTTCCATGATCACGCGCAGCGTGAATCGGCCGGTCCACTTCGGGCGTGCATTGACGATCGGGATGTCGTCGGTGGAAGTGTCCTTGGAGATCTCGTTGCCCCGCTCGTCGAGCAGGATCAAGTCGAGGTCGCGGCAATCGTTGTCGCAGACACCATGGATACGGTAGTCGACGCCCTTCACCAGGAAGATCGTCCAGTCGGTGCGCTGGCCGTTACGCAGCGAACCGGTGAGGTCGCGCGCGGCCTGGGCCATGTTGCGCCCCTCCATGCGCTCGCTCAGGCGCGACAGCTGGGAGTCGATCGCGCTCTGCTGAGCGATGGCGGGCGTCATGCCAGCGGCTGCGAGGGCGGTGACGGCGAGGAAACGGAACAGTCCTTTGGTGAGCACGGGGAGCCTCTGGGATGTCATTGAACATACATTCCGGTCGTATCGGCATGCGACGCTGTTTCTTTAGCACCGGACGCAAGGCTGGTCGAACCCGGCTTTAGAGGCACGCGGGCTTGCGGATGTCCGGCCACGCGGCTCGTGGCCGAGCGCATCGTGGTCCCACCGGGCGACGAGCAACACGCCGTCCGTCAAGGGACGGCGGAGGCAGCGGGCAGGCGGCTGTCTCGCCGACTGCCGCATCAGGGTTGGTGCCGGATACAGGATTCGAACCCGTGACCTTCGGTTTACAAAACCGCTGCTCTACCAGCTGAGCTAATCCGGCACTGGCGCAGGATTATAGGCCCTGCGTGCTGGCACCTGCCCTACTTCACCACCTGCAGGTGCGCCCGAGTCGGCCGCGTCGGTGTATCCGGACCGGGACCTTCGCCGCTGCCGTTACTGCCGGACGCCGGGGACTCGGGTGCCTCGGTTGCCTGGCCAGTGCTGCCGGACGAAGGCTCGGTCGGGAAGAACAGCCCCTGCCCGTTCTCCTTGGCGAAGATCGCCGATACCGCGCCGATCGGCACGCTGATCTCGCGCGACACTCCATTGAAGCGGGCGGAGAACTGCACCACGTCGCGACCCAGGGTGATGTTGCGGGTCGCGTCGGGGCTGATGTTGAGCACGATCTCGCCGTTCTTCACGTACTCGAGCGGCACGCGCGTCGATTCGTCCACCTTCACCGAGATGTACGGGGTATAGCCCGAATCGCTGCACCATTCGTAGATGGCGCGCACGAGGTAGGGCTTGGTGGTCGGATCGGTCATTTGCGCGCGCCCTACTTGCGCATCACCTTCTCGGACGGCGTCATCGCGTCGATGAAGGCAGGCCGGCTGAACAGCCGCTCGGCATACTTCGCCAGCGGCGCCGCCTGGCGGGGCAGTTCGATGCCGTAGTGCTCGAGCCGCCAGAGCAGCGGTGCGATCGCGACGTCGAGCATCGAGAACTCCTCGCCCAGCATGTACTTCTGCTTGGCGAATACCGGGGCGATGACGGTCAGGTTGTCGCGGATGATCTGTCGTGCCTTGTCGACCGTCTTGGCATTGCCCTTCTCGAGCGTATCGACATGGCAGAACAGTTCGTTCTCGAAGCGGTACAGGAACAGCCGCGCACGCGCGCGCATCACCGGGTCGGCCGGCATCAGCTGCGGATGCGGGAAGCGATCGTCGATGTACTCGTTGATGATGTTCGACTCGTACAGCACCAGGTCGCGCTCGACCAGAACTGGCACCCGGTTGTACGGGTTCATCACCGCGAGGTCTTCCGGCTTGTTGAACAGGTCGACGTCGGTGATCTGGAAATCCATGCCCTTTTCGTAAAGGACGATACGGCAGCGCTGCGAGAACGGACAGGTCGTTCCCGAATAAAGGGTCATCATGTGTTTTCTCTCCTCCGCTGGTCTCGAGCCAGCGTGAGTGGGTTCCGGGGCGCGGGGCGGATCCCGCGCCGGTCAGGGGTGGATCAGTGCTTGATATCCCGCCAGAACTCGAGCTTCAGCAGATACACGAAAACGAGGAGGATCGAAAGGAAGAACATGACGATGATGCCGACCCGGCTGCTCTGCACCTTCCAGGGCTCGCCCATGTAGACCAGGTAGTTCACCAGGTCACCCACGGCACGGTCGTACTCGACCGCGTTCATCAGGCCGGGCTCGCCCGCCACCACGCTCTTCACCTGCACCGTGTGGCCGTGCGATTCCTTGTCCTCCACCTTCAACTGCGCCGCCCCTTGCAATTGCCAGAGCGGATGCGGCATGCCGATGTTCGGATAGGCCAGGTTGTTCCAGCCCAGCGCACGCGTCTCGTCGACATAGTACGACTTGAGCAGCGTGTAGATGTAGTCGGGCCGCTTCGAGCGCGCGATCACGGTCATGTCGGGCGGCGCCTTGCCCATCCATTCTTTCGCATCCGCCGGACGCATCGCGATGGTCATCGGCGAACCCACCTTGTCGGTGGCGAACAGCAGGTATTCCTTGATCTGCTCTTCGGTGAGCCCGAGGTCGGTCAGCCGGTTGAAGCGCATGTAGTTCGCGCTGTGGCAGCCCATGCAGTAGTTGACGAACAGGTGTGCGCCACGCTGCAGCGACACCGCGTCCTTCAGGTTGACCGGCGCATGCAGGAGAGGCGCACCGCTGCTGGCCGCCGTTGCTGCGGTCGGGACCGCCGCGGTGAACGCCGCGGCCAGGGTGATGAGGGCTGCGACAGCCCGGTTCTTGAACTTGGCCATCTTCATCATGTCAACCGCTCGGGTTCGGGTTTGCACTTGTCGATGCGGCTGTACCACGGCATCGCGAGGAAGAACGCGAAGTACGCGAGCGTCAGGATGCGCGAGACGATCGTCGCGACCTCGACGCCGCCGATGATCGGCAGCACTTCGGGCATCTTGCCCCAGACGTCGGTCGTTGCCACGCCCAGGTAGCCCAGGACGAGGAAGCTGAACACGAAGATCGCCAGTGCGGTACGGAAGATCGGACCCTTGTAGCGGATCGACTTCACCGGGCTCTTGTCGAGCCAGGGCAGGAAGAACAGGATGATCACGCCTGCCCCCATCACCGCCACGCCGGCGAACTGCGAACCGAACAACGCCGGCACCGCACGCAGCATCGCGTAGAAGGGCGTGAAGTACCAGACCGGTGCAATGTGCGCCGGAGTCTGCAGCGGATCGGCCGGCAGGAAGTTGTTGTACTCGAGGAAGTAGCCGCCCATCTCCGGACCGAAGAACAGGATCGCGAAGAACACGATGAAGAACACGACGATACCGATCAGGTCCTTCACGATGTAGTACGGGAAGAACGGGATGCCGTCGACCGGCTTGCCCGTGACCGGATCCTTGTTCTTCTTGATCTCGATGCCGTCGGGGTTGTTCGAACCCACTTCGTGCAGCGCGACCAGGTGCAGGAACACCAGCCCGACCAGCACCAGCGGCAGTGCAATGACGTGCAGCGCAAAGAACCGGTTCAGCGTGGCGTCGGACACCAGGAAGTCGCCGCGGATCCAGACCGAGAGTTCCGGTCCGACGATCGGCACGGTGGCGAACAGGTTCACGATCACCTGCGCGCCCCAGTAGGACATCTGGCCCCACGGAAGCAGGTAGCCCATGAACGCCTCGGCCATCAGCGCCAGGTAGATCATGCAGCCGAAGATCCACAGCAGTTCGCGCGGCTTGCGGTACGACCCGTACAGCAGCGCGCGCATCATGTGCAGGTAGACCACCACGAAGAACATCGACGCGCCGGTCGAGTGCATGTAGCGGATGAACCACCCGCCGGACACATCTCGCATGATGTATTCGACCGAACCGAACGCGGTCAGAGCGTCCGGCTTGTAGTTCATCGTGAGGAAGATGCCGGTGACGATCTGCAGCACCAGCACGATCATCGCCAGTGAGCCGAAGTAGTACCAGAAGTTGAAGTTCTTCGGAGCGTAGTACTCCGACATGTGGTACTTCCACGTCGACACCAGCGGAAACCGCTCGTCGACCCAATCAATCAGCCCTTGACCGGCTGCAACGATTCGACTCATGACGCTCATGCCCCCTTGCTGTCGTCGCCGATGCGCAGGCGAGTGTCGTTCAAGTACTTGTACGGCGGTACCACCAGGTTGGTCGGCGCAGGCATGCCGGCGAATACCCGTCCTGCCAGGTCGAACACCGACCCGTGGCAGGGGCAGTAGAAGCCGCCCGACCAGCCTTCGCTCGGCTGCAGACGGTCAGTCGGCGAGCAGCCCAGGTGCGTGCAGATGCCCACCAGCACGAGCACCTCGGGCTTGATGGAACGGGTGGCATTCGCCGCGTAGTCGGGCTGCTGCGCTGCCTTCGAGTCGGGGTCGGCCAGGCGTGCCTTGACGGCGTCGAGCGAGGCCAGCATCTCGGGGGTGCGGCGCACCACCCAGACCGGCTGGCCGCGCCACTCGGCACGCAGCAGCATGCCGGGCTCGATCGCGGCGATGTCGACGTCGACCGGCGCGCCGGCGGCCTTCGCCCGCTCGCTCGGGAACCAGCTGGCGACGAACGGTGCGGCAACGGCGGCGGCACCCGCCGCCCCGACCGCCGAGGTCGCCGCCAGCAGCAGCTTGCGTCGCTGCGGCATTTCGGCGCCAGCCGGAGCTGGCGTGAAAGATCCGCTGCCTGCATTACCAGCAGCGGGCGCGGTCATCGAAGGTGAATTGCTCATGCCAATCTAGCCTTTGCCGGAACCGTAACCACGGGATTGTACCGAATCGCATGCAAGACCTGAAGTCCCATGCGACCGGACTGCGACGCGTTTGCCGGGTGGTCAGAGCGCGTTACCCGCGCTTCTCGACGTGCGCAATGTTGACCGAAACGGCCTGCAACGGCACTTCAGGCAGGGTTGTCGATGTCGATGAACCGGTGCTCCAGGCCGTGTTCCCGGGCGAGGTGTTCGCCCACCGCCTGCACACCGTAGCGCTCGGTGGCATGGTGTCCGGCGCAGATCAGGCCGATGCCGCATTCGCGCGCCACGTGCACCGTCTGCTCCGAGACCTCCCCGGTGATGAACACATCGGCATGCGGCCAGGCATCCTCGATGTAGCGCTGCCCGCCGCCGGTGCACCAGGCAGCGCGGCGCAATGGCATGGCGGGATCGCCGACCACCAGCGGCACCCGACCCAGCACCTGCGCGACCTGCGCAGAGAAATCGCCCAGGGTTGTCGGCCCCGTCAGCCGAGGCGGCAGGTCGCCGATCGCCAGCAGGCCGGCCCGGTCCAGCGAGCCGGTGCGCTCGATGCCCAGTTGCAG
This sequence comes from Betaproteobacteria bacterium, assembly GCA_947458265.1. Lineage (GTDB taxonomy): Bacteria > Pseudomonadota > Gammaproteobacteria > Burkholderiales > CAIKXV01 > CAIKXV01. Next base: position 160,924 of record CANGYF010000007.1, read on the forward strand.
GCCTAGGCGGGTGTTGTTGCCCAGTTCGGGGTGCACGTCGAGCGGCAGGTGGAATGCGAACAGGTTCAGGTTGGCGCCGATCAGGCGCGCGACCCGCGCACGCCGGTAGCCGGTGAGCCGGCCGCTGTCGCCCTTCCAGAACAGCCCGTGGTGCACCAGCAGTGCATCGGCACCGGCCTCCACCGCGGCATCGATCAGCGCCTGCGACGCAGTGACGCCGGTGACCAGCCGCCGCACGTCCCTGCGTCCTTCGACCTGCAGGCCGTTCGGGCAGTAGTCGTCGACCGAGGCAGGCGGCAGCAGCCGGTCTAGGAAGTCGCTCAGGTCCTGTCTGTCCATGGTGCGCTGGAAACCGGGAAGTGGTGGGGTATAGGTGGTGATGCGGGTGCCGATGCGGGTGCCGATGCGGGTGCCGGGCGGCAGGCTTGCAGGACGGGCGGGCCCGGATCGCGCGTCGACGGGCTCGATGGTAGCCTCCGCGCTGGAGCGGGGTTCGATCCGTTCGTCGATCTAGGGATATCCGGTATGCGCAGGCTCTGGCTGCTGTTCGCTCAGGCGGTGACGATCACCCTCGGGGTGTGGTTCGTCGCTGCCCTGCTCCGGCCCGACCTGATGCCCGCTGCGCTGCAGCCGTGGCGTTCATTGCCGGAAACGCAGGCGCCGCGGCCGGCGGGCGCACCGGTGGCAGCCACCGCCGCTCCGCCGCCGGCGCTGCCGGCGACCGGCACCTGGTCGGATGCGGCCGCACGTGCGATGCCCTCGGTGGTGAACATCTACACGACCGCCCGCGTGCCGCCGCGTGAGCGCAACTCGGCGCTGGAAGATCCGTTCTTCCAGTTCTTCTTCGGCGACCGCATGCCCGGCGGACGTGGCCGCGGCGAGGCAGAGCCGCGACAGCGGCCGGCCAGCCTGGGCTCGGGGGTGATCGTGAACACCGGCGGCTTCATCGTCACCAATGCCCATGTCGTCGATTCGGCCGCGCAGATCGAGGTCGCACTGTCGGACGGGCGCCGCGCACCGGCGACCGTGGTCGGGTCGGATCCGGACACCGACCTGGCCGTCATCAAGGCCGACCTGGGCAGCCTGCCGGCGATCGCCATCGGCGACACGTCGAAGGTACGCGTGGGCGACGCGGTGCTTGCGATCGGCAATCCGTTCGGCGTCGGACAGACGGTGACGATGGGCATCGTCAGTGCGCTCGGGCGCAACCAGCTCGGTGTCAGCCCGTTCGAGAACTTCGTGCAGACCGATGCCGCCATCAACCCGGGCAACTCCGGCGGCGCGCTGGTCGACACCCAGGGCAACCTGATCGGCATCAACACGCTGATCTTCTCGCGCAGCGGCGGCTCGCAGGGCATCGGCTTCGCGATCCCGGCCGAGACGGTACGCCAGGTGATGGACCAGCTGATCGCCTCCGGCCAGATGGTGCGCGGCTGGCTAGGCGTCGAGACTCAGGACCTCACCCGGACGCTCGCCGAATCGTTCGGCATCGGTGCCGGCGGCGGCGCGCTGGTTGCCGGCGTGGTGCGCGGCGGCCCGGCCGACGAGGGCGGCATGCGCCCGGGCGACGTGGTGGTCGCCATCGAGGGCAAGCCGGTCGGCGACACAAGTGCGCTGCTCAACACGGTCGCCGCGCTCAGGCCAGGCAGCACCGCCGCGGTGACGCTGGTGCGCGAGCGCAAGGAGCTGAAGCTCAGCGTGAAGGTCGGCACCCGGCCGGTGCGCCGGCGCAGCTGACCCGCCTGCCCGGCGCATGGACCTTGATCGACGCCGCCACTATTCCGCCTTGATGCCAGCCACGCGGATCACCTTCTCCCAGCGCGCGACCTCGAGCTCGAGGTAGGCCGCGAACTCCTTCGGCGAACTGCCGATTGCCTCGAAGCCGCCGGTGGCCATGCGCTGCTTCATGTCGGGCTGCGCGTAGATCTTCTGCAGGTCGGCGTAGAACCTGTCGATGATCGGCTGCGGCGTGCCGGCAGGCATCAGCAGCCCGGCCCAGGTCGAGGCCTCGAAGCCGCGCACGCCCGCCTCGTCCATCGTCGGCAGGTCGGGCATCGTCGGCGAGCGCTTCGCCGAGGCGATGGCCAGCACGTTGATGCGGCCCGATTTCACGTGCGGCAGCACCGCTGGCAGGTTGCCGAAGATCATCGAGATCTGGCCGCCGAGCAGGTCGGTGACTGCCGGGCCGCCGCCCTTGTACGGGATGTGGGTGACGTCGACCTTGGCCAGCAGCTTGAACAGTTCGGCCGCCAGGTGCGTGGACCCGCCGACGCCACCCGAGCCGTAGTTGATCTGCCCGGGCCGCGAGCGCAGCAACGCGATCAGTTCCTTCACGTTCTTCGCCGGCACGCTCGGATGCACCGCGAGCACGTTCGGCGACTCGGCGACGTTCGATACCGGTGCGAAGTCCGCGAGCTTGTAGGGCACCTTCCGGAACAGACTGAAGTTCGCCGGGAAGGCGGCGGTCGCCATGAGCATCGTGTAGCCGTCCGGCGTTGCGCGTGCGACCACCTCGGCACCGATCATGGTCGAACCACCGGGCCGATTCTCGACCAGCACCGTCTGGCCCCAGGCCTCGCCCAGCCTGGTACCGACCAGACGCGCGATCGCATCGGTGGAGCCACCACCGGCGATCGGGACGATCATGCGTACCGGCTTCACGGGCCAGGCCTGCGCGAAGGCGGCACCGGCGGCGCCAACGCAGGCCACTGCCAGCATCAAGGCCGCCGAACGCGGTCCGGAGGTTCGGTCGATGTGGTTCATGCGCGCTCCATGCAGTAAATCGTACCGGTAGGGAAGCAATCGGCAGGCCACCTGCGCCCCGGGTACGCCAGAGCACGGTGGGTCCAGAGGCCTCCAGATTGCCCGATCCCAGCCGCGACCGCACCTGGATTGATCCTTTCGGACCAAGGCGGCGCTTCGCGGGCATGCCTGTCGCGAGCCTGTCGCGAGCCCGGTCTGCCCAGGCAGGCTTTGGCATCCCAATCCCGGCGACCCCCGTCGCAACACTTCAGGAGAATCAGATGAATCGATCATTCCAATCGCTGGCAGGCACCCTCGTGCTCGCCGCCGGCCTGGGCATCGCCCAGTCCTCGATCGCCGCGACCATCAACTTCGACAACTTCGCCGACCAGCAGAACATCAACGGCGTCGACCTCGGGGGCGTGACGGTGACCAACCCGAGCGGCGTTGTCGAGATCTACGCCAACAACCGCTTCGGCGTCAGCAACAGTTCGCCGGGCAATGCGATCGGCAGCTTCACCGGCGCGAGCAGCATCAATCCGATGATCTTCACCTTCAGCGCGCCGACCAGCTTCGTCACGCTGTTCGGGGGCGACGGTGGCGGCGACACCGACTCCTGGACGCTCACCGTGTACGACGCCCAGGTCGGCGGCAACATGCTCGGGACGATCTCCACCGGCGATTTCAACGGCTCGCCGTATCTCGGCCTGACCCTGAGCGCCGCATCGATCCTGCGCGCCGAGGCGAACTGGACCGGACAGGCGGCCGGCGTCGGCTACGACGACCTGAGCTTCGACCAGGTGGCCCAGGTACCGCTGCCGGCACCGGCGCTGCTGCTCGGCGCAGGCCTCGCCGGCATGATCGGCATGGCACGCCGCCGCAAGGCGGGCTGAGTCTTCCGCGCCTCGTCGCACGGGCGCGGATAGGCACATGCAGGGCGTTTCATCGAAGGCCCCGCCCTGGCGGGGCCTTCGTCATTCTGCCGGCGGCGCCTTCGTGCCCCGTGCGTCGCGGATTGCCTGCAGCGCCGGCGGCAGCGGGGTCAGGGTGCCCTCGGCCGCCCATCGGCGCTCGGCCGCAAGCAGTTGCATGCGATGCAGCCGGTCGTCGGTGGCCGGATGCGTACGCATGAACACCGGCACCGACTCGGCCGCCCTGCCCGCTTGGGACGCGCGGCGCTGCATCTCCTCGAAGAAGGTACCCGCCCCGGCGACATGCCCGTAACGCTGCGCGACCGCCTCCAGCGCATCCGCGTCGGCCCTGGCTTCCTGCGAGCGGCTGAAGCCGAGCACGCTCAGGTTGCCGGCGCTGCCGAGCAGCCAGTCCGCCACTGCGGAGCCGGCGCCGGCCGACACGGCGGACATCACGACCGCCAGTGCCATGCCCCGGCCGAGGCTGCGCACCGGGTCGCGGTGCCTGATGTGGGCGATCTCGTGTGCAAGCACCATCGCCAGCGCATTCTCGCTGTCGATCGCCTCGACCAGTCCGCGGTAGATCGTGATGTTGCCGCCCACGGTGGCCGACGCGTTCGCCACCGGCAGCACACTGTAGTGCACCTGCAGCGTCATGCCGGCCGGCAGCCCCTGCGGGCCGACCAGCGACTGCGCCAGCTTCTGCAGCGTCGCCTCCGGCTCGGCGGCAGGCTCCGCCGGCTTGAAGAAGCGCGCCGCGACCGCCTGCTCCGCCGTGAACGGCAGCCAGGCGGCGATGGCCTGGGCGAACAGCATCAGCACCAGCGCACAGGCGAGGATCAGCGCCCCCAGGCCAGCCACCATCACGAAGAACGACAGCAGCGGCCGCGACTCGCCGACGTTGACCTCTTCCTGCGGCAGCTGCGGGTTGCTCCAGCTGCTCATGGCATCCTGCTCACGCGACCGGGCGCAGCGCCGTCCCGTAGGCGATCAGCTCCACGGCACCGACGCCCCGGCCGGGCACCTGCGAGGTCTGGAACTTCACGTTGACGATCATCGAGGCACCCTTGCGCATCGCGGCGTACTTCATGCGCAGCACCGACTCGCGCCGGGCGCGGTCGAGCAGGCTCTCGTACGAGCGCACGCGCCCGCCGAAGATGCTGTACAGGCCGGCCGCCACCGCCTTGAAGTAGTCCTGCGAAACCACCACGCTGCCGCAGACCAGGGAGGCCTCGAACGGCTGAGACACCGTCGGCGGAAAGCGGTTGCTGAACACGGTCACCCGCTCGAACAGCTTCTCGCGCTTGCGGATCGACGCGTAGTGCGCCCTCTCGGCGATGCGGCCGGCGATATAGCCGACCAGCAGCAGGACCGCGAAGACGATCAGGTCGGCGAACGCGAGGAAGGTCTGCACCCCGGCAGCCTACTCGACGACCACGGCGGTGCCGTAGGCGAACAGCTCGGCGGCGCCCTGGGTGATCGACGAGGTCGAGAAGCGCACGTTGAGCACCGCGTTGGCACCGGCTGCCTGCGCCTGGCGCACCATGCGCTCGGTGGCTTCCTCGCGCGCCTCGTTCAGCAGTTCGGTGTAGCCCTTCAGCTCGCCACCGACGATGTTCTTCAGGCTGGCCATGATGTCGCGCCCGACGTTCTTGGCACGCACCGTGCTGCCCTGGACCAGCCCGAGGTGGCGCACCACCCGCTTGCCGGGAATGACTTCGATATTGGTAAGGATCATCTGCACTCCGGTCGAAGGATGGTTCCGGCACCTCGCACGACGCGCCGGCATCCGGTCAGCAGCACCGGATCAGGAATCTTTAGTCGCGCCGCCGGCATCAGGGCTGGCGGCGGCAGCCGCGGCCTCGGCATCGGCCTCGGCGCGCGACGGCGAGATCCCGGTGAAGCGGGCCACCTGCAGGCCGAACTCGTACAACAGGCAGAGCGGGATCGCCAGCAACAGCTGGGACACGACGTCCGGGGGCGTGACCACCGCGGCGACGATGAAGGCGCCGACGATCACGTACGGCCGCGCCTGCTTCAGCTGCGCGATCGTCGCCACGCCGAAGCGCACCAGCAGCACGACGACGACCGGCACTTCGAAGGTGAGGCCGAAGGCGAGGAACATCCCCATCACGAAGGACAGGTAGTTCTCGATGTCCGGGGCCACCGCCACCGACTCGGGTGCGAAGCCTGCGATGAAGCGGAACACGAAGCCGAACACGACGAAATAGCAGTAGGACATGCCGAGGAAGAACATGCCGACGCTGGAGGCGAGCACCGGCAGTGCGAGGCGCTTCTCGTGCTGGTACAGGCCTGGCGCGACGAAAGCCCACACCTGGTAGAGGACGTAGGGCAGCGCCAGCAGGAAGGCGACGAACAGCGTCACCTTCAGCGGCACGAAGAACGGCGAGATCACGCCGGTGGCGAGCAGCCTGGTGCCCGCGGGCAGCGCCGACATCAGCGGCAGCGACACGACGTCGAAGATCTGCTTCATGAACGGCGACAGCAGCACGAACACCAGCAGCACCGAACCGGCGGCACGCACCACGCGCTGGCGCAGTTCCACCAGATGCGACATGAAGCTCTCGCCGGGCGGAGCTTCGCCGGCCGGGTCGGCCTGCGGATCGGTGTCGTTGCCGGGCGTGGTCGACATCGGTCAGGCCTGCGGCCAGCGGCGCGCGCCGTTCAGCGGCGCCGCTGCACTGCCCATCGCGAGCGCGGCCGTCGCCGCATAGCGTGCGGTGCCGGCCCGGCTGGACATGGCGCCGGCCACCGTCGGCTCGACCCACTCATCGGGCGACGGCCCGGCCAGCGCGACCGGTGCCGGATCCGGCATCGGCGTGATCTCGTCGCCGGGCAGCGGCATGCCGGAGGCAAGCGCATCGTGCGGGACAGAGGTACCCGGCGCCTCGCCGCGGGCGAGTGCCTCGAGGTCGCTTGCGCTGGCACGGGCGCCGGATTCGAACGAATTGAAAGACGACTGGACCGAACTGGCCGTCTCCTCGACCGTCTGCCGGAACTTGCGCAGTTCCTCCAGTTCCATCTCGCGCGTGATGTCGGACTTCACGTCGGCGACATAGCGCTGCATGCGCCCGACCAGGTGGCCGACCGTCTTCGCGACCTTCGGCAGCCGCTCAGGGCCGAGCACGACCAGCGCGACGACCGCGATCACCATCATTTCCGAGAAGCCGAGGTCGAGCATGGTGGTGGCTGCCTAGGCAGCGCGAGGGGCGACAGCGGCGCTGATGGCAGCAGCGTCGACGACGGAACCGCCCATGCGCACCCGACGGAGGGTCAAACCTTGCTTTCGGTCTTGCTCTTGACCTCGCCCTCGATCGTCTGGCCGGAGATCTGCTGCGAGGACGCACCGGGGGCGGCGCCGGTACCGGGCTTGTCGTCTTCGGGCTTCATGCCTTCCTTGAAGCCCTTGATCGCGCTGCCCATGTCCTTGCCGAGGTTGCTGAGCTTCTTGGTGCCGAACACCAGCACGACCACCAGAAGGACGATCAACCAGTGCCAGATGCTGAACGAACCCATGTCGATGCTCCTTGTCGGTCGCACGGCTCACCGGCCGCTGGCGACGTGATCAGGTGGGGAAATGCAAAACCGGGGCAAAACGGGGGCGAAACTGATGCAAACCTGCTGCGAACCTGCGGGCGGCCCGCGACCGGCGGGGCTTCCGGCTAGCCGGCGCTCCTGGCCTTCTTCTCTTCGTGGCCCGACAGGCCCTCGCGCCGTGCGAGTTCGTCGAGCACGTCTGCGGGCCTCAGGCCATGGAACGCCAGCAGTACCATGCCGTGGAACCAGAGGTCGGCCATTTCCCTGACGAGGTGCAGTTTATCACCGTCCTTGGAGGCCAATAGCGTCTCAGCCGCCTCCTCGGCCACCTTCTTCAGGATGGCATCCTCGCCCTTGTGGAACAGGCTGGCGACATAGGAACTGCCAGGATCCGCCAGCTTGCGCGCCTCGAGGGTATCGGCCAGTCTTTCCAGGATGGCTTGTCGTTCCATGGTCTCAGTCGGTCCGGCCGTAGATATCGCCCGGCGCACGCAGCACCGGGTCGACGGTGACCCAGCGCTCGCCTTCGAGCCGCCGGTAGAAACAGCTTGCACGGCCCGTATGGCAGGCAATGCCGCCCACCTGCTCGATCATCAGGAGGATGACATCTTCGTCGCAGTCGAACCGGATCTCCGCCACTTTCTGCAGGTGGCCGGATTCCTCGCCCTTGCGCCACAGTTTGCCACGCGAACGTGACCAGTAATGGGCAAGACCGGTCTGACCGGTGAGCGCCAGCGCCTCGCGGTTCATCCAGGCGAACATCAGGACGCGTCCGTCGGCGGCGTCCTGGGCGATCGCCGGCACCAGCCCGGACGCATCGAAGGCGACTTCGTCGAGCCAGTCCCCGGGAACTGTACGGTCGTCGGCCGATGACATGCTAGAGCCGCACTTCCACGCCGGCCGCGGCCATCGCCCGCTTGACTTCGCCGACCGTGTGTTGACCGTAGTGGAAGATGCTGGCTGCGAGCACCGCATCCGCATGGCCGAGCGTCACGCCCTCGACCATGTCGCCGATCGAGCCGACGCCACCGCTGGCGATGATCGGGATCGACAGGCTGTCGGAGAACGCACGGGTCAGCGCGAGGTCGAATCCGACCCGCGTGCCATCGCGGTCCATGCTGGTCAGAAGGATCTCGCCGGCGCCACTGGCCTGCATCCGGCGCCCCCACTCGAGGGCATCGAGCCCGGTCGCCCGGCGGCCGCCATGGGTGAACACTTCCCAGCGCGGCGCATCGTCGGGCGTGCCGGGCACCCGCTTGGCATCGACGGCCACGACGATGCACTGCGAACCGTAGCGCCCCGCTGCTTCCTGCACGAACTCGGGCGACTGCACCGCCGCCGTGTTGATGCTGACCTTGTCCGCGCCGGCATTGAGCAGGGCGCGCACGTCGGCCACCGTGCGCACGCCGCCGCCCACGGTGAGCGGGATGAACACCTGGGCCGCCACCGATTCGACCATAGACAGCAGCGTGCCGCGCTCGTCGCTGCTGGCGGTGATGTCGAGGAAGGTGAGTTCGTCGGCACCCTGCTCGTCATAGCGCCGGGCGACCTCGACCGGATCGCCGGCATCGCGCAGGTCGACGAAGTTCACCCCCTTGACCACCCTGCCACCGGCCACGTCGAGGCAGGGGATGATGCGCCGGGCGAGCATCGCTCAGGCGGCCGGCGAGGCAGGCGGCGGCGACAGCGAGTCGGCCAGCCTCTGGGCCTCGCCGAAATCGATGGTGCCTTCGTAGATCGCACGCCCGGTGATCGCGCCCGGGATGCCCTCGGCCTCGACCGCACAGAGACGGTGTACGTCGTCGAGGTTGGTCAGGCCGCCGCTGGCGATGACCGGGATCGACAGCTGCTGGGCGAGGCGTACCGTGGCCTCGATGTTGATGCCGCTGAGCATGCCGTCGCGGCCGATGTCGGTGTAGATCACCGCCTCGACGCCGTAGTCCTCGAACTTCTTCGCCAGGTCGCCGACCTCGTGGCCGGTCATCTTCGACCAGCCATCGACCGCGACCTTGCCGTCCTTGGCGTCGAGCCCGACGATGATGTGGCCCGGGAACGCGCCGCAGGCATCGTGCAGGAAGCCGGGCGTCTTCACCGCAGCCGTGCCGATGATCACGTAGGACACGCCGTCGTCGAGGTAGCGCTCGATGGTGTCGAGGTCGCGGATGCCGCCGCCGAGCTGGATCGGGATGCGGTCGCCGATCACCTTGACGATCTCCTTGATCGCCGGCTCGTTCTTCGGCTTGCCGGCCACCGCGCCATTCAGGTCGACGATGTGCAGGCGCCGCGCGCCCTGGTCGAGCCATTGCTTCGCCATCTGGCCGGGCTGGTCGGAATAGACCGTCGCGCCGCCCATGTCGCCCTGGCGCAGGCGCACGCAGCCGCCGTCCTTCAGGTCGATCGCAGGAATCAGGAGCATGTCGTGCCCTCGGTGAGCGTTCCGGTGCGGACATCCCAGCGGACGAAGTTCGCCAGCAGCTGCAGCCCTGCCCGGTGGCTCTTCTCCGGGTGGAACTGCACGGCGAACAGGTTTCCGCGGGCGACCGCGCAGCAGAACGGGAACGGATAGTGGCTGTAGCCGGCGACGAGTTCGGGTCGCGCCGGCTGGGGAAAGTAACTGTGTACGAAATAGAACCGGGTCGCATCGGGGATGCCGTGCCACATCGGATGGGCTTCGGACTGGTGCACTTCGTTCCACCCCATGTGCGGCACCTTCAGCCGGGCCCCGGCCGCATCGACCATCGCTGCATCCGGGAAGCGGATCACCTGGCCCTCCAGCACCGACAGGCCGGGCGTGTCGGCCTCCTCGGAATGCTCGAACAGCATCTGCAACCCGATGCAGATGCCGAGGAACGGACGGCTGGCCGCCGCCTCGATCACTGCCGTACGCAGGCCGCGCGCCTGCAGTTCGCGCATGCAGTCGCGCATCGCGCCCTGGCCGGGGAACACGACGCGATCGGCCGAGGCGATCACGCCCGGGTCGTCGGTGACCACCACCGGCACCCCATCGGCGACGTGCTCGAGGGCCTTGGCCACCGAACGCAGGTTGCCCATGCCGTAATCGACTACAGCGATCGTCATCGCGGGCTCATGTTCACGGAAAGAGGAGCAAGGACCAGGCCGGCGCAAGGGCCCGGCTCAGAGCGTACCCTTGGTGGAAGGCACGGCGTCGACCGCACGCGGGTCGAGTTCCACCGCCATCCGCAGCGCACGGCCGAACGCCTTGAAGATCGTCTCGGCCTGGTGGTGAGCATTGCGGCCCTTCAGGTTGTCGATGTGCAGGGTCGCCTGGGCGTGGTTGACGAAACCCTGGAAGAACTCGTACAGCAGGTCGGCGTCGAAGTCGCCGATGCGTGCACGCGTGAACTCGACCGGCATGTCGAGACCGGGACGGCCGGACAGGTCGATCACCACCCGGGACAGCGCCTCGTCGAGCGGCACGTAGGCGTGGCCGTAGCGGCGCACGCCACGCTTGTCGCCGACCGCCTTCGCCAGCGCCTGGCCGAGGGTGATGCCGACGTCCTCGACCGTATGATGGGCATCGATGTGCAGGTCGCCGACCGCGCGGATCTCGAGGTCGAACAGCCCGTGGCGCGCGACCTGCTCGACCATGTGGTCGAGGAAGGGCACGCCGGTGGCGATCGAATAGACCCCGGTACCGTCGACGTTCAGAACGACGTCGATGGCGGTCTCCTGAGTCTTGCGATGTACGGTGGCCTGGCGCATGGTCGAAGGTTAACCCAAAACCGCCACGGCATCGTGCAGCGCCGCAAGGAAGCGCCGGTTCTCCTCGGGCGTGCCCACGGTCACCCGCAGGCAGTCGGCCAGCAGCGGATGCGCGCGCGACACGTTCTTGATCAGCACGCCGCGCGCGACCAGCGCGTCGAACAGCGCCGCAGCCTTCGGTATCCGGAACAGCACGAAGTTCGCGTCGGACGGAAACACCTCGGCACCCGGTATCGCACGCAGGGCCTCGGCCAGCGTCGAGCGGTCGCCGCGGATCGTCGCTGCCTGGGCGGCGAGCTCAGGGTAGCTGTCGAGCAGGCGCGTGGCCGCAAGCTGGGTCAGCATGTTGACGTTGTAGGGCAGGCGCAGCTTGTCGAGCTGTCCCAGCCAGGCCGGCGACCCGACCAGGAAGCCCAGGCGCAGGCCGGCCATGCCCAGCTTCGAGAACGTGCGCATCACCAGCACATTGGGCAGCCGGGCGGCGAGCTCGAGATGGCTGTCGTCGCCGAACGCGTAGTAGGCCTCGTCCACCACCAGCAGCCCGGGCGTGGCGGCGGCGATGCGCTCGATGTCGGCGCGCGCAAAGGTGTTGCCGGTCGGGTTGTTCGGCGTGGCCAGGAACATCAGTGCCGGACGTTCAGCCTCGAGCATGCGCAGCACCGCATCGACATCGAGCGTGAAGTCGGCGCGCAGCGTGCAGGACGCATGGCGCAGGCCGGTGAAGGCCGCGATCATGCGGAACATCACGAACGTCGGTTCGACCGAGGCCAGCACCGCGCCCGGCTTCGCCACGGCCATGGCCAGCAGCTGGATGATCTCGTCGGAACCGTTGCCGAGCAGGATGTCGCAGCCGGCGGGCACGTCGAGCGCGCGGCGGATCGCTGCCTTCAGCGTACGCGCATCGGCCTCGGGATAGCGGTTGACCGCGGCTGCGCCGAGCAGTGCGCCAAGCTCGGCCGCGAGGGCGCTCGGCAGGGAATAGGGATTCTCCATTGCGTCGAGCTTCACCAGGCCAGACGCATCGGGCACGGCATAGGCCGACAGCGCCAGCACCTCCGGGCGCAGCAGCGACTCGGGCGTGGCCACCTGCACCGGCCCGCTCATGCCGCCCCCCGCCGCTTCGGCTTCAGGCGGTACTCGGCGGCCCGGGCATGCGCCTCGAGCCCCTCCGCCCGCGCGAGCACGCTGGCGATGCCGCCCAGCGCGTCGGCACCGCGCGCCGTGACCTCGATCACGCTGGTGCGCTTCTGGAAGTCGTACACGCCCAGCGGCGAGGAGAAACGCGCAGTGCGGGCCGTCGGCAGCACATGGTTGGAGCCGGCGCAGTAGTCGCCCAGCGTCTCCGAGGTGTAGTGGCCGACGAAGATCGCACCGGCATGCCGGATACGCTCGACCAGCGGCCGCGGCTCGCGCACCGCCAGCTCGAGGTGCTCCGGCGCGATACGGTCGGCGATCGCACAGGCCTCGGCCAGGCTCTTCACCCGCACAAGTGCGCCGCGCGTGGCCAGCGACTTCGCGATCACCTCGTGCCGTGCCATGCCGGGCAGCAGCCGGGCGATCGCCGACTGCACCGCGGTCAGCAGGCGCAGGCTGGGCGTGAGCAGGATCGACTGTGCCATCTCGTCGTGTTCGGCCTGCGAGAACAGGTCCATCGCGATCCAGTCGGGGTTCGCCGAGTCGTCGGCGATCACCAGGATCTCGGACGGCCCGGCAATCATGTCGATGCCGACGGTGCCGAACACGCGGCGCTTGGCCGCGGCGACATAGGCGTTGCCCGGCCCGGTGATCTTGTCCACCGCCGGTACCGTGGCAGTGCCATAGGCGAGTGCCGCGACCGCCTGCGCCCCGCCGATGGTGAACACCCGGTCGACGCCGGCGAGCTTCGCCGCCGCCAGCACCAGCGTGTTGCGCTCGCCACCGGGCGTCGGTACGACCATCACCACTTCGCGCACGCCCGCGACCTTGGCCGGTACCGCGTTCATGAGAAGCGAGGAGGGATAGGCCGCCTTGCCGCCGGGCACGTACAGCCCGGCCCGGTCGAGCGGACGCACCAGCTGTCCCAGCTTCGAACCATGTTCGTCGGTGAACTGCCAGGACTTCGCCACCTGCCGCTCGTGGTACTCGCGGATGCGCGTGTGCGCCGCCTGCAGCGCGCGGCGCTCGGTGGCGCCGAGCGCCTTCCAGGCGGCCACCAGCTCGGCACGGGTGACTTCGAGCGCACGCGCATGGCGCACCGCCACCCGGTCGAAACGCCGGGTGTACTCAAGCAGCGCGCGATCGCCGTCGCGCCGGACGTCGTCGATGATCTTCGCCACCGCCGATTCGATCGACGGGTCTGACGACGCATCGAACGCGGTGAGCGCGGCCAGCGCGGCGTCGAAGCCGCGGGCACTGCTGTCGAAGGTGCGCACCAGCGACGACGCGGCGGTACGCCGCGGCAGGGCACGGGTGGTCGGGCGCTCAGCCATTGGCAGCCTCCAGTCGGCGGGCCCGCGACTCGGCAGCGGCCTGCCCGATGGTGTCGATCAGCGGCCGCAGCAGCTCGCGCTTGAGCCTGAGCGCAGCGGGATTGACGATCAGGCGCGCACTCACCAGGGAGATCTCTTCGACCGAGACGAGGTTGTTGGCCTTCAGCGTATTGCCGGTGTCGACCAGGTCGACGATCACGTCGGCCAGGCCGGTCAGTGGCGCGAGCTCCATCGAGCCATAGAGCTTGATCAGGTCGACATGCAGTCCCTTGGCCGCGAAATGCTCGCGCGCGGTCCGCTCGAACTTGGTCGCTGCGCGCAGCCGGCGCCGCTGCGCGACCGCCGCCGGATAGTCGAAGTCGGCGCGCGCAGCCACCACCATCCTGCAGCGTGCGATGTCGAGGTCGACCGGCTGGTAGAGGCCGCCGCCGCCGTGCTCGTCGAGCACGTCCTTGCCGGCCACGCCGAGGTCGGCGCCGCCGAACTGTACGTAGGTGGGTACGTCGGTCGCGCGCACGATGACCAGCTGCACGTCGGGGCGGTTGGTCGGGATGATCAGCTTGCGCGAGCGCTCGGGATCGATCGCCGGCACCAGGCCCGCCTGCGCGAGCAGCGGCAGCGTGTCGTCGTAGATGCGGCCCTTCGAGAGCGCGATGGTGATGATCGGTGCAGGGGTCACGTCGGCGGTTCCGTTGCAGTACGTTCCGGGGTCAGCGTGCGCGGCGGATGTTCGCGCCCAGGCCGGACAGCTTCCGCTCGATCGCCTCGTAGCCGCGGTCGAGGTGGTAGATGCGGTCGATCACCGTCTCGCCGCTGGCGGCCAGCGCGGCGATGATCAGGCTGGCCGAAGCCCGCAGGTCGGTGGCCATCACGGCCGCGCCGTCGAGCCGGGGCACGCCCTGCACGATGGCGGTGTTGCCGTCGATCTCGATCTGCGCACCCATGCGCTTCATCTCGAGCGCATGCATGAAGCGGTTCTCGAAGATCGTCTCGACGATGGTCGAGGTCCCTTCGGCCACGCAGTCGAGCGCCATCAGTTGCGCCTGCATGTCGGTGGCGAAGCCGGGATACGGGGCGGTGCGCAGGTTCACCGCACGCGCGCGCTCGGGCATCGCCAGCGCGATCGTGTCGGCGCTGGTCTCGATGCGGGCGCCGGCCTCGCGCAGCTTGTCGAGCACCGCGGTCAGGTGAGCGGGATTGGCCCCGCGCACCAGCACGTCGCCGCGCGTGGCCGCGGCCGCGGCGAGGAAGGTGCCCGCCTCGATGCGGTCGGGCATGATGCGCCAGTCCGCACGGTGCAGGCGCTCGACGCCCTCGATGGTGACCTCGCTCTCGCCGGCGCCGGAGATGCGCGCGCCCATCGCGTTCAGGCACAGCGCGAGTTCGACGACTTCCGGCTCGCGTGCTGCGTTCTGGATCACCGTCGTGCCCTCGGCCAGCGCCGCCGCCATCATCAGGTTCTCGGTCCCGGTGACCGACACGATGTCCATGAAGATCGGCGCGCCGCGCAGCCGCGTGCCGCCGCCGGGACGCTGCACCCGCGCCTCGAGGTAGCCGTGCTCGATCGAGATCTCGGCACCGAGCGCCTGCAGCCCCTTGATGTGCAGGTCGACCGGACGCTGGCCGATCGCGCAGCCGCCGGGCAGCGACACCCGCGCCCGGCCGAAGCGCGCCACCATCGGGCCGAGTACCAGGATCGATGCGCGCATCGTGCGCACCAGTTCGTAGGGTGCCTCGAGCCGGTCGAGCTTCGCGCAGTCGAGCACCATCGTGTGCTCGGCGGGCCGCTCGACCGTGGCCCCCATCGTCGACAGCAGCTTCGCGGTGGTCGCCACGTCCTGCAGGCGCGGCACGTTGGTGACGGTCAGCGGCTCGGCCGACAGGATGGCCGCGCACAGGACGGGCAGCGCGGAATTCTTCGCGCCCGAGACTTCGACTTCGCCGGCGAGCCTCGCGCCGCCTTCGATGACCAGCTTGTCCATGGTTCGTCCGTGGGGTCAGTGACGCAGCTTGTAGCCGCTCTTGAGCAGCAGCATGGCCCAGGCGATGACCGCGGCCAGGCAGGCGGAGACGATCGCCAGCGACAGCCACGGCGAAACGTCGGCGGCGCCGAAGAAACCCCAGCGGAAGCCGTCGACCATGTAGAAGACCGGGTTCAGGTGCGAGGCGGCCTGCCAGAACGGCGGAAGCGTCTGCACCGAGTAGAACACCCCGGCCAGGAAGGTGAGCGGCACCACCACGAAATGCTGGAACGCCGACAACTGGTCGACCTTGTCGGAATAGATGCCGGCGACCAGGCCCAGCGCACCGAGCGAGGCCGCACCGAGCATCGCGAACACCACCACTGCGACCGGATGCGCGACCGGCAGCGGCGCGAACCATGCCCCCACCAGCAGCACCGCCACGCCGCACAGGAAGCCGCGCAGCATCGAGGCCAGCACGTAGGCGCCGACGATCTCCGCCGGCGACAGCGGCGGCAGCAGGATGAACACGAGGTTGCCGGTCATCTTCGACTGGATCATCGAGGACGAGGTGTTGGCGAAGGCATTCTGCAGCGCCGCCATCATCGCCAGCCCCGGCACCAGGAACGAGCTGTAGGCCACGCCCGGGAACACCTCGACATGGTTCGCCAGCACATGCGCGAAGATCATCAGGTACAGGACGGTCGTCACCACCGGGGCGAACACCGTCTGCATGCTCACCTTCCAGAAGCGCAGCGTCTCCTTGTAGAGGAGCGTGAGGAAGCCGCCACGGGCATCGGTGGCTGGAAGAGCGATCGGAAGCAGGTGTTCGGACAAGGGGCAGCCGCCGGCAGGGTGGACGGCGTCTGGAGACGCCGTGGTTGCACCGCCGGAGGGACCGGCGCTGAAGGGCCGCTGATTTTACACCCCTGCCCGCCTGCTGGCCCCGGCAACCGTTCCGCGCAGGCCCATTTCGCGGGCGCGGGCGCTCATCGGCGCCGCAGTTCGGCCACCACCGGGAAGGTCCACGGTCGGATCGCCAGCACCAGCCCGACGTTGCGGCGCTCGCGCGGCGGCGCCCCGGCATCGAGCTCCATGAGTTCGGAGAATTCTGCGGCGATCCCGTCCAGCTTCTTGTGCAGCAGGCCGATCGAGGCCGGGCTGAGCTCACCGGCGAGGAAGCGGATCTTGTCCAGCGGCTGGGTGAAGGAACTGCCGAACAGGTCGCCGATCGCCTGCGTGCGGTAGCGCCGGGACAGCGGCCCGTCCGGACGCCAGCGCATGTTGCGCGCGACGCGCAGCCGCACCCGGTTGCCGGGCAGCAGGTCGATGATGCGCAGGCGGTCGAGCTGGGCCAGCGCGCCGACCAGTTCAACCTCCGCGATGTCGTACTGGGCGCGGATGCGCGCAGGCGTCGAGCCGGTCAGCAGCAGGTAAGCCACGCCGAGCACGACCGGGTCGGCCGCCAGCCCCTGCTCCTGCGCCTCGGTGAGTTCGCCGATCGCGTGCCGGCCGGCGCCCGCCAGCCGGGCGAGTTCGAGGAAATCGGACTCGAGGATCTGCAGCAGTTCCTCCACCCGCGCCAGCGTGAAGCGGCCGGTGGAGAACAGCCGCTTCACGCTCGGCTCCGAAAGCTGCATCCGGGCTGAGAGCTGGCGATAGGTGATGCCGCGCGCCTTGAGCAGCTTCTTCAACGCATCGACAAGGGGGGAAACGCTCTCGGCCATGACCGGGTTCCTTCCGCGGCAGTGGGCTGCGCCCGTGAACGGGATGAATGGGTTTCGATACCTGTACACCTTCAGTATCGCATTCCGCTACCTTTTGCGCCGGCACGCAGGCAACCCTTCCGCTTCGCGAGAGTCGCGCCATCCCGCCACCCCGGCTTCCCGGGGATGCCGGCGGGACAGCCCACTTCCTGCGGAGATCCAGATCATGTTCCCTGCCTCGCTCGACGCCGTTTCCCTGACGTCGGCCCTGACCCACACCCACACCCACGCCCTGGCGGCCATCGCCGGTCCCGCACGGGAACTGGCCGGCCTCGCCCTCGAATTCGTGCTGGTCGTGCTGCTGGTCGACCTGGCCTCCGGCATCGGCCACTGGCTGGAGGACACCTACGGCAACCCGGACACACCGCTGATCGGCCGGCTGGTGATCGTGCCCAACCTCGAGCACCACGCGCAGCCGCGTGCCTTCCTCGCGAAATCCTGGCTGGAAAGCTGCGGCGACCTGATGCTGGCCGGGGCGTTGCTGGTCGCCGCGGCATGGGCCCTCGACCTGCTCACCTGGCATGTGGTGGTGTTCGCGCTGATCGGTTCACAGGCGAACCAGATCCACAAGTGGGCACACCAGAACCCCCGGGAGAAGGGCGCGCTGGTGCACCTGCTGCAACGCATGCGCCTGCTGCAGACGCCGCGCGAGCACGGGCAACACCACCAGGGTGCCACCGACTCCCACTACTGCACGGTGACCAACGCACTCAATCCGCTGCTGGAGCGGCTGCGCGTGTGGCGCCGCCTGGAAGGCCTGGTCGAACGCACGTTCGGCCTGCGCCCGCGCACCGATCCGGCGACCGGGCGCCGTGCCGCCGGTCGTGCCGTGTCGGGTGGCCTGTCGAGCGCCGCGGCAACCGGCACCCTCAGGGCGCGGACGACCGTCGGATCAGCAGCAGCGCGAGTACCGCTGCCGTCATCAGGCCGCCGGTGATGAGCACTGCCGCCCCGCCCAGCGCATCGACCGCAAGCCCGAACGCGAACGGAGCGATCGCCTGGGCGATGCGCGCGAAGCCACCGATGCGGCCGATCAGGGCACCGTATCCGTCAGGGCCGAACAGCCACAGCGGCAGGGTGCCGCGGGCGATGGTCACCAGGCCGTTGGTGGCACCGTGCAGCAGGGCGAACGGGACCGCCGCCGGAGCCCCGACTGCCACCAGCGCCAGCGCGCCGGCCGGATGCAGCGACAGGGCCACGCGGGCACTGGTCAGCGGCGTCACATGGCGCGCAAGCGCCAACTCCACCACCCGGGCCAGCACCTGCGCCGGGCCGATCAGCATGCCGGCGAAGATCGCGGCTGCGGGCGTGGATCCCATCGCCTCGAGCAGGCGGATCATCTGCGTCGCCATGGCACCGGCGACGAAGGCCGAGGCAGCGAACACGAAGCCAAGCAGGAGGACGGTGTTGCGCCGCTGCCGCTGCAGGAGGGTCGCGGCCGCCACGGTGTCCGGCGCTGCGACGCCGCGCGCGGCATCGCCGGCGGGGGGCGGGGACGACTCGGGGCGTGGCTCGGGTGGTACCGCGGGCGACGGCGGCGGCAGCAGCCAGCGGTTGGCCGGCAGGCAGACGAACAGGTGCACGAGCGCCCAGCAGACACAGGCCATGCGCCAGCCGTGGGCATCCTCGATCAGCGCGGTCAGCGGCCAGCCGATCGTGCTGGCGAACCCGGCAATCAGCGTGATACCGGTGATGGCCGTGCGCGAGCGCTCGCGGTAGATGCCCACCAGGGTCGCGAAGGCGGCATCGTAAAGCCCGGCCGCGATGCCCACGCCGATCAGGAGCCAGCCTGCGAACAGCAGGACAGGCCCGGTGGCCATCGACAGCAGCAGCAGTCCGGCAGCCAGGATGAGGTTGGAGACGCACAGCACGTCGCGGCCGCCCTGGCGGTCGATCATCCGGCCGACCAGCGGGCCGAGCACGCCGGACACCAGCAGGGAGAGCGAGAAGGCCGCGAACACCAGGCCGGGCGACACGCCGATGTCGCGTGCGATCGGGTCGGCCAGCACCGCGGGAAGGTAGTAGCTGGACGCCCAGGCGATGGTCTGCGTGGTGCCCAGCACCGCGACGACCGAACGGGTGGAGCGGGCGGCGCCTGCCTCGCTCATCGGCAACCGGTCAGTGCCGGGTCATCACCTGGAGGAACACATCCTGCAGGTCGGGCTGCAGGACTTCCAGTTCGAGCACGGAGGCACCTGCCTGTCGGACCTCGGCGAGGATCTGCTCGAGGTCGGCGTAGTCGCCGAGCGCGATGGTCAGCGCATCCCCGTCGCGCACCGGCTGCCGCGCCGCGAGCGCCGGCGGCAGCGTGCCGCCCGACAGGCGTATCCGCACCGTCTTCTGCGCACTGCGCGCGACGCGCAGCAGGTTCGCGGTCGTGTCGAGCGCGACGACACGGCCCTGCTTGAGCATGGCGATCCGGTTGCACAGCGTCTCGGCTTCTTCCAGGTAGTGGGTGGTCAGCACGATGGTATGCCCGGCGCGGTTCAGGCGTCCGATGAACGCCCAGAGCCCCTGGCGCAGCGCCACGTCCACGCCTGCGGTCGGCTCGTCGAGCACCACGACCGGTGGCTTGTGCACCAGCGCCTGGGCGACCAGCACCCGCCGCTTCATGCCGCCGGACAGGGCGCGCATGTTGGTGTCGGCCTTGCCGGTGAGGTCGAGGCTGTCGAGCAGTTCGTCGATCCAGGCGTCGTTCTGGCGCAGGCCGAAATAGCCCGACTGGATGCGCAGCGTCTCGCGCACGGTGAAGAACGGGTCGAACACGAGTTCCTGTGGCACCACGCCGAGTTGCCGCCGGGCCGCACGGTAGTCGTCGACCACGTCATGACCCATCACCGAGGCGCGGCCGCTGGTGGCACGGGCCAGCCCGGCGAGCACGCTGATCAGCGTGGTCTTGCCGGCGCCGTTGGGTCCGAGCAACCCGAAGAATTCGCCCGGTTCGACGCGCAGGTCGACACCGTCGAGCGCCTGCAGCGAACCGTAGCGTTTGGACAGGCCCTCGATCGATATCGCCGCCGTCATGCCGGGCACCCGCCGCGGGCAGACGGCAACCCTGCGTCAACCATGGACTGGCGCCGCCAGGATCGTGTCCACGCCATACAGGGCGGCCAGGGTCGCCAGCTTCGGCGGCAGGTTCGAGTAGCGGATGCGCGGCCCGGTGGCGATCGAACGCCGCTGCCATTCGAAGCACACGCCGAGCGCAGCCGAGTCGAAGTCGGTCAGGCCCGCCAGGTCGACTTCGACCGGGACGCTGCCCAGCGCCAGGAGCAGGCCGCTGCCGGCCTCAAGCACCGCCGGCGCGCACTCGATGGTGATCGCCCCCTCGACCCTGAAGCGCCCGTTTCCGTCTGCGCGCAGGACGGCGGCCGCGCTCACTTCCTCGGCGCCTCGGCCGAGGCGTTGCGGTTGCGCTCGGCCATCGACTTGACCAGTCCGTCTACGCCCGACTTGCGGATCTCGGCATCGAAGCTGGAACGGAAGTTGACCACCAGGCTCACGCCGCCGACGGTGACGTCGTAGACCTTCCAGCCCTGCGGCGTGCGCTCCATGTCGTAGTCGATCGGGATCGCCTGCGCGCCCGGCTGGTTGACCAGCGTCTTGACCAGCACCTCGCTGGAGCCTGCCGGTACCTTGAGCGGGCGCACTTCGATGACCTGGTTGCGGTACTCCTTCAGGGCGACCGCATAGGTCCGCAGCAGCAGCGCGCGGAACTGGCGCACCAGTTCTTCCTGCTGCGCCGGGCTCGCCAGCTTCCAGTTCGCGCCCATGGCCAGGCGGGTCATGCGCACGAAGTTGAAGTGCGGCGAGGCGTGGGTCTCCGCCACGTCCAGGATGCGCTTCATGTCGCCGGCCTGGATCGCCTTGTCGTCCTTCACGATCTCGACGATGCGGTCGACCGTCGTCCTGACCAGTTGGTCAGGACCGATGTCCTGCGCGCGCGCCGTGCTGGCCACGGCCATGCAGAACAGCACGACGACCGGAAGGAACGCACGCAGGAGCGATGGAAGACGGCAGGACAGGCTCATGGATTCACTCATCGGATGGATTCGGGGGGCTGCACCCGTGTAACGTCCCGGCAGCCGGAATGTGCACTCCGTCCACCGATCGCAAGCGCGCAGGCAGCGGCGCGCGGGTCGCGCTCCGCCGGGCGCCGATGATACCGGACCGCAATGGGCAGGTCCGGCCTCGCGTCACTTGGCGGTCGGTTCACCCGCGCGGCCGGTGAGGAACTGCCCGATCAGGTCTTCCAGCACGACCGCCTTCTGCGTCTTGGAGATGCGGTCGCCGTTCGCCAGGACCTTCTCGTCGCCGCCCGGGGCGAGGCCGATGTACTGCTCGCCGAGAAGGCCAGACGTGTAGATGCTGGCGAAGGTGTCCTTCGGGAACTTGCTGTAGCGCTGCTCGATCTTGAGCGTCACCACCGCGTTGAACGACTCAGGGTCGTAGTCGATGCTTGCGACCCGCCCGACCACCACCCCGGCGCTGCGCACCGGGGCCTTCGGCTTCAGGCCGCCGATGTTCTCGAAATTGGCGGTGAGCGTGTAGGTCGGGCCGGCACGCAGCAGGTCACCCGCGTTGCCCACCTTGAGCGCGAGGATGAGCAGCGCCACGATGCCGCCGACGACGAAGATGCCGACCCAGACGTCGAGCGATGAACGTTCCATCAGAGCCCCCGGAACATGAGCGAAGTAAGGATGTAATCGAGAAAGAGGATGGTCAGCGCCGAAGTCACTACGGTGCGGGTGGTAGCGCCGGACACGCCCTCTGCAGTGGGCGGCGCATCATACCCTTCGAACACCGCAATCCACGAGATCGCGAAGCCGAAGGCCAGGCTCTTCAGCAGGCCGTTGACGATGTCCTCGCGGAAGTCGACGGAGTTCTGCATCTGCGACCAGAACGAGCCCTCGTCCACGCCAAGCAGCACGACGCCGACCAGGTAGCCGCCATAGATGCCCATCGCGGTGAACATCGCGGTCAGCAGCGGCGTTGAAATCACGCCCGCCCAGAAGCGCGGCGCGACGACCCGGGCGATCGGATCGACCGCCATCATCTCCATCGCGCGCAACTGCTCGGTGGCCTTCATCAGGCCGATCTCGGCGGTGACCGCCGACCCGGCGCGGCTGGCGAACAGCAGTGCGGTGATCACCGGGCCGAGTTCGCGCAGCAGCGACAGCGCGACCAGCACGCCCAGCGCCGACTCGGATCCGTACGTGCGCAGCGTCTGGTAGCCCTGCAGCCCGAGCACCATGCCGACGAACAGCCCCGACACCAGGATGATCACCAGCGACAGCACGCCGGAGAAATAGACCTCGCGCGAGACCAGCCGCGGCCGGCGCAGGCAGACGCCGGAATTGACCAGGGTCAGGCCGAGGAAGCGTGCGGCGAAGCCGAGCCGCAGAAAGATGTCGATCGCTCGGCGCCCGATGCCGCTGATGCCGAGCCAGCCCCTATCGACCATGGTCGCCAAGCCCGAGTTCGGTGCCGTAGTCGGCGCCCGGATAGTGGAAGGGCACCGCGCCGTCCATCTCGCCATGGAAGAACTGGCGGGCATAGGGCTTTTCGGATGCGAGCATCTCTTCCGGCGTGCCACGGGCGACGATCTGTCCTTCGGCCATCAGGTAGCAGTAGTCGAGGATCTTCATCGATTCGCGTACGTCGTGCGTGACGACGATCGAGGTGGCGCCCAGCGCATTGTTGAGCGTGCGGATCAGGTTGCTGATCACCGCCAGCGAGATCGGGTCCAGCCCGGTGAACGGCTCGTCATACATGATCAGTTCAGGGTCGAGCGCGACCGCGCGCGCCAGCGCCACCCGACGCGCCATCCCGCCGGACAGTTCGGCCGGCATCAGCTTCGCGGCACCGCGCAGGCCGACCGCGTGCAGCTTCATCAGCACCAGGTCGCGCACGATCGGCTCGGGCAGGGCGGTGCGCTCGCGCATCGGGAAGGCGACGTTGTCGAACACCGAGAGGTCGGTGAACAGGGCGCCGAACTGGAACAGCATGCCCATCTTGCGGCGCAGCCGGTACAGGCCATCGCGGTCGAGCGCGCCCACCGGCTCGCCATCGACCACCACCGACCCGGCGGATGGACGCAGCGCGCCACCGATCAGCCGCAGCAGCGTCGTCTTGCCGCAACCGCTGCCGCCCATGATGGAAACCACCTGACCGCGCGGGATCTGGAGATCGAGGCCTTTCAGGATCGTTCGGCGACCATAGCCGAACTGCAGGCCGGAGATTTCTACGAAGTTGTCCGAAGACACGCGCGGACCGGAAGTGGAAAGGCGCTATTCTATCCTCTCGCACCTGAGGGTGATACATGGGGTCGACAACACTCACGATGCAGCCGGCCGCGGTCGAGTTTTCCGGCGTGAACCGGCAGTTCGGCGGCAGGCGCGCCGCGGCCGACGTGTCGTTCGCCGTACATGCCGGCGAGCGCTTCGCGCTGGTCGGCGTGAACGGCGCCGGCAAGACCACCCTGCTGCGCTGCATGCTCGACTACTGCCGCGTCGACAGCGGCAGCATCCATGTGTTCGGCGTGCCCAGCACGCGCGCCGAGGCGCGCAGCCATCTAGCCTGGCTGCCCGAGCGGTTCTCCCCGCCCCATTACCTGACCGGGCGCGACTACCTGCGCTACCACGCGGCGCTGCGCGGCATGCGCCATGACGAAGCAGCGGCTCTGGAGCGGCTGCGCGAACTCGATTTCGATCCCGAGGCCCTGGGCCGCCCGGCGCGCACCTTCAGCAAGGGCATGCTGCAGAAGCTCGGGCTCGCCGCCTGCCTGCTGGCCCGGCGGCCGCTGACCGTGCTCGATGAACCGATGAGCGGACTGGACCCCCTCGCGCGGTCGCGGGTACGCACCACCCTCGCCAGCCTGCGCGACGGCGGCGGCACCCTCCTGTTCAGTTCACACTCTCTGGAAGACGTGGAGGCGCTGTGCGATCGCATGGCGGTGATCCACGACGGGCGGGTCGCATTCGCGGGCACGCCGGCGGAACTTTCGGCCCGGTTCGACACAACGATGCTGGAACAGGCCTTTCTCCGCTGCATCGGCGTTGCCGCCGCATGAGACGATAGCGGCGCTATCACAATCCACGCTCCGGACCCCGATGGCCGACGCCACGCGTAAACCCGCCCTGCTGATCGTCGACGACGACCCGCTGATCACCGACACGCTCGACTACTCGCTGGCCGGCGACTATGAGGTGCTGGCGGCCGCGTCCCGTCCGCAGGTGCATGCACTGCTGCGCCAGGTCGGCCGGATGCCCGGGCTGGCGCTGATCGACCTCGGACTGCCGCCCTCGCCGCACCGGCCGGACGAGGGCTTCCAACTGATCACCGAACTGCTGGCGGCCTCGCCATCGATGAAGATCATCGTGCTGTCCGGGCAGAACGACGAGACCAATGCGCGCCATGCACGGGCGATCGGTGCCATCGAATTCGTCTCCAAGCCCTGTGCGCCCGATCGCCTGCGGACACTGCTGGCGCAGGTCAGCCACGTCCCGGTGCCCGAGCCGGCCAGCGAATCCGACCGCGCGATCGTCGGCGCCAGCCCGGCCGTGGAGCGACTGCGCCAGCAGATCGTGCAATACGCAGCCGCTCCGTTCCCGGTCCTGATCGAGGGTGAGTCGGGCAGCGGAAAGGAACTGGTCGCGCGCGCGCTGCATTCGCGCAGCGGCCATGCAGCGCGCCCGCTGATCGCACTGAACTGCGCGGCGATCGCACCGACGCTGGTCGAACCGACGCTGTTCGGCCATGCCCGCGGAGCCTTCACCGGCGCCACCGGTGCGCAGGCAGGCTTTTTCGAGGACGCGGCCGATTCCACCCTGTTCCTCGACGAGATCGGTGAACTGCCGCTGGAGCTGCAGTCGAAACTGCTGCGCGTCCTCGAGGATGGCGAATTCCAGCGCGTGGGCGAGACCACCAGCCGCCATTCGAATGCCCGCGTGATCGCGGCGAGCAACCGCGACCTGCGCCAGGAAGTGCGGGCCGGGCGCTTCCGCGGCGACCTGTACCACCGGCTGTCGGTGTTCGCGATCACCGTGCCGCCGCTGCGCGACCTGTCGGACGACAAGCTGCTGCTGCTCGAGCACTTCCGGCAGCGCTATGCCACACCGACCGGCGTCCCGGCCCGCGAGCCGTTCACGCTCGACGACGACAGCCGGCGCATCTGGCTCGAATACGGGTTCCCCGGAAACGTGCGCGAGCTGCGCAACATCGTCATCCGGCTGGCGACCAAGTATCCGGGCCAGCGCGTGGTGCCGGAGCAGCTGCTCGCCGAACTCGACGTCGAGTCCGCCCCCGCCGACGGTAATGGCTTGATGGCCCTGTCCGGCATGCCGGGCACCCCGGGCGAGACCGGATCGGTGGAAGCCGCCCGGCGCCACCTGGCCAGCTCACGCCAGATCGACCTCGACCGCCTCCTGCAAGAATGGGAGCAGAGCTACATCCAGGCTGCCCTGTTCATCACGCACGGCAACCTCGCCCAGGCAGCACGCCTGCTCGGCCTGCGGCGCACCACCCTGTACAGCCGCATGCAGGCGAGCGGGCGCGGGACCGACTGATGTACCACGACTTCTTCGGGCTGCGCGAGGCGCCCTTCCGCATCACCCCGAACACCGGCTTCTTCTTCGCCGGCGGCAACCGCGGGGCGATCCTCGACGCACTGCTGTATGCGATCAGCCAGGGAGAAGGCATCGTCAAGGTCACCGGCGAGGTCGGCAGCGGCAAGACGATGCTTTGCAGGATGCTCCAGGCGCGGCTGCCGGAAGACGTACTGGGTGTCTATCTCGCCAACCCGAGCGTGTCGCCAGACGAGATCCTGCATGCGATCGCGCATGAACTCGAACTGCCCCTGCCGGCCGGGTCGGGCCGGCTCGAGGTGATGCAGCGGCTCACGGCGTTCCTGCTCGACTGCCACGCGGCCAACCGCCAGGTCGTGCTGTTCGTCGAGGAATCCCAGGGCATGCCGATCGCCACGCTCGAAGAGATCCGGCTGCTGTCCAACCTCGAGACCGACCGCCACAAGCTGTTGCAGATCGTGCTGTTCGGACAACCGGAACTCGACACGCTGCTGCGCAAGCCCGAGATCCGCCAGTTGCGCGAGCGCATCACGCACAGCTTCACGCTGGCACCGCTGTCGGCGAACGAGATCGGTCTGTACCTCGACTTCCGGCTGCGCGCAGCGGGATACAAGGGTCCCGACCTGTTCGGTCCGGCGGTGGTCGCCCGCATCGCGCGCGCCTCGGCCGGACTGACGCGGCGGGTGAACCTGCTCGGCGACAAGACATTGCTCGCGGCCTTCTCGGAGTCGAGCCATGCGGTTGCGCCGCGCCATGTGAAGGCCGCGATCCGCGACAGCGAGTTCGCACAGGGCGACGCGGTGGGCAACCGGCATGGCTGGGCGCTGGTGGCGGCCGCGCTTGCGGCACTGCTGCTGGCCGGCGGCGCCTGGTGGCTGTCGATTCGCCAGGCGCCACCCGCGCTGGTGATCGGGCCGGCTCCCGATCGCGGCGCAGCGCCGGCGGCCGATGCGCCAGTGCCCGCGGCCTCGGCAGTGCCTCCTGCAGCGGACACGACCCAGGCAGGGCCCGTCGCGGCCGAGGCGGCAGCGCCGGCTGCCAGTACGGCGACCTCGTCCGCCAGTACCCAAGGCCTGCTGGCGGAGCGACTGGCGGCCACCAGTGCATGGCTCAGGACAGCGGGGCCGGACCGGGCGTCGATCCAGCTCATGGGCTCGCGCAGCGAAGAGCAGTTCGACCGGCAGTTGCGCAGCCTGTCGCGCCAGGTGAATGCCGATCAGCTGTTCGTGATCCGCACGCGTGCCGCCGATCGACCATTGCTCACGTTGCTCTACGGCGATTTCGCCAGCCGCAGCGAGGCGCAGGCCGCCATGGGGGCACTGCCTCAGGCGCTGCGGGCGTTCTCGCCCAACTTGCGCACCGTGCAGGGGATTCGAAAAGAAATCAGCGCATCAGGAAGTTGACAAGCTTTCTAGTTATATCAAGCAAATCATTGAAAAATAGCGAGATTAGTTGTAAGCTAAGCTCCAGTGGGGCATTGCCGTCGCAAGTTTGCGCGGCAACCGCCCGGCCCGGATGCCGTGACCGACAGGAACCGCCGATGAACGCGCCGACCCACCTCCAGCGGCAACCGATCGCCGATGCGAAGGGCATGCCGTGCCTGCTTTCCATGCTGGCGGCGGCGCTGCTGCTTGCAGGCTGCACGGCGCCGATCAAGGTCGCGCCAGCGCTGCCCACGTCCGAAGGACACCTGGGCACGGCGCGCGAGGCAGCGCCGGTCGCCAACGTGCCGGCGCCCGTTCGCATCTCCGGCACGGTGCCGCCGCCGAAACCGGCCGAGAAGGTCGCGACTTATAGTGTCGTGGTGAGCGATGTACCGGTGCGCGAACTGCTGCTCGCGCTGGCGCGCGACACCCGCCAGAACATCGATATCCATCCCGGGCTGACCGGCCGGGTCACGCTGAACGCTATCAACGAAACGCTGCCCGCCATCCTGGAACGCGTCGGCCGCCAGGTCGACATGCGGGTGCGCACCGAAGGCACGACGATCGTCGTGCAGCCAGACACGCCGTTCTTCCGCGTCTACCGGGTGAACTACGTGAACATGCAGCGCGACACCACCGCGACCATCGGCGCCTCCGGGCAGATCGGCGGCCAGCAGGGTGGCGCCGGCGGCACGTCTGGCGGTGCAGCCGGCGGCACTGCCGGCCTGGGTGGCGCCAGTGGCGCGGGCGGCGCAGTGAACGCATCGGCGACGCTGGTGCGCACCACCTCCCAGACCAACTTCTGGGAGACGCTGCGCGAAAACCTGCGCTCGATCCTCACCTCCTCGCGTGCGCAGACGCAGAGCGCCGAGGACCGCGCACAGCGCGCCGAGCAGGCCCGCCAGGTACGCGAGGAGCGGCTGGCGCAGGCCGAGGCGGTGAGCCGCGCCGGCGCGGCGTCCACTACCCTGTTCAATACGGTGTTCGGCCAGGCCGCCACGCAACCGGCAAACCCGAACGACATGCGCGACAGCGTGGTGGTCAACCCGCTCGCCGGCACGGTCAACGTGCTCGCCACCGAGCGGCAGCACCAGCTCGTGCAGCAGTACCTCGACGGCGTGACCACTGCGGTCAGCAGGCAGGTGCTGATCGAGGCGACCATCGCGGAAGTGCGGCTGAACGACACCTACCAGGCCGGCGTCGACTGGAGCCGGCTCGGCAGCGGCAACGGCGGCTTCACCTTCGCCCAGTCGCTGCTTGGCGGCAACCTGTCCGCACCACCGTCGGTCACCATCGGCTACTCGGCACCCAACTCGGGGAACATCTCCACCACGGTGAAGCTGCTGCAGCAGTTCGGCAACACCCAGGTGCTGTCGAGCCCGAAGATCATGGCGCTGAACAACCAGACGTCCATCCTGCGAGTGACCGACAACTTCGTCTACTTCCAGGTCGAGGCACAGCAGGGTGCGGTCACCGCCGGTGGCACCATCCAGCCGACCGTGTTCAACACGACCGCGCAGACGGTGCCGGTCGGCGTGGTTCTCGCCGTCACGCCCCAGATCAACGACAGCGGCCAGGTCACCCTGACCGTACGCCCGACGATCACGCGGGTGACCGGCACGGTGGCCGATCCCAATCCCAGCCTGCGCCAGGGCATCGCGCCGATCCAGAACCTGGTGCCGGTGATCCAGACGCGCGAGCTCGAGTCGGTGCTGCAGGTGCTGAGTGGCCAGACGGTGATCCTCGGTGGCCTGATGCAGGACGACATCTCCCGCAACCGCGACGGCGTGCCGTGGCTGTCGCGCCAGCCCGGCATCGGCGACATCTTCAGCTTCCGTAACGAGCGCGCGACCAAGACCGAGCTGGTGATCTTCATCCGCCCGACCGTGGTGACCAATCCGACGCTGCAGAGCGACGAGCTCAAGTTCTTCCAGCGCTTCCTGCCGCAGGGCGAGGCAGGTCCGTCCGTCGTGCCGGTAGGTGCACCCGAGGCTCGCGCCCGGGTCAGTCCGGCCAACTGATCGGCGCGCCGCAGACATGAGTCTGTTGATGAAGGCGCTGCAGCAGGCTGCCCAGAACCGCAGCGCCAGGGAACCCGGCCAGCCCGGGCCCGGCGACGGTGGCGATCCGGCCGCGCCAGGGCCCGACGGTGAGGTGGCGGCTGGTGGCGTGCAGGCACTGGCCGCGGCCGATCCGGCAGTGTCCACCGGCGAGCTCGCCCTGGAGCCGATCTTCGATCCGGTGCCGTGGCGCGAGGCCGAAGCGCAGCCGGCAAGACCGGCGACGGCGCAAGGTACGGCGGGTTCCGATACGCCGGACCGGCGGACCACCGGCAGCAGCCGCTTCCCGGCCGGCGGCATGGCAGACCCTGCGCGCGCGCAAGCCGCGCTGCGGCCCGACGCGGGCGCGCCGGCGGCGCCGGATGTCCGGCAGGACCGGCGCAACCCGCCGCGCTTGAATGGCGACCTGCTGGAGGGCGGCGCGCGGCAGGATGCGACCGCTGCAGCAGACGATCGAGCGCTTCGGCGCGGCCCGGTGCGTACCGAGGGCTCACCCGAGCGGGCTGGGTCGGTACTGGCCGCCGGCGCCGGCGCGTCACGGCCGGGCGTGCTTTCGCGGCTCACCCGGATGCAGTGGATCATCACGGCCGGCGTGGCCGCGGGCACGCTGCTGTTCGCCTACTTCTACATACAGATCTCCTATCCCGGCCTGCTGCAGCGTGGCTTCCGGTCACCGTCGCTGGTGTCGCCGGTCGCGGTCCGCCCAGCCCAGCCGATGGCCCCGGCGCCGGTTGTGCCCACCCCGGTGCCCACCCCGCCGTCCATCGCGCCGCCCATCCCGCCCCTGCCCGCCCCGACAACCGGATCCACGCAGCCGATCGGCGCGAGCCCGCCGCCAGCAGGGCCGGCCACGGCGCCCGGGGTACCAGCTGCGCTGGCCGGTTCGCCGCTGCTCAGCCCGGCCGCTGTTGCTGAAACGCCATCTTTCGCGGCGTTCGCTGCATCGCCTGCCAAGCCACCCAAGCCACCCGAGCCACGGACGCCGGCCGCCGTCGGCACGCCACCGGCCGCACAGGCTGCATCAGCCGCACCGGCCGCAGAGGGTATCCGCGTGCTCCGGGGCAGCACGACAGCACCGGTCGATCCCGCGCTCGCCGATGCCTACGACCACCTGCAGGCGGGCCGCATCGAATCCGCGCAGCGCCTGTACAGCCAGGTCGCCAGCGCAGAGCCCCGCAACGTCGATGCACTGCTCGGGCTGGCAGCGGTCGCGCAGCTGGGCAACCAGCCGGAGGCGGCAAGCCGGCTCTGGCTGAGAGTGCTTGAGCTCGAACCACGCAACGCCCACGCGCAGGCGGCCCTGATCGGCCAGCTCGGCCGCGCCGACCCGGCCGCCGCCGAGTCCCAGCTGAAGACGCTGATCAGCCGCGAGCCGTCCGCGTTCCTCTATTTCACCCTCGGCAACCTCTACGCCGACCAGAACCGCTGGGCACAGGCGCAGCAGGCGTACTTCCAGGCACACCACCTGCAGCCGGGCAATGCCGACCATGCATTCAACCTGGCCGTCGGGCTCGAGCGGATCTCGCAGCCACGGCTGGCCATCAACTACCTGCGCATCGCGATACGCCTCGCCGAAGCCGGCGCACGGGCCAACTTCGACCTGCCCTCGGCACGCAAGCGCGCGGCGCTGCTCGAAGCGGCCCACGGGGCGCCCTGATCGTGGCCGAACTGCGCAGGAAGCTCCGGCTCGGCGAACTGCTGGTCCAGCAGGGCCTGCTGTCGGTCGACCAGCTGCGCATCGTCCTGACCGAGCAGAAGCGCCGGAACGTCCCGATCGGCCGACTGCTGGTGCAGCTCGGCTTCGTCACCGAGGACGTGATCCGCGACGTGATGGCGCGCACGATCGGCCAGGAAAGCATCGACCTCGCGCAGGTGGTGATCGATGCCGACGCGCTCGGCCTGGTGCCCGAGGAGTTCGCGCGCCGCAACCGGATGCTGCCGATCGCCTACGACCCGGAGTCCCGGCTGCTGACCCTGGCCACCACCGACGTGTTCAAGGTGGTCGTGCTCGACCAGCTGCGCGCCAACCTCGGCGGACGGGTCGAGATCCGCACCCTGCTCGCCACCGAGGCGCAGATCGAGGAATCGATCGACAAGTTCTACGGCTTCGAGCTGTCGGTCGACGGCATCCTGGAGGAGATCGAAACCGGCGAGATCGACTACCAGAGCCTGCAGGCGGCCGAGGGCGAGTACACGCAGCCGGTGGTCCGGCTGGTCGGCGCGTTGCTGGTCGATGCGGTCAAGCGCGGCGCCTCGGACATCCACTTCGAGCCGGAAGCGGCCTTCCTGCGCATCCGCTACCGGATCGACGGCGTGCTCGAGACCATCCGCAGCCTGCACAAGACCTACTGGCCGGGCATCGCGGTGCGGGTAAAGGTGATGAGCGGCATGAACATCGCCGAGACACGGGCGCCGCAGGACGGCCGCGTGTCTATGAACCTGTCCGGGCGGCCGATCGATTTCCGCGTGTCGACGCAGCCGACCATCCACGGCGAGAACATCGTGCTGCGCGTGCTCGATCGCGAAAAGTCGATCATCAGCCTCGACCGCATGAACCTGACCGACCGGCAGCGCGAGAAGCTGCTGCTGATGCTGGCGCGTCCCGAGGGCATCCTGATCGTCACCGGCCCCACGGGCAGCGGCAAGACCACCACGCTCTATTCGCTGCTGTCGCAGGTCAACGACGAGACGGTCAACATCATGACCCTCGAAGACCCGGTCGAGTACCCGGTCACGCTGATGCGCCAGACCTCGGTGAACGAGAGCGCGAAGATGGAGTTCGCCAACGGCATCCGTTCCATCATGCGCCAGGACCCGGACATCATCCTGGTCGGCGAGGTGCGCGACCACGACACGGCCGAGATGGCGTTCCGGGCCGCGATGACCGGCCACCAGGTGTTCACCACGCTGCACACCAACTCGGCGCTGGGTGCGTTCCCGCGCCTGCTGGACATCGGGATACCGCCCGACATCATGGCTGGCAACATCATCGGCGTGATCGCGCAGCGACTGGTGCGCGTGCTCTGCATCCAGTGCCGCGAGCCGTACGATCCTTCCCCGGAAGAGCTGCGCCTGATCGCCAGGCCGGTGAAGCAGCTGTACCGGCCCGTCGGCTGCAGCCACTGCAACGGCAAGGGCTACCGCGGTCGCACGACCATCATGGAAATCCTCGTGATGGATGGCGAGATCGACGAACTGGTCGCACGCCGCGCTACGCTGCGCGAACTGCGCACCACCGCGATGGCGCGCGACTTCCAGCCGCTCGCCGACGAGGCGATCGCGCGCGTGGTCGACGGAACCACCAGCCTGGCTGAAGTGGCGCGCACGGTCGACCTGACCGGCCGCTACAACTGACGCCAGCCGCGCCGGAACCCACTGGCGAGAACCCACCGAGCCATGGCAACCTTCCAGTACAAGGCGGTCGACCGCACCGGGCGCGCGGCGCGCGGCAGCCTCGATGCGATGAACGACGTCGACCTCGAGCTGCGGCTGCGCCGCATGGGGCTCGACATGATCTCGTTCCGCGCGGTCGAGCCACGCAGCATCCAGTCGCTCGGGGCGGTGAAGAGCCAGGACGTGATCAACCTGGTGTTCGACCTGGAACAGATCAGCCGCGCCGGCATCCCGATGCTCGACGGACTGCGCGACCTGCGCGACGGCATGGAGAACCCGCGGCTGCGCGAGATCCTCACCTCGGTGGTCGAGGACATGGAAGGCGGCCGCATGCTGTCGCAGTGCCTGGGCCAGCATCCCTCCATCTTCAACAACGTGTTCGTGAGCCTGGTGCGGGCGGGGGAGCAGTCGGGTCAGATGACCGAGGTGCTCGAGAACCTCGGCGTCACGCTGCGCATGCAGGACGAACTGGCGGCACAGACACGCCGGCTGCTGGTCTACCCGAGCGTGGTCCTGCTGGTGGTGCTGGCGGTGATGGCATTCCTGTTCACCTACCTCGTGCCGCAGGTGACCGGGCTGCTGCGCACCATGGGCATCGCGCTGCCACTGCAGACCCGGGTGATGATCGGCGTGTCGGAAATCGTACGCGGCTACT
This sequence comes from Betaproteobacteria bacterium, assembly GCA_947458265.1. Taxonomy (GTDB): domain Bacteria; phylum Pseudomonadota; class Gammaproteobacteria; order Burkholderiales; family CAIKXV01; genus CAIKXV01. The sequence goes on from CANGYF010000007.1 coordinate 194,167, forward strand.
GGCCGCTGCTGCTCGCGCTGCCGGCCGTGGCTGGCGTGGTCGGGGTGTCGCTGGTGCGTACCAACGACCGCGCGCGCCTCGCCTGGGACTACGTGAAGCTGAACGTACCGGTCACCGGGCCGCTGCTGCAGAAGGTGATCATGGCCCGATTCGCCAACGTGTTCGCACTGCTCTACCGCTCCGGGATCACCATCCTCGAGGCGCTGCGCACGAGCGAGGCCATCGTCGACAACCGTGTGATCGGCGACTCGATCGCGCGGGCGACCAGCCAGATCAACGCAGGGGTCAGCCTGACCGACGCGTTCCGCGACCTGGGCACCTTCCCGCCGCTGGTGATCCGGATGCTGCGCGTGGGCGAGGCGACCGGGGCGCTCGACACAGCGCTGGCCAACGTCACCTACTTCTACAATCGGGACGTGCGCGAATCCATCGAGCGCGGGCTCAAGCTGCTGGAGCCAGCGCTTATCTTCGTGCTCGGCATGTCCCTGCTGCTGATCATGTGGGCCGTTCTGTCGCCCGTCTACGACATCCTCGGCAAGCTGAAACTGTGAGCGCCCTACCCTCCGCAATGGATGCCTCCCTGCCTCGCGATCCACGACACCGCTGCCGGCCCGGCGCGCACCAGGGGACCTGCTGACATGGCTTTCGGCGAACGCCTGCTGCTCTGCGTGGGCGCCGCACAGGCGACGCTCGGGCGATGGCGCGGCAACCGGCTGATCGGCTGCGAGACGTTCACGCCGGACGAGGAAGGCCTGCGGCGCTTCGCGCTCGCGCTTGCGGTCGCATCCGTGCGCCGGCTGCCGATCCATGCACTGGTCGATGCGGTCGAGGAGGACTACCGGACCGAGATGCTGCCGCATGCCACCGGCCGCGAACGAACGACGATGGTCCAGCGCAGGCTGCGCCAGCTGTACCGTACCTCGCCTTACCATGCGGCCGTGCTGCAGGGACGCGACGGCGGGCGGCGACGCGACGACCGCTACCTGTTCGCGGCGTTGACCAACGCGGAGCTGTTCCTGCCCTGGGCCGAGGTGATCGAGGAGGCACGACTGGCCTTCGCCGGCCTCTACCTGCTGCCGATGGTGATGCCGTCGCTGGCTGAACGTCTCGGTATCGACCGCGCGCCGACGCTGGTCATTACCGCCACCGCAAGCGGGCTGCGCCAGACCTTCATCGAGGACGGACAGCTCCGGGTGAGCCGGCTGACACCGCTCGCACGCAGCAGCGGCGCCACCCTGTCCAGCCACGGGGATATCGACCTGCTGGTCGATGAAGTGGGCAACACCCGGCTCTACCTCGAGGCACTGAAGCTGCGCGGACGCGACGATCAGCTGTCGGTGACCCTGGTCGACATCGACGACAGCCTGGCACCGGCCGTCGCAGCGCTCGAAAGCCAGGGCAACAACGTCCGTTGCGAACGAATCACCGCGGCCACCCTCGCCCAGAAGCTGCCGCTGTCGGTGCAGTTGCTGGCGGATACGCCGGACGCACTTTCGATGACGCTGCTCGGGTTGCGCTCGCCTACGGTAAACCTGGCGCCGGCACCCTCGATGCGCCGCTTCCAGGTCCTGTCCATCCAGCGTTCGCTGTATGCCGCGACCGGCGTCATCGGCGTGGTCGGCATCTCGTTCGCGCTCGTCAACGTCTGGCAGCACCGCGAGCTGACATTGCAGGCCGAGGCGCAGCGCATCGAGACCAGCCGCTGGCAGGAACGCTATGTCGAAGCCACCCGCCAGTTCCCGGAGGCACCGGCGCCGCTCCAGACGATGCAGGGGACGGTCGATGCCGCGCGGCTGATCGCAGCGCAGACGCGAACGCCGGAGCGTGCGTTCTCGGTGGTCGCAAGCGCACTGGATGCGCAGTCCGAGATCGCACTGCGTCGGCTGACCTGGCGCCTCGGTGATCCGATCGGCGACGGCGACGGCGACGCGCAGCGATCCGGCGCGCCACGCAACACGCCCGGCCAGGCGCTGGCGGCACGCGTCGAGACCATCGCCATCGATGCCGAGATCAACGGCTTCTCGGGCGACCTGCGCGCGGCCATCGCCAGCATCGAGGGCTTCGCGCAACGGCTGCGCGCCGATGCACGGGTGCAATCGGTGGTCATCGCACGCCTGCCGCTGAACCTGAACCCGGGCTCCAGCCTGTCTGGCAACACGCAGGAGCGCACCGACCAGGGCGGTGGCGCCACCTTCCGGCTGCTGGTGCAGTTGCGCGGAGCACCGACATGAGCGCTGCTGGAAGTTCACCCTACACGGCACCTGCGCTGCTGCTGGCGATGGTGACGGTCGCCGTCGGCACGCTCGGCTGGTACAGCGACCGGATCGCCGACGGTGGGCGTGTCGCCGCGGCACAGACGCAGCGGGCACTCGACGAGGCGCGGCTGCGCTTCCTGCGCTCCGGCGAGGAACGCGACCTGCTCACCCGCTACGCACCGGAGTACAGGGCGCTGGACGGCCACGGCTTCATCGGTTCTGAACAGCGCGTGAACTGGATCGACAGCCTGCGCGTGGCGAGCGAGGCCACCCGTCTCTACGGCGTCCAGTACCAGATCGGCGTGCAGGCCCCGTACCGCCTGCCCGAGTTGCCGCAGTCCACGCTCGTCCAGTCGCCGATGAGTATCGACCTGCGGCTGGCCCATGAAGGCGACCTGATGCGCTTCCTGCGTACGCTGGCAGGGCAGCGCGCAGGCGTGTTCGTGCTGAACGAATGCACGCTCGAGCGCCTGTCGGCCGAGCCGGGCGGGGGCGGCCAGCCGAACCTGCGCGCCGACTGCGAGCTGTCATGGATATCGGCGCCAAGGCCACCCGGAGCAGATCGATGAATGCCCCCCGCAGCCCGAAGCTTGTCCCGGGAGAGCGGCAGGGCACCCGGCGCTGTCGCCCGCTGCCGCTGGCGGGGATCGTGCGCGTTGTGCTTCTGGCCGGAATGGCCGGCGGCGCGAGCGCCGCATCCGCCCAGGACGCACTCGGGCGCCTGTTCTTCACGCCGGCGCAACGCGCCCAGATCGATGAAACGCGCCGCCGCCCCGCGGCCCCGGAGCCGGTACGCGAGACGACGGGTGCGCCGGCAGCGGCGCAGTCGCTGTCGGTGGAGGGTATCGTCCGGCGCAACGATGGACAGGCCACGGTCTGGGTCAACCGCAAGCCGACCGCGGCGCCGGAGCAGGCCGGTGCGGTGCGCATCGGCCCGGTGCGCGATGCGTCCGACGGCGCCGACCTGCGCCTGCCGGACGGCGGCCGCCGGGTGCGGATCAAGGTCGGGCAGGAAGTGGACGTGCAGTCCGGACGGATCCAGGAACGCTACCGGCAGCCAGCGGCAGCTCCGCAGCCGGTGGCACCGGAGATGCCGGCTGCCAGTGCAACGGGTGCAACCGGTGCAGCGAGCACTGCGGACGCGGCGGGGGCAACTGCCGCCGGTTCGACGCGCGCCGAACCGGCGCGCGATGCGGCGGTCGATCGGCTGCTGCGCGAACTGGGCCGCCGCCTGGACGAGCCGCCGCGCAGCCCCGCGCGAGAGCCGGAACCGGCCCGATGAACACGATGGCGGCGCAGCCTGCCGGGCGGACGGCGATCCGGTCCCGGTTCTCGCGCGCGCGGCAGCCGCGCCGGACCCGGTCGCGGCAATCCGGTGTCGCACTGATCGCGGTGGTGGTGTTCATCGGGATCGCAGCAGCCGTGTTCGTGGTGCGCAGTCTGGACGCGGACGCAGTGGTCGCGCGGCAGAACCAGCGCACCGCCGAAGCGCTGCAGGCGGCCCGGGAAGCCCTGCTGGCGTTCGCGGCCACCAACGACAGCCGCCCGGGCGCCCTGCCCTGCCCGGACATCGATGGCGACGGACAGTCGCTCGTCGGCACCGAGTACGTCGGAAACGGCTGCCAGTCGTACATCGGCCGCCTGCCATGGGCGCTGCTGCGTATCCCGGAACTGCGCGATGCCAGCGGCGAACTGCTCTGGTATGCACTGTCGCCCGGTTTCCGCGATGCAGGCCCGGTGACCGGTAATCCCGGCTTCGTGAACCCGGACACCGTGGCGGTGCTGACCATCGCCGGGTCGCCCGGCCTGCTCGGGGCCATCGTGTTCGCGCCCGGTGCGGCGCTGCAGGGGCAGGTGCGCAGCGGCACCGGTGCGAATGCGCTCGAGAACCATCTCGACGGCGTGAACGCCACGCCGACCACCGTCTTTTCCGCTGCCCTGCCAGGCACGGACTTCAACGACCGCCTGCTGCCGATCTCGAGTGCCGACCTGGTGGCGATCGCCGAGCGCAGGGTGTCGCGCGAGGTCGCCGCCGCGCTGAACCAGTACTTCGACCTGTACGGGTTCCTGCCTGCGCCGGCGACGTTCAGCACGGCCCTGTGCATCAGTTCGGGCTTCGTGCCCGCCGGCGCCTGCCAGCCGGTGCCCGGCATCCATGCCGGCCGGCTGCCGGGCTCGGTGGACCCCGAGTCCTACGCGCCGGTCGGATCGGGCCAGCGCAGTGCACTGCTCACCGGCACCAGCGTGCCTGAGAACCAGTACAGCCTGGTCTGGCTGCAGCTGCAGCGCTGGCGCGAACATGTGGTCTACATCGTGTCGCCGAACTGCGCAGGCCCGCCGGTGAACCAATGCGCCGCGGGTTCGCTCGTCGTTCGCGGGGCCGGCCCCAATGTCGACAACGCGCGATTCCTCGTGGTGATGTCCGGGCCACCGGGCGCCGCCCAGTCGAGGGCGAGCGCCGCCGACCGGACCGCAATGGCCAACTACCTGGAAGGAACCGCACTGTCGGCCGCACAGACGCTGGCTGCCGGATCGGTACCGCCGCAGATCGTGATCCCGGCCGGCACCGTCTACGCTACGCCGGGGACGAACTGACCATGCGTTCGAGGCCCGGCTCCTTGCAGGCACGCGCGCGGGCGCGCGGCGTCTCCCTGGTCGAACTGGCGATCGGGCTGCTGATCCTGTCGCTGATCATCGGCGGCCTGCTGGTGCCGCTGGCGAGCCAGGTCGAGCAGGGACGCGTCGGCCAGACGCAACGACAGCTCGACGAGATCCGGGAAGCGGTGGTCGGCTTCGCGCTGGCCAACGGCCGCCTGCCCTGTCCCGCCTCAGCGGCCTCCAACGGCATCGAGAGCCCGCCAGGCGGCGGTGCCTGCACGAACCCCTGGAACGGCTTCGTGCCGGCAGTGACGCTCGGGTTGTCGCAGGTCGACGAGCAGGGCTATGCGATCGACGCCTGGGGACTCGCCCAGAACCGGGTGCGCTACGCGGTCACCACGGCCAATGGCAGCGCGTTCACCACCGCCGGACAGATGCGGGCGCGTGGCATGGCCGGGCTGACGCCCGACCTGCGCGTCTGCCGCTCCGGCGCCGGCATCACTGGCGCCGGCGCCGCCGCGGACTGCGGCCCCGGCGATACGCTGTCGCAGACCGCAGTGGTGGTGATCTATTCGCTCGGCGCGAACGCCGCCACCGGCGGCACGTCCGCCGACGAAGCGCAGAACCCGAACCCGAACAGCCTCAACAACGACCGTGCGTTCGTCAGCCGGGTGCGCGCAGCACCGGGCGCCGGCGCGGCCGAGTTCGACGACCTCGTGACCTGGCTGTCGCCGAACATCCTGTATTCGCGGCTGGTCACGGCAGGCCAGTTGCCCTGACCGCATCCGGGCCTGTATCCGGCACCGCATGAGGCACCGCATCCGCCGGCAGCGGCAGGCGGACGGTGAAGACGCTGCCGCTGCCTGCGCCCGCGCTGGAGACGCTGACCGTACCGCCATGCAGCGCCGCCAGCTGATTAACGACCGCAAGGCCGATGCCGAAGCCCAGCGGCGCCGCACCATGCTGGCCGGGTACCTGCGCGTAGAGATCGAACAGGCGCAGCTGGTCTTCACGCGAGATGCCGACGCCGTTGTCGGCCACGGACAGCACGAGTTCACCCGGCGCGGAAGACACCTGCAGCACGATGCGGCCGCCCGGCGCGGTGTACTTCGCTGCATTGATCAGCAGGTTCGACACGATCTGGGAGACGCGCATCGGATCCAGCAGCACCGTCGCGCCAAGACCCTGCCGCTCGACGACCAGTTCATGCTGCCGCGCAGCCATGAGCGGTGCCGCGGTCTCGACCGCCATGTCGATGATGTCGCGCAGGGCGGCCATCCGCGGCCGGAAGACGAGCCGGCGGTCGCCGGAGCGGGCGACATGCAGAAGGTCTTCTAGCAACGCCGCGAGCTGTGTGCTCTGCCGCTCGATGATCCGCGCGGCCCGGCGCATTCTGGCGGTGCTGCCCGGAAGCCTGCCCAGCAGGCTGGCGGCGGTGACGATCGGCGCAAGGGGACCACGCAGTTCGTGCACGATCATGGCCAGAAGTGCGTCCTTGCCCATCTCCCGGGCGGGTCCGAGGGCCTGGCAAGCTTCGCAGGTCGCCCCGCCAGCGGTAAAGCCGCGCTGGTGTGCCGCCGTCGCCGGCGCCGGTCCAACGCCTGCATCGGCGGATTGCAATCCAGACTGGTTCATGCGAATCCCTCCGCGTAAGTGAGCTGGTCTGCCGCGTAGCAGCTGCAGGCCGCGGTCTCCATCCCCTGGCGATCCAGCACCGTCAGCTCGCCGCGGGTGTAGCGGATCAGGCCACCTCTCTGCAGCACGCCGGCGGCGAGGGTCACGCCCGAGCGACGCACGCCGAGCATGCTGGCAAGGAACTCGTGCGTCATCTCGAAGCGGTTGCCGTGGGCACGGTCCTGGCTCATGAGCAGCCAGCGCGCCAGGCGCGGGGCCACCGCATGGAAGCGGTGGCAACCGGATGCACGCGCCAGCTGCAGCATGCGCACATGCAGGTAGCGCGACAGCGTGCGGCGCAACGGGAGGCTGCACTCGAGTTCGGTACGCAACCGGTGCACGTCGATGCGCAGGACTTCACCCTGACCCTGCACCACGGCGTCGAACGGCGAATGGCAGATCCCCAGCAGTATCTCCGCGCCGAGCATGCCTTCGCTGCCGACCATGCCGACCTCGATCGCCGGATGGTGGTCCACCCTGTCCAGCAGCGAGATGAAAGCACGCGTCGGGAAATAGGCATGCCCGGCCTCGGCACCGCGCACGCAGACCGGCGCCGCCAGGACCAGTTCCACCCGCTCGCAGGCCGCGCGCAGGCGCGTCCTGTCGCGCCTGGGCAGGCGTTCGATCAGGTCGTTCGAGACATCAGGTGCCATTCGCAGTACTCCCGGATCGTGAGCCGCAGTCTGCACGGTCGGCTTGGCGCGTTCCGTGCAGCAACGCACAAAGGTCGGTATGCCCGGTCGGGGCGGTCAACTGGCTTCCTTGTCGGGCAGCAAGCGGTCGTACTCCCGCTTGACTACCCCGTAGCATTCGCAGGTCCGCTCCTCCAGGCCGGCACGGTCGAGCACCTGCACGCGGCCGCGCGCATAGCGGATCAGCCCGGCCGCCTGCAGCTTGAGTGCCGCCGCGGTCACGCCCTCGCGGCGCACGCCCAGCATGTTCGCGATCAGTTCCTGCGTCATATGCAGTTCACTTCCCTCCAGCCGGTCCAGGCTGAGCAGCAGCCAGCGGCACAGCTGCTGGTCGAGCGAGTGGTGGCGATTGCACACCGCGGTCTGCGCCATCTGGGTGATCAGTGCCTGGGTGTAGCGCAGCAGCAGGTGCAGCAGGGGCCCGGACTCGTTGAACGCATCCTTGATCGTCACCGCTTTCACCCGGTAGGCATCGCCCGCGCTCTGAACGACGGCGCGGCTGGGGGTCGACTCGCCCCCCATGAACAGCGAGATGCCGACCACGCCCTCGTTACCCACCACGGCGATCTCCGCGGATGCGCCGTTCTCCATCACGTACAGCAGGGAGACGATTGAATTGGCCGGGAAATAGACGTGGCTCTGCGGGCAATCCGACTCGTACAGGACCTGTCCGAGGGAGAGCTTCACGTGTTCCAGCTTTGGGCCCCAACTCTGCCATTCATCCATGGGCAGTGCCGCCAGGAGCCGATTGCGCAAGGGGTCGCTTGTAGGCGACATCGGTTCTCCATTTCTACGGGCTGAATATGGCCCGCATTCGGAGTTTGCACTGCTCTGACGCCAACGTATGTGCGAAAGCGCACATAGCGCAAGGACCCGACACAGGATCCGACACAGAGTGTCAGGCGACTGACCTTAGCGTGAACTGCACCGCTCCATCCTGGTTGCTCGACAGCCGCAGGTCGAAGCCATGTTCGATGGCCAGCTGGGCCACCTGGTAGAGCCCGACACCGAGACCATTGCGCGATGCGACCGGTTCGGCCAGCAGGCGTTCGGCGATCGCCGGTTCGATCGCCGAGCCGCTGTCGATCACCGACAGCTGGGTACCGTCCAGCGTGGACAGCTCGACATGCACGCTCACCGACGGGTCGAGCTGGCGCTTGACCCGCGCGTTCTGCAGCAGGTTTTCGACCGCGCTGTCGAACAGTTCCAGCGGCAGCGTCTTGCCGTCGAGCACGCCGCGGCTGGACAGGTGCACACCCTCGCGGTCGACCCGGCGCTGCAGTGCCTGCCACCACTGGCTGGCGTCGACCGGGGTCATGCTGTGAAGCTGGGGACGGGCGAGCTTCTCGAGGGTACGTTCCAGCCGCTGGGCGATCTGCGGCAGCTGTCGCCGCATCAGCGCCTGCAGTTCAACCGCACGCACGCCATCGCTCGAATCGGCTGCTGCACAGAGCGCCTGCAGCGACTGCAGCAGGTTCTTCACATCGTGGGTGAGCCGCGCACCGGTCTCGTGGATCGCATGCGCATAGGCATGCTTGCGCTCGCGCTGCTCGCGCCGCTTCGCATCGTAGAAGTCGCCCAGCAGTTGCGCGAGCAGCGCGGCGTGCAGGTTCAGCGCCGGGGTCGGCTGCATCCGCGTGTACAGCTCGAGCGACAGGCCGCGCGCGGACAGCTCGATGCGGTGTCGGGCTGTGACGCCCAGCGTGCCTGCGCTGTCGGCCGCGCTCCACTGCACGCCGGCCACCCAGGGCAGCCTCGACAGTTCCGCGATCGCACCCTCCAGGAATCGCTCCGGATCGCGCTGGTGTTCGGCCAGCAGGGCCAGGCTGCGCATCCAGTTCTCGAAGGGCAGGCCGACGGACAGCAGCTGCCAGGAAATGACCTGGCTCAGGCCGCCGAAGCCTCCACGTGGATTCCACAGCCACGACAGGGCCACCAGCAGCGCGGCGATCGCGATCAGCGCCTGGGCCAGCGTCAACAGGTAGTTCTCCTGGGCGCGCACCGAACCCAGCACCAGGCTGCCGAGCACCAGGACCAGCACCAGCAGCAGCAGCAGCATCGAATAGACGAGGTCGACCACCACCGGCGCGCGCACCTGCTGCTCCATGGGCTGCTCCAGCGGCACCACCGGACGCATCGCCCCCACCGCCAGCGCGACCAGCGGCAGCACGAACTGCACGACGACCACCAGCAGCCCGGGCAGGGCGGCCCCCGCACCCAGGTGCGGCACCACCCACAGCAGCAGCAGCCCGAGCAGGAAGAACGATGCGAGCAGCGTGCCGGCGCGCTCCCGCGGCTCGCCGGTGCCGGGAACCCGCCCTGCGATCAGCGCGAACAGCATGCTGATCCAGAGTGCCGCCAGCCACCAGGTCACCAGCAGCGCGAACCCGACCCCGGCCGCGAGCAGTGCAAGCCCGGGCACGGGATCGATCCGCCGCTGCGCCCGCCACAGCGGCTGCCACATTAGGAACAGACCGATGTGGGTGAGCCACAGCGCGCGCGCCCACCAGGCATCGATGTCCCAGGCCAGTGCTGCATGCAGCGTCAGCAGCAGCATCGGCAGCACCCACTGCGGATACCGGCCGGACAGCTGGAACAGCCGGTCGCCGGATGCAGACCTGCGCTCGGTCACGGCGCCCTCCGCGCCCGGCCCGGCACGCCGCACGGCGCAGCCTGGCCCGTACTGGCCGCCCGGACGAGGTTCGATCGCGGTACGCTCGCAGGCGCAGTGCCCCGTGGCACGTGCACGTGCACGTCCAGTTGCAGACGCAGACGCAGGCGCGCCGCTGCCGCCGACTTCCCCGAGCCTTCCGCAGACCGACCACTGATGTCCGCCCCACGCAGCCAGGAAGGGACCGCCGCAGGCGGCCATGCGCACCGTAGCCGCCCGCTCGCGGTAGTCAGGTTCACGATGCTCGAGGCCTGGCGCTCTCCGCTGCCCTGGCTGCTGCTGGCCGCGGTCGGCTGCGCGCTGGTGGCGGCTGGGTTCTCGGCGTCGCTGGCGCTAACCGAAGGTGCACGCTTCCGTGCGGCACTGCTCGGCGGCGGCGTGCGCATCTCATGGGTGTTCATCTTTGCAGTCTATGTCATCGGCAGCCTCGCCCGCGAGATCAACGAGCGCGGCTTCGAGGTCGCGCTTGCACTGGAAGTCGACCGCAATACCTGGGTGCTGGGCAAGCTCGCCGGCTTCCTGCTGCCCGCACTGGCGGCGGTGCTGCTGCTGTTTCCATTGCTGGCCGTGCTGGCCACGCCGACCGGCGCGGCGGCATGGTGCCTGTCGCTGGCGCTCGAACTGGCGATCGTCATCGCAGCCGCACTGTTCTTCACGCTCAGCCTCGGCAGCATGCCGGCTGCCACCGTGCTCGTCGCCGGCTTCTACCTGCTGGCGCGCACGATCGACGCGCTGGTGCTGATCGCCTCGTCCTCGCCGCTGCTTGCGCAGGGTGCCTGGCGCGACCTGGTCTCGCTCGCGGTGGAGGCGCTGTCGTGGCTGCTGCCGGCGCTGGGACGCTTCGGCCAGGGCACCTGGCTCGCCGACCAGGCACCCGACGCATCCACGCTCGCGCTGATGGGCATGCAGTGCGTGGTCTATGTCGCCTTGCTCTGCGCGGCCGCGCTGGTCGACTTCCATCGGCGCGACCTGTGAGCCCCCCTCGCGCATGGCGCCGGCTGGCGCAGGAGCGGATGCACCGTCCCTGGCGTGCGGTGCCGATGCCGGTACGGCTCGCACTGGTGCTGGCCCTGTGCGCCCAGCTGCTCACCCATGCCACGGTGCCGCCGCCGATGGCGCGCGCGGCAGACCTCGAGGAGCCACCGGCACCGACGGCGATGCTGCTGGCCGCACTCGGCGACCGGCTGCCGCTGGCGCAGCTGGCAACCCTCCGGTTGCAGTCGTTCGACAACCAGCCCGGGCTCAGCATCCCGTTCGCGGCGCTCGACTACGGTCGCGTGGTGCGCTGGCTCTCGGCGCTGTCCGACCTGGACCCGGACGGCCAGTATCCGTTCCTGCTGGCCTCGCATGTATACGCGTCGGTGCCCGATCCGGCGCGCCAGCGCCTGATGCTGGCGTTCGTGAACGACCACTTCGCAGCCGATCCGTCCCGCCGTTGGCGCTGGCTGGCGCATTCGGCGATCGTCGCGCGCCACCGGCTGGGCGATACGCCACTGGCGATCCGTTACGCGCAGGCGATCACCGAACGCGCGACCGGACCTTCTGTGCCGGCCTGGGCGCGCCAGATGTCGGTCCTGCTGCTGGCCGATACCGGCGAGGTGGAGGCAGCGAAGATCCTCCTCGGCGGGCTGCTGGAAGCGGGCGCCATCACCGATCCGCAGGAACTGCGCTTCCTGCTGGAACGGATGGAGCCACAGCCGACTCGCTGAACGTTCGACGCATTCGTCGAACTCTCGACACCCATCAGCCGGGCATAATGGATGCGGGAAGGACAGGCGCGCCTGTCCGAACCTGGCCAACGGTCGAAACGCGACCGAAACCCGGTTTTCGTACGTCGTTTCCGTGAGAAAGTTCACGGATACTGCACCTCTTGCCCATGAGGGCAAATGGCGGTCGATCCGGCATGCGGTTTGCTCCGGAATATGTCCGTCCAACGACAGCGACGGTAAAGGAAACTTCCATGCGGATGCATCAACGCGGCTTCACCCTGATCGAGATCGCGATCGTGCTGGTCATCATCGGCCTGCTGCTCGGTGGCGTGCTGAAGGGTCAGGAACTGATCACCAGCGCGCGCGTGCGTAACCTGATCTCCGCGCAGGATGGCGTGAAGGCCGCCTTCTTCGGCTTCCAGGACCGTTTCCGCGCATATCCCGGCGACTACAGCCAGGCCACGCAGAACATCGCGAACATGACTACCACCTGCAGCAACGGCAACGGCAACGGCAACGGCATCGTCGACCCGGGCCCGGAATCCATTCTCGCCTGGGAGCACCTGTCGAAGGCCGGATTCATCACCGGCGCCTACGAATGCAACACGACCGAATCGCTGACCACCACGCCGACGAATCCGTACAACGTATTCCTGCAACTGGTGTTCGATGGCGCCTACGGACAGGCAGGCACGAGCGCACTGCGCCACAACCTGAAGACGGGCGCACAGATCCCGGTCGAGATCATTGCCGAGGTCGATCGCAAGATCGACGACGGCAGGCCATTCTCCGGGGCGTTCCAGTTCTCCGCGTATCGTGGCAACGGCGCTAATGCGCCCCAGATTGGCGGCACCGCCGCGGCGCCTAACTGCGCGAACACATCCGGCTCGAGCAGCTGGAACTCGACGGCCGGTGAGTCGAACTGCGGCGGCGCCGTCATCTTCTGACCGCTTCCTCTCCAGGTTGCAGTAGACGCGTCAGACGCCCTGCAGCAGTCGCATCTCCGCGGCGGCAACTGCAGCCGCGTCGCCGCGCAGCACGACGATGTCGCCTTCGCGCAGTTCCGTCTCCGGCGCCGGGTCGGGTTCCCGCTCGCCACGCCGGCGGATCGCGCTGACGTCGGCCCGCAGTTCTCCCAGGCCCAGGTCGCCGAGCCGGCGACCGATCGCGCGCGATCCTGGCACCAGCGTGACCGAATGCAGGAACACATCGTCGGCGCCCTCGCCCGGCTGATCGCTCGCGCCATGGAAGAAGCCTCGGAACAGGCCGTAGCGCTCCTCACGGGCGCTGCGGATGCGCCGTAGCACGCGGTTCAACGGCACCCCGAGCACCATCAGCGCATGCGAGGCCAGCATCAGGCTGCCCTCCATGATCTCGGCCACGACCTCGGCGGCCCCGGCGGCCTTCAGGCGATCGATGTCGGTGTCGTCGACGGTGCGCACGAT
>CANGYF010000008.1 GCA_947458265.1 Betaproteobacteria bacterium
GGTCAAATCTCTACGGTTGGGCGGCGAAGATGCGCGCGCCTGCCCAAATTTTTCCGCGTGCAAATTGAAACAGGGGGGGATCCCCCGGATGAGGACATTCATGGCCGGTCGTAAGCCGCTGCCGACCAAGGTCAAGCAGATCAAAGGAACGCTCCAGAAGTGCCGCACGAACCTGCGGGAACCCAAGCCGCAAGGAGACCTGGTCGATCCGCCGGATTACATGCCCGAGGGAGCCAAGGCCGCCTGGCGCTACGCGCTGGAATGCGCGCCGCCCCATCTGCTCAAGCGGTTGGACATGTCGGTGCTGGAGATCTGGGCCTGCGCCGCGGATCTCTACCGCAAGGCTCAGGCAGGGATTGCCAAGACTGGGTTGTTGGTCAAAGCCCCCAACACCGGCGTGCCGATGCAGTCACCTTACCTGGCTATCGCCAACAAGCAGGCTCAGATCATGACCAAGGCGGCTACAGAGATGGGCTTTACGCCTGCCTCGCGTTCCAGAGTTGCATTGCCGATTGAGTCAGCCGAAGACGCCTTTGATCCGTGGGCGGACATTGCCGGTTGATGGATGCATCGAACTACGCGGCGATCGCTAAGCGGTACGCCGAGCAGGTAGTGGCTGGGGAAATCCTTGCCTGCCGATGGGTCCAGCGAGCCTGCCAAAGACAACTGGATGACCTCGCCAAGTTCAAAGGAAAGGCCAGCCCGTACAACTTCAATCCGAAGCTCGCAGACAAGGACGGCCGCAGTTTTTTCCCGGCAGACAACCTCTGCGCGTTCATCGAGCGACTGCCCCATGTAAAGGGGCCGCTGGCTGGCGAGCCGATTGAACTAGAGCCTTGGCAGGCCTTCATCCTGACGACGGTCTTCGGATGGGTCAAACCCAACGGCACACGACGGTTTCGGCGTTCGTACATTGAGGTGCCGCGGGGTAACGCCAAGTCGACCTTGTCGTCGGCCGTGGCTCTGTACATGTTGGCTGCCGACCGTGAGGGAGGTGCCGAGGTGTATTCCCTTGCGACGACCCGCGATCAGGCGAGGATCGTCTTTGGCGACGCGCAGACTATGGCCAGGCGCAGTCCAGGATTTCGGCGGCGTTTTGCCGTCGAAGTCGGTGCGCACAACATGCACGTGCTCGCATCGGGCTCAAAGTTTGAGGCGCTCTCGGCCGAGGGTTCGACCCTCGACGGCCTGAACATCCACTTCGGATGCGTGGATGAACTCCACGCCCACAAGACGCGCACCGTGTACGACGTGGTCGAGACCGGTACGGGCAAGCGGGATAACTCGCTGCTTTGGGTGATCACCACAGCTGGGAGCAATCGCGCTGGCATTTGCTACGAGGTCCGGACCTTCGTGACCAAATTGCTAGATGGCGTGTTCGAAGATGACACCCAGTTCGGCATCGTCTACGGATTGGATGATGGGGATGACTGGACATCCGAGACAGCGCTGATCAAGGCCAATCCCAACTGGGGCATTTCGGTAAAGCCGGAAGTGCTGCTGCCTTTACAGGCCAAGGCAATGCAATTGCCCAGTGCGGTCAACAACTTTAAGACCAAGCACCTCAATGAGTGGGTCAATGCAGACACCGCCTGGATGGACATGCGGGCTTGGGATTCTTGTGGTGACTCAACCCTCGACATAGAGGCCTTCAATGGTCAGGCTTGCTGGATCGGACTGGATCTGGCCAGCAAGACAGACATCGCCGCATTGGTCCTGGTCTTTCCGCACCCTGAGATCGCAGACGCTTTCGCCGTCTTTGGCAAGTACTACCTGCCTGAGGACACGGTCAGCGCCGCAGGGAACAGTCAGTACGAAGGCTGGATGCGCACCGGTCGTCTGACCGTGACGCCAGGCAATGTGATCGATTTCGGCTGGATCGAGGCAGATCTCCTGGAGATGGCTTCGTGCTTTGAGGTGCAGGCGGTGGCATTCGATCCCTTTCAGGCGACCCAACTGTCAACCCGGATGCTGTCCGAGGGGCTGCCAATGATCGAAGTGCGTCCGACGGTGCTGAATTTCAGTGAGCCGATGAAGACGCTCGAAGCCCTGGTGCTGCAGAAAAAGCTCACCCATGACGGTGATCCGGTGCTGACCTGGATGGCCAGTAACGTGGTGGCACACCTGGACATCAAAGACAACATTTACCCACGCAAGGAGCGAGCAGAGAACAAGATCGACGGCATCGTGGCACTGATCATGGCGATCTCTCGGGCGATCAAGCCCGGGGAGAACGTGGTGCTGGGATCCGACTACGAGTTGATGCTGCTCTGAATCGATGGGACTGCTGAGCTTCTTTGACCGATTTCGGGCATCCACAGACGATCGTTCGCCATGGGGAGACTTCTGGTTCGAGCCGATATCCACCCGCTCGGCAAGCGGACTTCAGGTGTCGCCCGACGCAGCGCTGCGGCTGTCCGCGGTCTACGCCTGCGTGCGCATTCTCTCGGAGACGATGGCATCGCTGCCCCTGGTGCTCTACCGTAATCGCGCCGATGGCAGCAAGGACCGGGTGACCGACCACTGGCTCTACCCGTTGCTGTTCCGCCGGCCGAACCGGTTTCAGAACCCGTTCGAGTGGCGGGAGATGCTGCAGGGCCATTTGGCGCTCAGGGGCAACGCCTACAACCAGATCGTCACCAACCCGCGCGGGGAGATCATCGAACTCATCCCCATTCACCCCGATCGGATCCGGATCGAACTGCTGCGCTCGGGCGAGTTCCGCTACCGGGTGACCGATCGGTTCGGCGAGGAGTCCATCCTTGCACGCGGCGACGTCTGGCACCTGCGCGGCCTGTCCTCGGACGGACTGCTGGGTATGAGCCCGATCGATCTGGCCCGCGAGAGCCTGGGGATGGCACTGGCCGCGCAGGACTACGGGGCGCGCTTCTTTGCCAACGATGCCAAACCCACAGGCGGGTGGATCGAGTTTCCGGGGTCGTTCAAGGATCCGGAAGCCAAGAAAGTCTTTCGCGAGTCCTACCAAGCGGCGCAGTCAGGCGCCAACCGGGGCAAGGTGCTGGTGCTGGAGAACGGCATGAAGTTTCACGAGGTGGGCGTGACCAACAAGGACGCCCAGTTCCTGGAGCTGCGCAAGTTTCAGATCACGGACATCGCACGGCTCTTTCGGGTGCCCCCGCACATGATTGCCGACCTGGACCGAGCTACCTTTTCGAACATCGAGCAGCAGTCGCTCGAGTTCGTGATGCACACCATGACGCCATGGGCTGAGCGCTGGGAGGCGTCGATCGAGTCAGAGCTCCTGCTCGATGGTGACGACCTGGAGATCGAGTTCGACTTTTCCAATCTGATGCGCGGGGATGCGGCTAGCCGCTCGGCCTACTACCAAAGCGGTATCCAGAACGGCTGGCTTACGCGCAACGAGGCTCGCATTGCCGAGAACCTGAACCCGATCGACGGGCTCGACGAGCCTCTGCGCCCCTTGAACATGGTCGAAGAAAGCGACGCGGAGGACCTGACTGCTGACGCCGAGGCCCAGGAAGCTCCGGCCCAGGAGGCCAGCGAGCCGCCTGACGACGAAACGGCCGCGCGGCTGCAAGCTTTGATTACCTCCACCGCCGAACGCTGGGCCCGGCGCATCAGTCGGGCTGGTCGCATCGAGGAGAAGGATGTGGACCTGATCGCCGAGGCGTTTGCCGTACCGCCAGAGCGGGTCGCAGCCTGGGCCGCTGGCAGCAAGGACGCGGAACTGACCGAAGTCGGTCTGTGCCAATCACTCACGCAATTGGGAATGAACACCGAGGGAATGAATCCATGAACCACCAACTGCTGGTCGCCGAGTTTCTGGCGACCCCGTGGGCACTGATGCCCGAAAGACTCCATGCGCTCGCCTCGGTCGTGATGCGCTGGTCGGCCGGCATTGCCGCCGACACGGACAACATGGTCCGCATCCAGGCCGACCGGGTGATCCGCGAGACCCGGCGACAGGCCTCGGCCTCGCAGTCCTCGGGCGGGATCGCCGTCCTGCCGCTCTACGGCATCGTGACCCAACGCGGAAACATGGTCGATGACGTGTCAGGCCCCGGCACTACCAGCACCCAGCAGTTCTCTTCAGCGCTGCGTCAGTTGCTTGCCGATGACACGGTGGGCCAAATCCTGATCGATATCGACAGCCCCGGTGGCTCGGTCTACGGCGTGGCCGAACTGGCCGACGAGATCCAGAGCGCCCGGGCGCAGAAGCCCGTCGTGGCAGTGGCCAATTCTCTAGCGGCATCCGCTGCCTATTGGATCGGATGTTCGGCCTCCGAGTTCTACGTCACACCCGGTGGCGAGGTCGGCTCGATCGGTGTCTGGCAAGCCCACCAGGACTACAGCCGCGCCCTCGAGGACGCTGGCGTCAAGACCACACTCATTTCGGCCGGCAAATACAAGGTCGAGGGCAACCCCTACGTGCCGCTGGACCCAGAAGCTCAGGCCTTCATGCAGTCCCGGGTCGATGACTACTACGCGGCCTTCACCAAGGCTGTAGCCCGGGGTCGCGGCGTGCCCATCTCGCAGGTGCGCGATGGCATGGGTCAGGGTCGGGTGCTGGGCGCGGACCCAGCGCTGGCGCAAAACATGGTCGACGGCGTTGCGACGTTCGATGAAGTCATCAAGAAGATGCGCCGCGCGTCCAAGCAACCTGCACCGTCTGGTGCATCCCGATTGAAGCAGGCGCGCGACGCACTCGCGCTCCTTTAACTGCAACCCGGCGCGGCTCCATCGATCCGCACCATTCTTAAAGCGACCCGAAGGTCGTCATCCGTTTTGTTTCATCCCAGCCGCCACACCGAAGGGTGCCGGGCGGCATTTTTATTTCTGGAGAACCCAAATGAGTAAGCAACTCCGTGAACTGCAGGCCCGCAAAGCTGGCCTTATCAAGGAAGCCCGTGCCTTGACCGATCGCGCTGCGGCCGAAAACCGCGACATGAACGACGAGGAAAGCACCGCGTTTGACGCGATCAAGGCTCGGATTGATGCGGCCTCTTGTGCCATTGATCGTGAATCATCTCTGATTGCTGAGGAGGCGCAAATGGCGATGACCATTGATGCACCTGCTGGCAGCTACATCACTGTCACCGATAACCGTGAGGCTGATCCGAAACACGGATTCAAGAGCGTGGGGGAATTCATGCAAGCCGTCTTCCAGGCAGAAAAGCCTGGCAAGTCGGTTGATGATCGACTTTTGATTGGCGGAGGCCGTGGCGCTGCAGCCCCCAGCACCTACGGTAACGAAGGGTCTGGTCAGGACGGTGGCTTCCTGGTGCCGCCGGAGTTCTCGCAGCAGATTTTCCGTCTGTCCTTGGGCGAGGACTCCCTGCTGCCGCTGACCGACAACGTGGAGATCAGTGGCAATAGCATGGCCTTTCCCAAGGACGAAACCACGCCATGGGGGACCAATGGCATCCGCGCCTATTGGCAAGGCGAGGCGGCTTCGGCAGTCGCCACCAAGCCCGTTCTGGGTCTGTCGACCTTGCGGCTCAAAAAGCTCATGGCTCTGGTGCCCACAACCGACGAGTTGCTGGATGACGCCAACGCTCTCACGAGCTACCTGCCCGAAAAGGTAGCTGACTCGATTCGCTGGAAGACCAACGAGTCCATCCTCTTTGGTGCGGGCAACGGAGTGCCGATTGGAGCCTTGACCGCAGGGGCTACGATCACCGTGGCTAAGGAAAGTGGCCAGGCGACGCAGACGCTGCTGCCGCAGAACCTGGCCAAGATGATCTCGCGCCTGCCCACCGGTAGCTTTGCCAAGTCGGTTTGGATCATCAACAACGATGTCCTGCCTGCACTGTTCACCCTGACGTTGGGCAACTACCCGATCTATCTGCCCAACGGTTTGTCGGTTGGAGGCATTCAGGTCTCGCCCTACGGTTCCTTGCTGGGGCGTCCGGTGTTTGTTTCCCAGCACGCCAACTCGTTCTCGGGTCAAGGCGATGTGCTTCTGGTGGACCTGTCTTACTACCAGACGATCACCAAGGCGGGTGGCCTGCAGACGGCAACGTCGATGCACCTCTACTTCGACGCCGATCTGACTGCCTTCCGGACCACCTTCCGTATGGATGGCCAATCCAAGGTTTCCGCACCGATCGCGCCTGCCAAGGGCAGCGCCTCGATGTCCCCGTTCATTCAACTGGGCGCGCGCTGATCGCCCAAACTCTTAAGGAGAACTCTCATGTTTCCCAATGCAAAGGGCAGTGAACTGCTCGCCATCCTGGCAACTTTGGACCCCTCAAGCCAGGCCGCTGGCGCCACCACCACGGGTTGGATTTCGGTTGCCAACCACCACGGTTTTCTGGCCATCATCCAGACCGGCGTGCTCGGCACAGGTGCCACGGTCGACGCCAAGCTCCAGCAGGCCCAGGACTCAACGGGCACGGGTGCCAAGGACATCTCCGGCAAGGCGATCACCCAGATCGTCAAGGCCACCGGGGATAACAAACAGGCGCTCATCAACGTCAAGCCTGAGGACCTGGATACGGTCAATGGCTTCGGTTTTGTTCGCCTGTCTGTAACGGTCGGCGTAGCCGCAAGCCAGACTGCGGCGCAGGTCTTGGGCGTCAACCCGCGCGAGATGCCTGCAAGTATTGCCAACCAGGCTGCTGTCGTCCAGGTCGTCTGATGCCACTTCAACTCGTCACACCACCCGCCGAGGAGCCGGTTTCGCTCATCGAGGCCAAGCTCCATCTACGGGTGGATTTTGACGAGGACGACACGTTGATCGCGTCGCTCATCGCGGCCGCTCGACAAGGTGCCGAGACCTTGACTGGCAGACAACTCATCACCGCACGCTGGAAGCAAGTGCTCGACTGCTTCCCGGGTCCGTCGTTGATGGGGGTTCCAGCCGGACAGGCGTTCTCGCTGCCTGGTCACGCCATTCTTTTACCGAAAGCACCCGTGCAGTCGGTGGTCTCTATCGATTACCTTGACATGGGGGCAACGAGCCAGACCATGCCCGCTTCAAGCTACACCGTCGATAACGCATGCGAGCCCGCGCGGATCACGCCTGTGTTCGGTCAGATCTGGCCAATTTGCCTACCGCAGATCGGTGCAGTCTCGGTGACATTCGATGCCGGATACGGCACGGCGGCTCAGGTTCCAGAGGGTATCAAGAGCTGGATCAAGCTGCGTGTGGGAAGCCTCTACGCGCACCGCGAGGAGGTCGCGCTGCTCAATCGCGGCTCAATCGAGTCGTTGCCCTTTGTGGACGGTCTGCTTGATCCCTTCAGGATGACCTTGGCATGACTGGGCTGCGCGCCGGGCAGCTGGCGCGGCGTCTGCGCTTGCAGAGCCGATCGGCATCCCAGGACAGTTTTGGCGGGCAGAACCTCGCCTGGGTCGATGTGGCAACCGTCTGGGCGGAGATCCGCCCGATCACAGGCCGTGAGTTGGAAAACGCACGTCGAATTGCCAGCGAGGTGTCACACCAGATCCTGGTGCGCTACCAGCCGCTGCTGGCCGATTCGAAAGTGGTAGCCGGCTATCGCGCGCTCTACAAGGGGCGCATCTTCAACATCCACGCAAGCATGAACGAGGACGAGCGCAATACCGTTCTCACCTTGCTGGCATCCGAGGGCATGGATGATGGCTAACACTTCAGAAATACGTATCGAGGGGCTCGAAGAACTCGCCCGTGCCCTCAAGGAGTTGCCCAAGCGCGTTGCCCGCAATGGGCTTCGTGCATCGGTCTATGCAGGAGCCAAGGTGATTCGCGATGAAGCTCGTCTGAAGGCACCGGTGGCCACCCAAGTCTTTGGCCCCAACCAACAGCCCCCTGGCACGCTCAAGCGCGCCATCATCATGAAGCAGATTTCAGAAAAGTCCGATGCGCAAAAGCAGGTCTTTTACGTGGCGGTTCGGCGCGGTAAGCAATACCGCAATCAGGGCAAGAAGGGCACCCTTTCGCAGGACGCCTACTACGCGCACTTCGTTGAGTTTGGCACCGTGAAGATGTCCGCGCGCCCCTTCATGCGCCCGGCCTTTGAGGGCAAGAAGGGCGACGCAGTCGAAGCCATCCGTACACGCCTGGCCGAGCGGGTCGAAGCTGCCGCGCAGGATCTGAGCAAGTGATCCAGGAGCAGTTGTTCACGGCCCTCTCGACAGTGGCCGGGGGACGGGTATTTCCGAACGTGGCGCCCAACAACGTCACCAGGCCCTACGTGGTCTACGCCCGTGTAGCGAGCACTCCAGAAAACACACTTGCTGACGGGGCGCCAGTGGAGAACACGCGCTTTCAGATCGATTGCTTCGATGCGACCTATGCCGCCGCTGTGGCGCTGGCCGAGGCAGTCAAGACCGCCATGAAGGCTTCCAGCCTGACCAATTTGCTCCTTCTGGAGCAAGACCAGTTCGAGCCCGATGCGCTCTTGCACCGGGTGATTCTCGATTTTTCAGTTTGGCACTACTGATTCGATTTTTTTGACAGGAGAACCCTATGCCCAGCACCGCCATCTCAGCCCAAGGCACCACCTTCAGCATCGGATCAACCACCGGGTCCGCACTCACCATCTCAGCGGTCACGCTCACCAACCCTTGCCGTGTCACGCTTTCGGCCGTCACGGGTCTGAGCAAAGGAGATGTGATCACGATTGCCGGGGTGGTGGGTACGACCCAACTGAACGGCAACAGCTATGTGATTCAGTACATCGAGACTGCGACCAAGATCGTGACACTGGCCAACGTCGATGCCACTGGCTTTGCAGCCTACACCAGCGGTGGCACTGCCACGCCTGTTCAGTGGACCAAGGTCGGCAACGTGCGCAGCTACAACGGCTTTGACGGCTCCGCTTCGGAGATTGACCGCACCAACTTCGACTCGACCGCCAAAGAGTTCATCTTGGGTCTGGTCGATCCAGGGCATTTCGGTGTCGAGGTGGACCAAGACAACTCCGACGCCGGCCAGATCGCGCTCATGACCGCCATGGCAACGGGGCTGATCAGGAACTTCAAGCTGCAACTGCCCAACGGCAATACCGCCACCTTCACCGCCTATGTGAAGAAGTTCAGCAGCCAAGGCGCCGTCGACCAGGCTATCCGCCGCTCGGCTGATCTGCGCATCTCTGGCGCTGTGACCTGGGCTTGATAGCCAGAAACATTTCAAGGAGCACATTGATGACATTACTTACCAAGTCGGCCATCCTCGCGGCCAACGATCTCAAAACCCAGGATGTGGAGGTTCCCGAATGGGGAGGGGCCGTGCGGGTGCGTGCCTTCACCGGCCGTGAGCGCGATGCCTTCGAGGCCAGTATGGTCAGAGGCGATGGCAAAGACCGCAAGGTGGATTTGACCAATATGCGCGCCCGCCTGGTTGCTCTGTCCGTGGTGGATGAGGCTGGACAGCGCGTGTTTACGGACGACGAAGTCGACCTCTTGGGCGCTAAGTCCGGCGCTGCCCTGGACCGCGTGTTTGCGGCGGCACAGGAACTCAACGGTCTGTCGGGAGCCGACGTTGAGGCCCTCACAAAAAACTCCAGCGCCGCCCCGAGCGGCGGCTCTACTTCCGACTTGCCCTTGCCCTCGGATACGTCCACCCAGACCATCTCCTTGCCGAACTGACGAGCCGCCAGATCGCTGAATGGCTTGCCTTCGTGAGCCTGGAAGGGTTGCCCGATGTGCGCTTTGACTTCGCGTTTGGCCAAGTCTGCGCCCTGATTGCCAACATCAACCGGCGTGACGACAGTCGGACCTGGAGTCCTGAGGATTTCTTTCCGATGCTGCGTGCCCCAGAGCTTGAACAGGAGCCAGTGTCCAACCCTCCCCCGGATCCTGAACAGCACAGCCGCCTGATTTCTGCCCTTCTTAGTCGCGCCACTCCCAAACCATAACTCCATCCCGCACATGGCCAACCTTGCCAGCCTCGTGGTCAGCCTTGAGGCCAACATTGCCCGCTTCGAATCGGACCTGACCAAGGCCGAGCAGGTCACGCGCCGGGCCATGGACACCATTGCCAACGTGTCCGAGTCGGCCATGAAGGCCGTCAAGGGCGCGCTCGCAGGGATGGTGGCTGCCTACACCTTCGATGCCTTTGCCGATGGCATCAAGGGCGCGATCGAGTCGGCCGCGGAACTCGACCAGATGGCCAAAAAGACTGGCGCATCGGTCGAGGCACTGTCGGGCCTCAAATCGGCGGCAAAACTCTCCGGCACCAGTTTGGAGGAAGTTGGCGGCGGCCTGCAAAAGCTCTCCAAGGCCATGTATGAGGCCGCGGGTGGCAGTCAAAAGCAGGTCGACTTGTTCAAGACGCTGGGTATCACGACCACTGACGCCTCGGGCAAGTTGCGCGACTCGGGCGAGGTGATGCTTGATCTGGCCAAGAAACTCGATTCCATGGATTCAAGCACGCAGGCTGTGGCCACAGCCCAACTGCTGCTGGGTAAACGCGGCGCAGAGTTGCTGCCTTTCATGCAGGACCTGGCCGATATCGGAGAACTCAATGCCCGGGTCACGAGCCAGATGGCGGCCGAAGCTGACGCTTACGAGAAAAATCTGATCCGTCTTGAGGGCCGCAAGAAGTCTCTCTACACCACCATTGCCGCAGGGGTGCTGCCTGCGATGGTGGATTTCACCGACGCGCTCCTCAACGCGGGCAGCATGACCCAGCGGCTCAACGAGCAGGCCAAGCAAATGCAACAGGACAACGTTATCGAGTCCTGGGCACGGAACGCGGCGCGATTTGTGGCCGCTTTGGTGGATGTCTTCGATGCGGTGATCCGGGTGATTCGTATCGTCGGCAACGCGATCGCAGCGGTGGCGGCCGACATCGTCTCCATGGCCGAGTTCACGAGCGGTCTGGGTCAGGAGATGCTGAGCGAACGCTCGCTCGACCCGGTCCGTCGCCGCTTTGCCAAACTCACCGCCGACATGCGCTCGCATGCCGAGTCTTTTAACGAGGACATGGCGCGGATCTGGAATGCGCCGCTTTTTCTCACCAAGCTCGAGGAGCAGTTCGCGCAGCGCGATGCTGGCCTCAAAAAGCTCGAACCCCCCAAGGCCCGGCAGACCTTCGAAATCCCTGACCAGCGCGAGGGCAAGACCAGCCCGTTTGAATCCTACCTAAATTCCCTCAATGTCGACCTCATCCGAGACAAGTTGGGCAAGTACGAGGGACTGATCGAAAAGGGCCGACTGCTGGCCGAGAAAGAAGGTCGGCTCGGCGACATGGCCAAGGTCACGAGCGTCGTCTCACAGATCCAGACGGTCGATGAAAGCAAGCGCATTGACGCCTTTGTGCGCGGCTTGGATCAGGTCAATGATCAGTATCGATTTCAGATCTCGCTCATTGGTATGAACGCCAAGGAGCAGGAGATCGCCAACGCCACTCGGCGCAGCACCCTTGCGGTGGAGCAACAGATTTGGGATGCCGAAAAAAGCGGCTCCAAGCTCTCGATCGAGGCTCAGCAGCAACTTCGCTCGGAGGCTGAGCGGTCCAACCAGGTCATGGTGCAGGCCATCAATGCGCGCTGGGCCGCACAGCAAAAGTTCGACGATGACAAGCGTGTTCTTGCCTTTGCCCACAGTATGGACCTGGTCAACGATCAGTACCAGTTTCAGACCACATTGATTGGCCGAACCGCTCGCGAGCAGGAGATCGCCACCGTTGCCCGCAAGAACTTCTTGGCTGTAGAGCAGCAGATCTGGGAGTTTGAGCAGTCGGGCATGAAGATGTCTGTGGAAACCCAGCAGCGCCTGCGCGACGAAGCCGTTCGTTCCACCGCAGTCATGGTTCGCGCCATCAACGAACGCTATGAAGCCGAGCGTTCGTGGGAGACCGGGGCCAAGAAGGCGATCAATGGCTACTTGGACTCGGTGACGAATGCGGCTGCGCAATCCGAGCGGCTCTTCTCCAATGCGTTCAAGAGCATGGAAGACGCTCTGGTGGGCTTCGTTCGCACCGGCAAGCTCGACTTCCGAAGCCTTGCGGATTCCATCATCGCCGACCTGATCCGGATCCAGATCCAGAACAGCATCATGAAGCCCCTGGCGCAAGTCACCAGCGGCATGTCTTTCTCAGGCTTGTTCTCCGGCGCTGGCACCTTCTTCTCGAATCTGTTTCGCGCCAGCGGCGGACCGGTCAGTGCGGGGCAGCCTTATGTGGTTGGTGAGCAGGGCCCCGAGTGGTTCGTGCCCAATGCGGCTGGCACTGTCCTTCCTAATGGCTCCCAGCCCGCCGCAGCAAGCGCCTCGGCAGGCAACCAGGGGCCGATCAATATCAACTTCTCCGTCAATGCCATGGATGCACGCAGCTTCCAGACGGCCATGGTGCAGAACAAGGCGGTGGTGGTTGGGATCGTCAATCAGGCGCTCAATATGCGCGGCCGCTACGGGATTACGGGGTAAGGCGTCATGAGTGGCACCTTTCCTCAAACGCCTGCGCCCAGCGCGGTCAAGATCCAGTCGTATCAGCCCACGCGCGTCTCGGTTGCCCACAATCTTCGCCGCAGCACCCGCACCAATGGTGCGCAGCGCTGGGTCATTACGGCCGACTGGGTAGGCTTGACCCGTGCGCAATTTGCGCCCATTCAAGCCTTTGTCGTGGCGCAGCGTGGCCAGTGGGACACCTTCACGGCTGTATTGCCCGTGCACCGCACTCCACAGGGCGCAGCTAGTGGCTCACCACAGATCAATGGTGCCAACCAGCAAGGCAGAAGTCTCACCACGCGCGGCTGGACTGCCGGGCTTTCCGGCGCGCTCAAGGCGGGTGACTTCATCGGGATTGCCGGACAAACCAAGGTCTACATGGTCACGGCCGATGTGAGTGCCGATGCCTTTGGACTGGCCACGGTGCCCATTGAGCCTGGTCTGCTGGCAGTGCCTGCTGATGGGGCTGTGATGACCTTGCGAAACGTCCCATTCACCGTGGCTTTGGGCGCCGACACGATGGAGTCGGTGGTGGCGCCCGGAGCGATCTACAACTTCAGCCTCCAAATGGTCGAGGCGTTTTGAGGAGCGACATCGATGGATCGTGGTGCAAGTGCGGCCTTCATCGCTGAAATCCTCAAGTCCAGCAATCAGCCCGTCTACTTGGTCGAAGCCTGGTTCGACGATGGGACGATTTGCTTAACTGACGCCTGGATCAATGTGCTGTGGGGCACGAACACCTACACAGCCAATGGGCACTTCATGGGGTTTTCGGGTCTGTCAGAGACGAGCGACATGAGTATCCCCAATGTCACAGTGCAAGTCTCGGCGGTGGATCAGACCTGGATCTCGATCGCGCTGTCCAAACCCTACATCGATCGGCGTATTGCCATCTACAAGGCCTTTCTCGACTACCGGTTAGCGATCATCAGCAACCCCTTGCTGGTGTTCGATGGTCGGATCGATTCGATGGAGATCTCGGATGACCCCAACAACGGCATCTGCACGATTGCCGTGTCGGCCAGTTCGCAGTGGGTGGATTTCCAGCGCACGCCAGGCAGGCACACCAACGACCCGGAAGAGCAAATCTGGTTTCCGGGCGACCGGGGTTTTCAGTTCGTCACCAACATCAACCGCGAGATCAAGTGGGGATCGCTTTGACGGGAGGAGTCATGGCTGGTCGATCCCTCTATAGCTATGCCCGTATTCCTATTGGGACAGCCATCGAGGAACTTGAGCGCCTGGCTGAGCGTGAATACGAGGAGGTCGGCCAGAAGGACCTCGCGCGTTTGAACATCGACTGGACGCGCTATTGCGAGCTCGATACAGCCGGGAAACTGGCTACCTTTGTGGCAAAGCGCGAGGGAATCATCGTGGGCTACGCCGTATTCATCGTGCAGACCCACATCCACTACCAGGACGCACTGGTTGCAGCCAATAGTGCCGTCTATGCCGCGCCAGAGGTGCGCGCCGGACGTGTTGTGCTCAAGCTCCTTCGGTATGCCGAGTTGGGTCTGCAAGCGCAGGGCGTGCAAAAAATCTACTACCACGTCAAACGCAGCAAAGACTTCGGCCGTTTGCTGGACCATCTGGGCTATGGGGACGTGGAGCGCCTGTATGCCAAGGTGATCCGCCGAGTGGAGGCCCGGTAATGGCAGGCATCATCATCGGTGCCATCGTCGGGTCGGCGGTCTCAGAGGTTGTGGGAGTTGCCGTGGCCGACGCCGTGCTGGGCACGGTGATCGAATCAGGAATCACGGCCGCTGCGGCAGACGTTCTGGGCGCATCCATCGCGACCGCTAACTTCATCGGCGGTGCAACCGGCCTGGTTGCAGGCGGTGTTGCCAATCTCGCGGTTCAGTCCCTGGTCGGCTCGAACTCACCGTCGCGCGCGCAGTCAGCTGTTTCCTCAGCGCAAGCTCAGGGCATACTGATCAACTCGCAGAGCAACGTTGATCCGATCCCTGTGCTCTACGGTCGCCGCAGGGTTGGTGGCACGCGCGTCTTTATCGAGGTTTCTGGCGCCAGTAACGAGTACCTGCACGTGGTGATTGTGCTCAGCGAAGGCCCGGTGACCGCCATCGAAAACGTGTACCTGGACGATGTCCTGTCCACAAATGCCAAGTTCGCTGGGCTTGTGACGATCAACAAGCATCTGGGTACGCCCGGCGAAGTCGCTGACGCCGCTCTGAGCTCAGAGGTACCCAAGTGGACCAGCGACTGCAAGCTTGCCAATTGCGCCTACTTGTACGTCAAGCTCAAGTACGACCGCAATGCTTTTTCTGGCCTGCCCACGATCACAGCCGACGTTCGTGGCAGGACTTTGTACGACCCACGAGACGGCCAGACCCGGTATTCGAATAACCCGGCGCTCGTCATTCGCGACTATCTGACCAACAGCCTTTATGGGCGTGGCATTGCAGCCAGCGCTATCGACGACACGAGTATTTCGGCTGCCGCAAACGCTTGTGACACTCGGATCACGGCTCCTAGCTTTTCGGACATATTCGCAGTCGATGTGGCAACCGAGGCGCTGAGCTTTTCTCAACCCATCCCGATCGACACCGGTGACGGTATCCGGGTCAGCAGCACCGCGAGCTTGCCTGCGCCCCTGGTGGCTGGCACCACTTACTACGCCATAAAGGTCACTGACACCACCTACCAACTGGCCACCACGATCGCGAACGCTTTTGCTGGCGCTGCGATCGACTTGACCTCTGCGGGGTCCGGTCAGCACACGTTAACCCAGGTGAATTACGCGGCCTACGCCAGCGACGGAACGGTGGATACGAACCAGACCGCCTATGACAACGTGCGGGCGCTGCTCACCGCATGCCGGGGCATGCTCGTCTTTAGCGGCGGCAAGTACCGGCTTGTGCTGGATGTGGCCACCACCGCTTCGAGCTTTGGGTTCACCGAGGGCAACATTACCGGCTCCTGGGTCATCAGCCAGGGCGGCAAGCGCGCCAAGTACAACCGCGTTACTGCAGGGTTCTACAACCCAGCCAAGAAGTGGCAACCCGACCTGGCGATGGTGGAGTCCACAGCGCTGCGCGCAACTGATAACGGTCTGATTCTGGAAGCCAAGATTGATTTGCCTTTCACAGCCAACAGCTACCGGGCGCAAAACATCGGGCAGTTAACGCTCAATCAGAGCCGGTATGGCTTGATCGTGAAATTTTCTGCTTTCCAGGAAGGCTTGCGCTGCGAGGTAGGCGATGTCGTCCCCATCACGCACTCCACCCCGGGATGGAACGCGAAGCTCTTTCGGATCATGCAAATCGAGATCAAGGACAACGATGAGGTCTACGTTGTAGCTCGTGAGTACAGCGAAAGCGTTTACACACAAGCGGTGCTGACCCCCGCAGGTGTGGTCGCGCAGTCCAACCTGCCAGATCCCTTTAACGTACCGGCCTTGGCGGGACCAACGCTCACCTCGGGCACTACAGAGTTGCTTCGACTGGCCGACGGCTCGGTGATCTCACGCATCCGGGTTGCGTGGACCGCACCCACCGAGGTCTACGCTCAAAGGGGTCAGGTTGAGGTGCAATCCAAGGCCACGACCGATTTGGGTTGGTCGCCAGTGGATATCGTGGCAGCTGAGTTGGGCGTGGCCTGGGTGTCGCCGGTGCAGGATGGGTTCAGCTATAACGTGCGTATCCGTGCCATCAATTCCATCGGCGTGCGTGGCCCTTGGAGCCAGGGGACAGTGCAAGTGGTGGGTAAAACTGCACCACCCTCCGATGTTCCATGGCTACGCTTGGACGGGGAGCGACTGACCTGGGGCCCGGTCAGCGATATCGATCTGGCTGGTTACCGGGTGCGCTGGCAGCCAGGGGGCAGTCGATCCTGGTCGGATGCGCTGGAGTTGCATACCGGCCTGCTGGCGGTTTCGCCTTGGGATTTGGTGACCATTCCGTACGGGGTGGGCCAGATCATGATCAAGGCGGTCGACACCACGGGCAATGAGAGTCTCAATGTTGCAGCGATCGCCTGCAACCTGGGGGACGCGCCAATCGAGAACGTATTTGCCAGCTACACGCTTAACAACACGCCGGTAGTTGCGCCGGACTCCTCGCGCATGTGGAGTAATGACGCTGCGCAGTTGTGGACCAACAGCAGCGCTGTGTTTCTTGTGCCGCAGTATCAGGCCATCAGCTGGTCTGGCAGCGTGACCTTCACCGAGAGCGGCAATCTCACGATCGCGGCCTCGGTCAGTGGCTACGCGTGGAAGATCTTGTGGAAAAAATACGCGGATGTGGCCTATGTGCCATTTCCCGGTCGTGCGTGGGCCGACGCTGGCACGACATACCAGTTCCGCATCGATGTCGATCAGAGCAACCAGCAGGGCCTTATTGGCTCCGTGGTGGCGCAGATCGATGTGCCGGATAAGACGATACGCCTGCCTGATGTGCTCATTGCCTCGGGTGGAACGCGCCTGTCGATCGGAACTGGCTGGCGCAGTGTCGTGATCGTGAATCTCACATTGCATTCAGACGGTGGCTCGGCCACCACGGCCCGCGTAGTCGACAAATCAACCTCAGGTCCACTGATCCAGTGCTTCAACGCCAGCGGCGTTGCAACGGCGGGGACGGTGGACGCCTACGTTCAAGGATTTTGAGATGACCGTGCAAACAACGCCCCCGTTCAAGCGGGGCGATACCTTCGCTTTGTCTGGCGTTTACCGCATCAACGGTGTAGCCACGCCACTGAGTTCGCAAACTATTCGCTCCCAGTTGCGCACAAGTGTTGGTGCTTTGGTCGCCAATCTGAGCGCAACGCTTGACTCCGATCAGACGGTCAACCCTGGGCGGTTTTATCTCTCGCTTGTTGATCCGGCGCTCTCGGCATCCTTTCCTGCGCCAGCCAATTTGTACTGCGATGTTGAGGTGCATGACGGCGGGATGGTGCGATCGACCGAAACCTTCATCGTGCCGGTCGTGCCCGATGTGAGTCAGTAAATGGGGGCTGATCCATGACGACCACGATGACCCCTACCACCGAAGTCAGCCTGAGCTTAGAGCCGCAGTGGGCCAGCACCTCGGTCGAAGTCACGCTCACTGTTCCCGGGCCACAAGGTCCGAAGGGTGACCAGGGGGCGGTCGGTCCGCCCGGCCCTTTGCCTGATGTCACTGCCTTGGCCCTAGACGCGGGCTACTTCTAAATTTCAACGGAGGAAACTCATGCCTAACCTAATTCAAATCAAACGATCGGCCACTACCGCCACACCGCCATCCTTGGCAGTGGGGGAACTGGCCTGGTCCGAAGTCAGCAAGACGCTGTTCATCGGAGAGTCCGGAAGTGTTGTCACAGCCGCCGCAGGCTCAGGCGTCTTTGCCAAGAAGGCTGACAGTTTCGCGGTCAGTGGAGATGCAACGGGAACGGGAACTCTGTCGGGCGGTTTGGTGCTGGCATTGGCTGCCAGTGGCGTCACCGCAGGCAGTTATTCCAATGTCAATGTGGATGCCAAAGGCCGCGTGACAGGCGGCTCAAATCCAGGCTACCTCACTGCGAACCAGAACATCGCGGTCTCTGGTGATGCCACGGGCACAGGAACGACATCAATTGCGCTGACCTTGGGCAGCACTGGTGTCACGGCGGGAACCTACAACAACGGTAGCACCGCAATCACACCGCTGACGGTAGATGCCAAGGGCCGAATCACGGGCACAGGTGCAGCGGTCACCTTGACACCAGCTTGGTCGAGCGTCACTGGAAAACCCACTACCTTGTCCGGCTACGGCATCACTGATGCGCTGGCGCTGACTGGTGGAACGCTGACTGGTGCATTGACGCTGAGCGCTGACCCCACCAATGCGTTGCATGCAGCAACAAAGCAGTATGTGGATAACGCCATCACCGGCCTTGATTTCAAAGCCTCGGTTCGCGCCACCACGACGGCCAATATCACCTTGTCTGGTATTCAGACGATCGATGGCGTGACGTTGGTCGCTGGAGACCGGGTGCTGGTCAAGGATCAAACCGCAGGAGCGCAAAACGGTCTGTATGTCGCGGCGGCGGGCGCGTGGGCTCGATCGGCAGACGCGGACAACACACCAGGCAGCGAATTGACTTCAGGCCTATATGTCTTTGTTGAAGAAGGCACCACATACGCAGATTCTGGGTGGGTATTGGCGACCAACGGAGCCATCACCCTTGGCACTACAGCGCTGTCTTTCCAGCAGTTCAATGGGTTAGGCCAACTCACCGCCGGTACCGGATTGACCAAGACGGGTAGCACCCTTTCGCTTACAACCACTGGCGTCACTGCAGGGACCTATACAAGCCTGACGGTTGACACCACGGCCCGTGTGACCGCGGCAAGCAATCCTGGCTATATCACGGGAAATCAGAACATTGCCATCTCAGGTGATGTGTCAGGTTCGGGCACGACTTCCATTGCGCTGACCTTGGCTGCCAGCGGCGTGAGCGCCGGCACCTATAACAACAGCGCTACCGCGGTGTCCCCCTTCACGGTCGATGCCAAGGGGCGAGTGACTGCCATTGGCACCGCTGTGACTTTGACGCCCGCGTGGACCAGCATCACAGGCAAGCCGACCACTTTGTCCGGCTTTGGGATTACCGATGCCTTGTCAACGAGCGCCACGATTGACGGAGGCTCTTTCTAACCATGGCCAACACCATCCTGCACAAGCGCAGCAGCACGGCCGCGGCCGTGCCGACGGCTGCGCAAGTCACGCTGGGTGAGTTGGTGCTCAACGTGGCGGACGGAAAGATTTACCTCAAACGCTCAGATGGGGTGGTCGTGACCTTTGTTCCGGGTTACGTGCCGGGCCAGGGCGATTCAGCGCCCATGTGGAAGTAATTATGTGGAAATAGACGGAGAAGTTCATGCCAGCGATACCTTCAAAAGCCAGCTTTACTGGCTCAACCGTGACCCAAGGGCAGTTTAAGACTGCCCTTGATTCTTTAAATGACTACCTCACGGGTCTTTTGGGCTCGGACGGGACAGCCGCGACAGCGCGCACGGCGCTGGGTGTGATTAACGCCTCGGCGCCTACCTACGCGCAAGTCATCGCTGCGCTGGGCTACACGCCACCGCAACCTGGCGGCACTGGAGCGTCTGGCACCTGGCCCATCAGTGTGAGTGGGAACGCGGCCACCGCCAGTCAACTCAATTCCACAGCCGGTCCTGGCACCTACAACTGGTCGGGTCAGGGTGGGCAACCCAGCTGGCTTTGGGGTGGTAACGATGGAACCAATTTTTATGTCTACAACCCAGCGAACTTCTCGGTGAACTATGCAAACAGCGCCGGCGCTGTGCCGTGGACCGGAGTGAGCGGTAGGCCCACCACAGTTGCTTCGTTTCAGTACAACGGAACCGTTGGCGACGGCGCCGCCGGGGCCGCAACGCCCAACGCCTTAGTACAGATCGCTTCGGATAACACGGTTCGCATCTATCGAAATACCAACTGCAATTGCAACTGCGATTGCTGCTGCTGAGGACCCATCTCATGAAAATCATCGCAGTGCGCAACGCACAAATTCATCCTCAGTTCCATCCCACTGTTCGTATTGGCTATAACCCCGACACCAGTGAATTTAGCGTGTCCTTGTACCTCCCCGAACCTATCGTTGATGAGGCGCCTGCTGCCGAGCACAGCTTGCAACTGATTGGGTCAGCCTCAGTCAACCTCAGTGACCTACGCAGGCGATATGACTGGTGCGACCACCAGACCTACTTTTTGGCAGTTCATGCTGGAAATTTTCTGCCCCTCTTCGCGCTCTACCCTGAGACGCTGCCGAACCGGGAAACCGCTGTCGATTACGCCCAGCGTCTAAAGCGAAATTTGCTGGTAGGCATCAACGTGCCCTTTGGAGCGGCCACAAATGATGAGTTATTCATCACGGTCAACTTGAACGCTGATGCGACAGACGACAACATTGAGGTTGACGAGCATTGCACGCTGACCTGGAGTGATGCGGCGAGCAGCGGCGCAGTTCGGACCATGAATTTCCCATTCATTCAGGTCCAAGCGCCCACCAGCATTCCCGCAGACGGCAAAGCTACGGTTCAATTGCGCATCGAGGACGTTGCAGGCCAGTTGCTTGATCGAGATGCTGTGGTCTACCTCGAAGCGGTGGGCGGGATTGTGCCGTTTACCAGGGTGCGCGCACAAGGCGGTCGTGCAACGGTTCCAGTGTCTGCAGCCGGGATGTCTGTTGGCGATGAGATTCGGGTCAAGTTTGGCTGGAAGTACTTTCCTGGCGCTGAAGAGGCGCGTATCGCGGTGGTGGCGGCGTGATGCAGTGGCTGTTTGCATCCCCGGTGCTGCGCACTCCCTTGGGTCTGGATGACCTGAGGCGCCAGGAACTCAAGGACAAGACGCTTTCTATCTACGGCCAGTTCAACCCCAATAGAAAGCCATGGAGCCGCTCAAGCCGGGAGTCGCTCGAAGGTTTAGACCCTGCCTTTGCAGATCTGTTTTGCCGGATTAAAGACACCGCGAGCCAGGCCTTTGGCGTCGAGGTCATCTCTATTACCGGCAGGGAGGTCGTTCAGTTCAAGGGCGATTTCATCCCGCCCCATGTGGAATCGTCGCACCTGTCGGCCATTTACTGGGTCGATGGTGATGCCCATCCAGACCACACGCAAGGCGAGCATGATGGAGCGCTGGTTCTGCAAAGCCCGATCGGTCCCTTTGGAAGCAAGGCACTGCCTGGCGAAATGCGCGTCTGCATGGTCGATCCGTGCCCCGATCTGCTACTGGTCTTCCCGAGTCATCTGCTGCACTTCGGTCATGTCTATCTGGGGGACCGCCCAAGTGTTGAAATTCATATGGAGATGGAGGTGATCTGATGGCCCAGTTCAGGATCAAACTGATTGCTCCTGATGACTCCGAAAGGGAGTTGCTCTACGACAACCAGACAAGTCGACTGACCTGGGTCGGCGATGCAGGCGAGCAACCTGTGCTTGAGGTCACGCCCAAGCAGTTTTCCGAGGCGCAAGTCGTCAGTGCAAACAACCCTGGTCGCAAGGGACTGATCAAGACCCTGAAAATCAGCCTGGGCTTGTCCTGCAATTACGCCTGCAACTACTGCAGCCAGCGGTTTGTCCCGCATGCCGACAGCACCAACCCCTCAGATGTGGATGATTTCCTGCAACTGGTGCAGGGCAGCCTGAGCAAGGCTCCGGAGCGCATTGAGTTTTGGGGCGGTGAGCCACTCGTTTACATCAAGACCTTAAAGCCCTTGGCCGAGCATCTGCGCGTGCTTTACCCGGATGCCGAGTTTCTGATGATCACCAACGGCTCACTACTCACCCTTGAGATCAATGAGTGGTTGGAGCAGATGGGCTTTGCGATTGGCTTATCGCACGATGGACCTGGCTATCGCGCTCGCGGAGCTGACCCGCTCGATGACCCACATCAGCGTCAAATGATCCTTGATCTCTACACCCGCTTGCATCCCAAAGGCCGGATCAGCATCAACGCCATGATCAGCAAGCAAAATTCCAGCCGTGCCGCGGTACAGCTTTGGCTGCAAGAGCGCTTTGGAGCCGATGTTCAGATCGGTGAAGGTGCCTTTATTGATCCCTACGACGAGGGCGGTCTGGCTGCCACTTACAAGACTGCCCGCGAGCATTCAGCGTTCAGAACGCAGGGATTCGGTGAGCTTCGAGCCGGACTGACAGGCCGCTTTGAAATCACCCACCAAAAGATTCAAGACTTCATCGACTCTATTCGCTTTGCACGCCCTGCCTCGGCACTGGGTCAGAAGTGCGGCATGGACCGTAGCGCCAACCTTGCGGTCGATCTCAAAGGCAATGTCATCACTTGTCAGAACGTGAGTGCGGCGGCCACGGCTCCGAATGGACAGCCGCATCTGATTGGCCAACTCTCAGACCTATCCGCCGTGCGCATGAAAAGCGCCACGCACTGGAGCCAGCGCCAAGGCTGCTCTTCCTGTCCAGTGCTGCAAATTTGCAAGGGCTCGTGCATGTTCCTAGAAGGACCGCTTTGGGAAGCCGGGTGCGACGCTGCTTACTCGGACAACGTGGTGTTTTTTGCCGCGGCCATTGAGTTCCTCACCGGTTGCATGCCGGTCTTTATCGACGGCGATTTGCCGCCAGATCGGAAAGACATTTTTGGCCTTGCTCGTTCTAAAGCCGTGTCACCAGGCCCAAGGAAGGTCATTCCGATCGCGCTAGATCAGCGCCCAGCTTAAGCCAACCCTTCACCAACTGCCCGCCTGGTTCGCGCCAGGGCGGGCTTTTTGCATTTTGGAGACCACATGACCGATTCAGACGAAGCCGTACTCGTAGAGAACATGTTGCTACTGCGCAAGGAAGATTTTGATGAACTGCTCAACAGCGCTGCTCAACGCGGTGCTGAACGTTGCCTAGCCCAGTTGGGCCTTGAAAACGGGAGTGCCGCTAGGGATATACGGGAGCTTCGCGACCTTCTTGACGCGTGGCGCGATGCCCGTAGGACAGCGTGGCAAACGACTATCAAGGTAGCCACGACGGGCATCCTGGCAGCGTTACTGGTCGGTGCAGCCATCAAACTCAAGATGATGGGAGGCACCCAGTGATCGAGACATTGCTCGGCGGCCTTCTGGGTGGCGCATTTCGCCTTGCGCCAGAGATTCTGAAGTGGCTTGATCGCCAAGGGGAGCGTGGTCATGAGTTGGCCATGCAGGACAAGGCGCTGGAGTTCGAAAAGGTTCGCGGTGCGCAACGCATGGCCGAGATCGGGGCTGCAGCGGAAAGTGCATGGAACACCGGCGCCATTGAAGCCCTGAAAGAGGCTGTGGCGGCCCAGGGGCGTCCTTCTGGTGTGGGATGGGCGGACGCCCTTTCCGCGAGCGTTCGCCCTGTCATTACCTACTGGTTCATGGGGCTCTACTGCGCAGCAAAGACGGCCGCATTCATCGGTGCCTTAACCGCGGGCGTCAGTTGGGGCGAAGCCATCTTGAATGCGTGGACCCAAGCAGATCAGGCGCTATGGGCTGGTGTTTTGAACTTCTGGTTCCTGGGGCGTGTCTTTGATCGAGTGCGATCATGAACCCTGTTCCGCAGGCGGCGATCGATCTCGCCAAGCGGTTCGAAGGCTTTTGCAGGGTGCCGAAAAGTGACCCTGGCCGGGCATATCCATACGTTTGCCCAGCCGGGTTCTGGACGATCGGGTACGGGCACCTGTGCGACCAAGCCCATCCCCCGATTACTCTGGTCCAGGGTGAGGCTTATCTGGAGGCTGACATGCAGTTGGCCCTGCGAGCAACGCTTCGATTCTGTCCCGTTTTAGCGACCGAGCCTGAAACACGGCTCGGGGCAATCGTCGACTTTACGTTCAATCTGGGAGCAGGCCGGCTTCAGACTTCAACTCTCCGACGGCGAGTCAATCAGAGGGACTGGGCTGGGGCGGCTTCCGAGCTGAGGCGCTGGGTGTACGGTGGGGGCAGAGTACTGCCGGGGCTTGTGGCGCGGCGAGAGGCAGAGGCTTACATGCTCAGCAGCTCCTGACTGAGCGAGTTCGAAAAACTCAACAAGAACATAGACTTACGCCGATTTCGAAACTCTCTCGTCGCCGTACTTTTCTGAAAAAGTCAGGAGCTTTTGCGGGAGCCCTGCATCCACGCGGGTTTTGAGCGGTGGGGATTCGAACTTATAAAGAGGCCGAACATCCGCTGGCAATCTAAATCACCCTAAGGCAATGCGGTGGCCAACAGTCGGATGCCTTTATCGATGTCTGCGACCTTGAGACTCGCGTAGCCGAGAACGAAGCCGGCACAGCGCTCTTTGCGAAACCTCACTCCCTCAGCATAGAGCGGAGTAACAGGCCAAATGCCGACCCCTCGTTCCTTAGCTGTGTCGACAAATTGTTGTTCGGCGCTTCTTGGAATACCTTTGAACCAAACAACAACATGCAGCCCCGAGTCCGTCCCTTCGACGCGTACACGGGCGCCCAGATGTCGCGAAATCGCCTCCACGATCGCGCTCCTTCGGCGTTCGTTTTCCCGCTTGAGTTTTCGCAGATGGCGTTCGTAGGCTCCGCTGCGAATGAGTTCAGCCAGTACTGACTGCTCCAGAACGGGGGCATGCCGATCGGCCAGCTGTTTGGCCTGACGAAACGGTGTGACAAGCGCGGGGGGCAGCACCAGATAGCCCATTCGCAACTGCGGTGAAAGCGCTTTGGAGAAGGTTCCGATGTAGATCACACGACCGCTGTTATCCAGTGCCTGTAAGGGATCGACCGGTCGTAGTCCGTAGCGGAATTCGCTGTCATAGTCGTCCTCGATGATCCAACTCGAACGGCGCTGTGCCCAAGACAGTAGCGCGTGGCGGCGACTAATCGACATCACCGATCCCAAGGGAAACTGATGCGATGGCGTCACGTAGGCCAGGCTACAACGAGTCTCAGGAAGGGCGGAAGTGACCATCCCCTGCTCGTCTACCGGCGTTGAGACGATCTTGGCGCCTGCTGCTTCAAAGGTGCGGCGGGCCATCAGGTAACACGGCTCCTCCATCACCACAGCGTTTCCTGGATCAATCAGAAGCTTGGCACAGAGTTCTAGCGCCTGTTGTGTCCCCTGCACAATCAATACCTGATCGGCCGTGCATTGCAGGCCGCGCGCTCTCATCAGGTAGCCCTGGATTTCCTTTCTTAATAGTTCCTCCCCTTCCCGGGCTCGGTAGTACAGATGCTGTTGATGGCGAGTCAGCATTCGGCTGTAAAGCCTGCGCCATGTGAGCGTTGGGAAATCTTCGTCAGCAATCGCTCCGTAAAGAAAATTGATGTGGCGCGGATCTGCCATCGGGGGCTGTGGCAGAGACAGTTGATTTAGCCGTTGTCCGTAGCCCGAAAGCCCAGCGGCTTGTCGGGCATGTTTGCTGTCGGATGGTTTTTGCTCAATCCGAGCCGACTTAAGTCCGCTCGAAACGCGTGCGCGCGTTCCTGCAGCTGTCTCGATATAACCCTCAGCGGCGAGTTGTTCATAGATCACCACCACGGTGCTGCGGGAAACGCCAAGGTCAGCCGCAAGCGTCCGCGTGGATGGAAGCTTTTCTCCGGCCATCATGGCGCCCGAACCGATGCGGGAGCGAATCAGTTCGTAGATCCGGTGAGTATTCGATTCTTGAGCGGCTTTCAACTGGTATGGTGATTATGTGTTTAACTGGATCTTCTAATAAAACCAGTTTGATTGCAAGATGGCCCCCTCTATAGCCACCTTCTAGGATCAGCCTATGTACATCCCAGCCCATTTCGCGATTGAGCGGCCCGAGCAGATGCACGCCATTATTGAGCAACACCCACTTGGCGCCCTGGTCACGTCAGGCACCGATGGGCTGGATGCCAATCACATTCCTTTTGAGTTTGATCCGAACCAAGGCCCGTTCGGCGCACTCACGGCCCATGTCGCTCGCGCTAATCCGGTGTGGCAGCAGTGCAAGGACGGCGCAGAGGTGCTGGTGATCTTTCGCGGCAACGAGAGCTACATCTCACCCAATTGGTACCCCAGTAAGCACGAGACACACCGGCAGGTACCCACCTGGAACTATGAAGTGGTCCATGTGCATGGCCGTCTGTCAGTGATGGACGAGGAGCGCTTCGTGCGAGGCGTCGTGGCACGCCTCACACGTACCCATGAGTCCAGCGAACCCAAACCGTGGAAGATGGGTGATTCCGCACCCGAGTACATCGACGGCATGCTCAAAGCGATCGTGGGCATCGAAGTTGCCATCACCCGAATGGAGGGCAAAGCTAAGCTCAGCCAGAACCGCGAGGCGCGCGACCGCCTGAACGCCGCAGACACGCTGCTGGCCAAGGGCGCCGAGGGCTTGGGCAAGGCAATGCGCGAAGCAGGCAAGGAGTGACGATGAAACCCGACCCACAAGCAGGCGCCGGCTATCCAGTGTCTGGCCGCAATCAGGTCAAGCGGCGCCATGACCGCGGCTTTTACGATCACGCCACGGTGCATGCGCTGCTGGACGCGGCCATGCTGTGCCATGTGTCGTATGTGATCGACGGCCAGCCCTTTTGTACGCCAACCTTCTTTTGGCGTGAGGGCAGCCGCCTGTATTGGCACGGCAGCAGCGCCAGCCGGATGTTGCGCAACCTGGCCCAAGGCGAGCCAGCCTGCCTGACGGTCACGCACCTCGACTCGCTGGTGCTGGCGCGGTCCGGGTTCAATCACTCGGCCGATTACCGATCGGTCATGGCCTTCGGAAAAGCCAAATTGGTTGAGGACCCGCAGGAAAAAGAGCGCGCGTTGGTGATGATGGTTGATCGGCTGTATCCGCAGCGTACCGCTGGGCTGCGATCAGCCAGCGCACAGGAGATCAAAGCGACCTCGGTGATTGCCATGGACATTGAGCAGGCGTCGGCCAAGATCCGCGCACGCGGTGTGGTGGACGATGATGAGGACTATGACTTGCCCATCTATGCCGAGCGCATCCCCGTTGCCATGGTGCTGGGCGAGCCCGAACCTTGCCCGCGGTTGAAGTCAGGCGTTCAGCGCCCGGCGACGCTGGCTGGATATGCGCCCAATCGGCCACTGCAAGATGCCCTGAAAGAGGCGTATGTAAAGAGCTACTTAAAGCCATGAGGTCCGCGCACCATTTAGAGTGGGACCGAACTCTGGAGCTTGATGGTTCGAATCCCCATCCCCACCAAAAACCGATGCTTTTTGACCTGAGCAAGTTATTTATACAATCCCTTCTGGCCCGCCATGAAGATTTCTTCGAGATCTTCAGCTCTTCCACTCCCTTAACGCCCTGATCTGATTGCTTTTTCAATCAGGCCGCACGGCGGAAACGAAGGGTGTGCATCACGGATTCACGGCTTTCATCGCATCAGTGATGACCGACGCATTGGCGTTCGGATTGGCGATCACATTCCGGAACCATCTTTCGCCGCGCAGTGTGACTGTGGATGCCATGCCCTGGGGCAGTGACCGATGCCAACCATCGAACAGGTGGGCGTCCTTCGGCCGCCAGTTGACGACGCCCGTAACTGGCCTGGCAAGCAATTCCAGCCGATCATCATGGTCGACATGATTGGCAATGGCCTCAGCTACGTATATGCAATGCTCAATACGGGCTGCGAGACCCTCTCTGCCCCAGGCCATCAGGGTTGCAAGCAAGGGCGTCGCCATCGCGCCGTGGGAGCCGAGTACTCCGATGTTCGGCACCGCCAGGTAGGCTCCGCCAAAACTCGTCGCTTCATGCGCCTTGTCGACATCCTTGAAGAAGACCAGCGCGGATTCCTTGGGTTGAAACAGCCATTTATGGGCAGAGACAGCTACGGAGTCAGCCTTTTCGAGGCCATCGAGGCGGTCACTCATTCGGGTCAACCGCATGGGGCCTGCCCAAGCTGCATCGACATGAGTCCATGCTGCAAGGCCGCAGAGCGCCAGAGGATCAACGGCACCCGTGCTGGTCGTGCCAGCAGTCAACACCATAGCTGAACGGGACAAGTCGGACGGCAATGCGTCTTCGACCATCGCTCCCATGCGGTCCGTCGGTATCTGGCGCAGCTTCAAGCCGAGGATATGGGCCGCTTTGGCAATCGACAGATGGGCCATATCTGAA
Source organism: Betaproteobacteria bacterium (assembly GCA_947458265.1). GTDB lineage: Bacteria > Pseudomonadota > Gammaproteobacteria > Burkholderiales > CAIKXV01 > CAIKXV01. Next base: position 27,911 of record CANGYF010000008.1, read on the forward strand.
GCAACGACTTCAGTAACGCCAACGCAATCGCGCGCGGCCCAAAGCGCAGTCAGGTTTGCCAGCGTGGATCCCGGTGTCATGTGTCCACCGGTCATTCCGAAACAGGGCGCCAGCCAACTGACCACTCGCTGTTCAAGTTGCCTTGCCACCGGGCCGGTTGCCGGATGAAGCAGATTCTGGTTCAGCCGAGCGTTCCATTGCGTCGTGGCCCAGGTGATCCACGGCGTAGGGGGATCCATATGCGCGGCAGCCAGTTCCGAGCCCAGGTACGCTGCCGAATTGAAGACATGGGGAGCAAGCCATTCGATCGCTTGATTCGAAGTCACGCCGGTTTCCGGCAACGTCTTGGGTAACGCTTGGGGGTGGACTGCCGTCGGCCCCTCGCACATCAGCGAAATGGCCCGAGTCAGTGAATCCAGGTCGGGTTGAAAGTCGGGATCCAGAATGCACCTCGCCCGAAAATCCCGATTGTAGATTGTCGTTCTGATTCGGCCTTCTGGTTCGATGGGTTCGAACTCCGGCCCTCGCCCAAGGCACGCGGGGCTTCTTGCCGTGGGCTCCTGGCTGACCTTTCGGCAACGACCGGCCGGGGCGACTGCATGACGACAGCACCGTCACGCCCGTCGCCGCTTGCGCGCACCACCGGCGACCGCTAGAGTGAGAATGCTTCAGAATTTTTGCTAAAAACTTGCGCGCCGCACAATGGCGCCGGTCCATTCACAACAGGAGGAGAACCACCGTGGGAGAACACGCAGTCCCGACGAAGTCCATTCCGCGCCGGCGCAAGTTCCTTGCAGGTGCTGCCCTGGGTACAGGCGTTGCCGCCGGGTTTCCCATGGTCGCGCGAGCGCAGCAGCCGATCACCCTGCGCTGGCAGAGCACGTGGCCGGCGAAGGACATCTTCCATGAGTACGCGCTCGACTACGCGAAGAAGGTCAACGAGATGTCGGGCGGCAGGCTCAGGATCGATGTGCTGCCGGCAGGTGCCGTGGTCAGGGCGTTCGATCTGATCGACGCGGTCGCCAAGGGCACCCTGGACGGTGGTCACGGGGTTTCTGCGTACTGGTACGGCAAGAACAGTGCCTTTTCCCTGTTCGGTACCGGGCCCGCGGTCGGCATGGATGCCAACAACTTCCTCGCCTGGATGGCATACGGCGGCGGCCAGGCGCTGTACGACGAGCTGGTGCACAACGTGCTCAACCTCGACGTGGTCGGTTTCGTATACGGCCCGATGCCCACCCAGCCGCTGGGCTGGTTCAAGAAGCCGGTGCAGAACGCCGCCCAGCTCAAGGGGCTGAAGTACCGCACCGTCGGCCTGTCCATCGACGTGTTCAAGGCGATGGGCGCTTCGGTGAATGCGCTGCCCGGCGGCGAGATCGTGCCGGCGATGGATCGCGGCCTGCTCGACGCAGCCGAGTTCAACAACGCCAGCTCCGATCGGCTGCTCGGCTTCCCGGACGTGTCCAAGACCTGCATGCTGCAGAGCTACCACCAGCCGGCCGAGGCTTTCGAGATCCTGTTCAACCGCAAGCGGTACGACGCACTGCCTGCAGACATGAAGTCGATCCTGAAGATCGCGGCAGAAGCGGCCAGCGCAGACATGTCGTGGAAGGCAATCCACCGCTATTCTCAGGACTACATCGAGATGCGCGAGAAGCAGGGCGTGCGCTTCTTCAAGACGCCGGATGACATCCTGCGGGCGCAGATGCGGGCCTGGTCGACGGTCGTCGACGAGAAGCGCAAAGAGAATCCCTTCTTCGCGAAGGTGCTCGACTCGCAGATGGCCTGGGCGCGCCGCACGGTGACCTGGTCGATGGACACGCTGGTGGATCCGCGCATCGCGTACAACCACTGGTTCGGCCAGAAACCCGCACCCGCAGCGCCAGCCAAGAAGTAAACGCACGCCGCTCGGCATAGACGTTGCTCTCGACGATCACCCTCCGCCGTAGCGGAGGGTGATTTCTTTTTGGAAGGATGCACCATGCAGGGGTGGCTGCTGGCGGTCGACCGGATCAGCGCGTTCTTCGGCAAGGCCTTCGCCTGGCTGATCGTCGGCTTGACGCTGCTGATCAGCGTCGAGGTGTTCTGTCGCTATGTCCTCAACTCGCCGAACGACTGGGTCTGGGACACGACGTACATCATGTACGGCACCCTGTTCATGATGGCGGGCGCCTACACCCTCTCCCGCAACGGACATGTCCGTGGTGACGTGCTGTACGGATTCTTTCCGGTCCGCGTGCAGGCCGGCCTCGACCTGCTGCTCTACTTCCTGTTCTTCTTCCCGGGCGTGGTGGCGCTGGTCTGGGCCGGAACCACCTTTGCGGAAGCCAGCTGGGCCATCCGCGAGCATTCGTCGGTTACCGCCTCCGGCCCCCCGGTCTACCACTTCAAGACCTTTATCCCGGTCGCGGGCGCGTTGCTCCTGTTGCAGGGCATCGCCGAAGTGGTGCGCTGCGTGATCACGCTGCGCGAAGGCGCCTGGCCAGCGCGCCTGCACGACGTCGAGGAAGTCGACGTGGACAAACTCAAGAAGATGGTCGGCGTGGATGTTCCCGTCGCGCCGGCGCAGGAGGGCGCGCGATGACAGGGATGAAATTCGGCTTGTCGTTGATGGGCATCATCGTGATGGTCTGCGTGGTGCTGTTTCCTTCGCCGGGCGACATGACGAACGGGCACCTCGGCCTGCTGATGCTCGCGCTGATCGTCGTGGCCATCATGCTCGGTTTTCCCACGGCGTTCACGCTGATGGGCATGGGCATGTTCTTCGGCTGGCTGGCCTTCGATTTCGATACCGCCAAGGTACTCGACCTCATGGTGCAGCGGACCTACTGGGTGATGACGAACGATGTACTCATCGCCATCCCGCTGTTCGTGTTCATGGGGTACGTCGTCGAGCGGGCCAACATCATCGACATGCTGTTCCGCAGCCTGCACCTGTCCCTGTCGCGACTGCCCGCATCGCTGGCCGTGGCGACGCTCATCACCTGCGCCGTCTTCGCGACGGCGACCGGGATCGTGGGTGCCGTCGTCACGTTGATGGGGCTGCTGGCCTTTCCGGCGATGCTGCGCCACGGCTATGACGTGCGCCTGGCCGCAGGGGCGATCACGGCCGGCGGCTGTCTCGGCATCCTGATCCCGCCTTCCATCATGCTGATCGTCTACGGCGCAACCGCGGGCGTATCGGTGGTCAAGCTCTACGCGGGCGCCTTCCTGCCCGGATTGATGCTGGCCACCCTCTACATCGGATACGTGATGCTCGTGGGATGGTGGAAGCCTCACCTTGCACCACGCCTGTCGGAGGAAGAACAGCGTATCCCGCCCCCACCCTGGGCCGAGGCTGCGATGTCGACCTATGGCCGCGGCGTCCTGGGTTCGATCTGGGCGGCGTTGCTCGCACCGCGTCGCTTCCTGGCGGCCAGGACGGCGGCAGGCGTGGCTCCGGAGCGCCGGGAGGTCGCGGTGAAGGCGCTGGTCAGCGCGGCACCGGCTCTCGCGGTGCTGGGTATGGTGGTGGTGATCCTGGCCTACTACGACGCGAGATCGCGTATCGATGCGCCGCTGGATGGGGCAGCGCCGATTGAAATGGGCATCTCGTCCAGCGCGGGTGCCGATACCCAGCTCTCCGTCACCGGCCTGGCCGAGCCGCCGCCGAGCGAAACGCCTGAGCCTTCCGCGACCGGGCTTTCCGAACCGCCCCCCGCAGCCTCGACGGAGCAACTTCAGCCGCTGGGCAGCGTGGCGGAACCGGCGGCGCCCCAGGAGAGCCCGCTGTCGGCGCAAGCGCCCCCGCCGGATGCCGTGGCCGCCGACAGGCCCCAGGGGTTCGACTGGGGCCGGCTACTGATCGGGTTCACCGTGGTCCTTGGCGGGGTGTCGGCATGGTTCTACTGGCGCACCGATTACAAGCGCATCCATGTGCTGCAAATGCTGCTGAAATCATTCTTCCCGCTGACGATGCTGATCCTGATGGTGCTCGGGTCGATCGTGTTCGGCCTGGCGACACCCACCGAAGCCGCGGCGATCGGTTCGCTCGGCGGCGTCGTGCTCGCCCTGCTGTACCGGCAACTCACCTGGCCGAGGCTGAAGGAGTCGGTGTTCCTGACGGCGCGCACGACGGCCATGGTCTGCTGGCTGTTCGTCGGCTCCAGCATATTCTCGGCCTCCTTCGCGCTGCTCGGCGGCCAGGCCCTCATCGAGGGGTGGGTGCTGTCGATGGACCTGTCGCCCCTCCAGTTCATGCTGCTCGCCCAGGCCATCATCTTCCTGCTGGGCTGGCCGCTGGAGTGGACCGAGATCATCGTGATCTTCATGCCGATCTTCATTCCACTGCTGAGCCATTTCAACATCGACCCGCTGTTCTTCGGGCTGCTGGTGGCGCTGAACCTGCAGACTGCGTTCCTGTCCCCACCTGTTGCGATGGCAGCCTTCTACCTGAAGGGTGTGTCACCACCGCACGTGACGCTGAACCAGATCTTCGCCGGAATGATGCCGTTCATGGTGATCCAGATCATCGCCCTGGCCCTGCTCTACACGTTCCCGCAGATCGGCCTGTGGCTGCCTAACGAGCTGTACAAGTAGCGCGGGAGGAACCCCGCGCGCCGGCGACGCTGCTCAGCATTACGGCGCGTCGTCGGTGGCAGCGTCGGCGTCGGCGCCGGCCTGCAGGCTTTCGACGAGCCATCGGGCCGTGCGCAGCAGGCGTGCATCGTCGCCGCGCTTGCCGACGAGCTGCACGCCCATCGGCAGGCCATCCTCGGAGCTCATCAGCGGCAGGCTCAGGGCCGGCATGCCGCACAGGGTCCAAAGGGTACAGAACGCGGGGTCACCCGTGTCGGCGAGGTTCGCCGGCGCGGGCCCTGCGGCAGCGGGCGTGACGATCGCGTCGTAGCGATCGAAGAGGTCGTCGAAAACCTCGTGCAGTATCGCGCTGCGGTCGCGCGCCTGGATGTAATCGACCGCAGTGACGCCCTGCCCACGCTCGATCTGTGCGCGCAGGGCAGCGGACAACCGGTCGCGCCCCAGCTCGTATTCGAGGGCGAAGCTGGCGGCGATGTCTGCTTCCATGATCGTCCTGTGCCATTGCCAGGCTTGGCGCATCGGCTCGCCGAGTTCCTGCACGCCGACGCAGGGTCCCAGCGTCTCGACCAGTTCCTCGAAGGCCAGCGTCGTCCCGGCCTCGGCCCGCTCCCACATCGGCGTACGCACGAAGGCCAGCCTCGGCCTCAACGGGGGCGACTGATCGAGGATGGCGCGAAACGCGGGCGGCGCGACCGGATGGGTCGCCGGGTCGCCGGCGTCGAACCCGGCGAGGGCCTCCATGCACAACGCGATGTCTTCGAGGTGGCGGGCAAAGACACTGACGGTGTCGAGCGCGGGCGAGCGCTTCAGAATGCCGGTACGCGGCACCAGTCCGAAGCTGGGCTTGAAACCGTAGACACCGCAGAACGCAGCCGCCCGGATCGCCGATCCGTCGGTCTGCGTTCCGATCGCGAGCGGCACCATGCCGGCAGCCACGGCAGCGGCCGAGCCGCTCGAGGAGCCGCCGGGCGTACGCGTGAGGTCATGCGGGTTGCGCGTCTTGCCAGGCGCGAGGCAAGCGAGTTCGGTGGTGACCGTCTTGCCCGCGATGAGCGCGCCGCTGCGACGAAGCATCGACACGACTGCTGCGTCGCCATCGGAACGCCGTCCGGCATGCAGGACCGTACCGTTCTCCGTGGGCAGGTCGACAGTGTCGATGATGTCCTTGATGCCGACGGGCACGCCGTGCAGCGGGCCCAGGCTGCGTCCGCTGCGCCGTTCATCATCGGCGCGTCGCGCCTGGTCGAGTGCGTGGTCACGATCGATGAACGCCCAGGCGCCGACGTCGTCCTCGCGCGATTCGATCTGGCCGAGACAGGCGTTCATCAGATCCTCCGCGCCCAGCTCACCGTCCCGGATCGCCTTCGCTGCGTCGGTCGCACGCATCCATTGCAGGCCGTCCATCGTCTTCGCTTCCCCATCAGTTGGAATTACGTCAATCAGGGCTATACCAGAAAAACCGGGGTTGCCTGAGGATCGAGGCTGCCGACGACGCGGCCCGGCGCGAGAGGACAGTTCCGGCTGCATCTCGACGATCTACAATCCAGCCAGCAGCCAGCGCCACGGTGGCCACTGCAGGCGGTGGCAGGCAGACAGGTCCAGCATGTGACGGTGGCATCGGAGCCATCCCTTGGTATCGGAAGAAGGCGGACAAGCTCAGTTGAACGATCGCCGTCGAACCGTCGCTTCGGTGACCAGGGCCTGCGCGTGGTGCCCTTGAGCCCCGCCACGCCTGCTGACCAGCGTTCGCTGGCGCGGCTGGTCGCGCTGGTCTGCGCCGCCCAGGTGCTGGTGCAGATCGGTGCATTCTTCTGGCCGGCGCTGCTGCCCGGCATGATGCAGCGCTGGTCGCTCACCAACAGCGAAGCCGGCTGGATCACCGCATCGTTCTACGGTGCCTACATGCTGTCGGTACCGGTGCTGGTGACCCTGACCGACCGCGTCGATCCGAAACGCGTATACCTGTTCGGCGTCGGCTGCACCGTCGTCGGCCACCTGCTGTTCGGCCTGCTGGCCGACGGCTTCTGGTCAGCCCTCGCGCTGCGCGCGCTGACCGGCATGGGATGGGCCGGCACCTACATGACCGGCCTGAAGCTGCTCGCCGACCGGGTCGACCGCCGCCTGATGTCGCGGGCGGTGACCGGCCATGCCGCGTCGATCGGCATCTCGGGTGCAGCGTCGTTCGCCTGCGCCGACCTGCTCGATGGCCTGTTCGGCTGGCGCCTGGCGTTCATGATCGTGGCGGGCACCGCGGCGCTCGCGTGGCTGCTGGTGGCGTGGAGAGTGCCCGCCCGGCAACGGCCGGCGGTCGTAAGCAAGCCCGCCGACGGCGGGTCGCTGTACGACTTCAGGCCGGTGTTCGCAAACCGGTCGGCGATGGCCTATGCGCTCGCCTACTGCGTGCACACCCTCGAGATGAACGCGATCCGCGGCTGGGGCGTGGCGTTCCTCGGCTACGTGGCGCTCGCCAGTGGCGGCGCCGCGGCAGCCCTCGCTCCGACGACGGTACTCACGCTGCTGGCGCTGTCGGGCACGCTCGCGAGCATTGCCGGCAACGAGGCATCGATCCGGTTGGGACGGCGCCGGCTGGTGACGCTGGCGATGGCCGGCTCGGCCCTGTTGGCCGGCAGCATCGGCTGGCTCGGCACCGGCAGCTACACGGTCGCGATCATCCTGGTGTTCGTGTGGGGCATGGTGGCGTGGCTGGATTCCTCCTCGCTCACCGCAGGTACGGCAGGCACCGCGGATCCCGAGCGGCGCGGCGCCACGCTCGCGGTGCATTCCATGCTCGGCTATGCAGGCGGCTTCGTCGGGCCGCTGATGGTCGGTTTCCTGCTGGACCTGTCCGGTGGCATGTCGACCGCCGGCTGGGGCACCGCCTTCGCGGCGATCGGCGTACTGATGCTGGCGGGGCTGGTGGCGTTCCGACGCCTGCGTCCGAGCGAACTGGAGGGCGAAGCCGATCACGCAGCCAGGCGTACAGCGCAGTCCAGGTGACCGGCCCGCCTCGCCGCGCTCAGTCCGGCGGCCGTACCACCGGTTCAAAAGCGCGCGGCTGGTAACCGAAATCCCGTGTCGCTGCGTCGTGCGGAAACACCATGTCTTCGGCCATCCGGCGTGCCATCTCGATGTTGAAGTCGCGGTAGCGCGGCAGGCGCGACAGGCACCACAGGGCGAAGCCGACCGCCGCTACCGGCACCGGCACCAGCCTCGGCGGCCGGCCGATCGCCAGGAAGATCCGCTCGACCATCGCGCGATAGGACAGCACCTCGCCGCCGGAGAGATCGTAGGCGCGGCCTTCGGCAGCGGGCGCGGCCAGCGCCGACACGCAGGCGGCCGCGAGGTCGTCGGCATGCACCGGCTGACGCAGCCCGGCACCGCCGCCGACCAGGGGAAACAGCCCGAAGCGGCGGATCGCCGTGGCGATCACCATCACGTTGCGATCGAGGCCTGCACCGTAGATCAGGGTCGGGCGGACCAGGGTCCAACCGATGCCGGCCGAGGCGCAGCTGCGCGCAAGACCGGCCTCGCCCGCCTCGAGGTCCGCAACGATGCGCTGCTCGCGCGGATGGGCGGAGCGAGCCTTGGTGAAGCGGCTGGTCGATCCGAATGCCACGATGCGCCGCAACGATACCGGCGCATCGGCCAGCAGCGGCGGCACGAGCCGCAGCGGCCCCAGGTGTATCCAGGCCTCGCAGTCGCCGCTCCAGCCGCCGGCGGACGGCCGCTCGAGGTCTGCCTGCACCCAGCTGGCACTGCCCCGCCCGTGCCAGCCGCGGCCGAACGAGGCGAGCGCCTGCGCCTCGGGCCGCCGCGACACCGCGACCACGCGGATGCCCGCAGCGGCGAGCCTCGGCAACAGGAAAAAGCCGACCTGACTCGCCGCGCCGGTCACCACGACCGAGGCCGGCAGCCCGTTCACGCCCGCGCCGCCCACCGATACGGGGGCGCTCATGGTGCGGCGCCTCGCGGGCCGGAGGGGTCGACGGCAATCACGGCTTGCGCGCGGACAGCGCCGCCTCGACACGCGCCAGCGCCTCGCGCGCGGCACGCAACTCTTGCAGCAGGGCGGCATCGCCGTCCGGCGCTCCGGCACGTATGTCGTCGGCCGCCTGGGTGGCCTTGCTCTCCTCCAGGCTGTTGATCACGACCGCGACGAACAGGTTGATCATCACGAAGGTGCCGACGATCACGAACGAGATGAAGAAGAGCCAGGCCCAGGGGCTCGTCTCCATCGCCGCGTACATCACCTCCGCCCAGCCCTCGAGCGTCGCGACCTGGAACAGCGTGAGCAGTGCGGCGCCCAACGTGCCCCAGCGCTCGGGATCGGCGTCGCTGAACAGGTGGAACCCGGCCACTGCATAGATGTAGAACAGCAGCGCGACCAGCATCAGCACATGGCCCATCCCGGGCAGCGCATTCACCAGCGTGGCCACGACCAGGCGAAGCTTGGGCACCGCGGACACCAGCCGCAGCACCCGCAGCAGCCGCACCATCCGCGCGACCATCGAGAGTTCGCCGGAGAACGGCAGCAGCGACAGCACGACGATGGTGAAGTCGAACAGGTTCCAGCTATCGCCGAAGTAGCGGCGCCAGGCCGGCGCGACGGCAGCGAGCTTCAGCACGACCTCGGCGACGAAGGCTGCGAGGATCAGGTGGTGTGCCCATTCGATCAGGGTTCCTGCGCGCTCGACCACCGTGGCCGATGTCTCGAGCCCGACCAGCACGCCGTTGAACACGATCAGCGCGATGATCAGCCGCTCGAAGCGCCTGTCACCTGTGATGCGGCGGGCCAGCAGGTTCATCGGTCGGATACCTTGTTCATCGAATCGGTCATGCACGAGGGGGTGGCGTCTGCATCAGGGACGATGCGGCCTCGCCAGGGGGCTGCGCCGGAATATACCGGCTCCGTGCCGGCCTGCGCGCAGCAGATATGCTTTCAATAAGCATCATTACTTATTGTTAATAAGCATGCAAGCGACTGCAACTTCCCCAGCTGCAGGCCGTTACCTGTCCCGGGTGTCCGTGAAACCGCGGCTGCCCGATTCGATCGGCCTCGAATTCCGGCCGTTGTACCCGCAACCGTGCTCCCCACACCTCGGAGCCGGTATCCAGCCGCACTAGACCAGGTGCCAGACTGCCTGCGACTTGACGATTCACCGCTCGACCGAAGGAACCCCAGATGCCCGTCCTCGACTCCCACGGCGACCGGCTCAATGCCGCGCTGGCATTGACCCTCCTCCCCGTTTCAGCCGGAGCAGTCCTGTGTGCTGCAGGTACGGCGCCCCTGGCGCTGGTCGCGGCGCTGTTCGCGGTGAGCCTCGTCGCCGCCGGGTGGGGCTTGACGGTAGTCGCGAACCTGCGCCGCGAACTCGCGGCCGCAGCCACACACCTGCAGTCGGTCGCGGCAGGCGGGGACGTACCGGCGGGCGCGCCGTTGACCGGCGAACTGGCGCCGGTCGCGCAAGGGATGGCCGGACTGCGCACCACGCTCGCCGCCGCCAGCGAGGACACCGAGCGCAACGGCCGGATCAAGGCCGCACTGGAGGCTGTGACCAGCAGCGTGATGATTGCCGATGCCGACAACCGGATCGTCTTCATGAACAAATCAGTTGAAGCCATGCTGCTCGCCGCAGAGACGGACCTGCGCCAGGCGCTGCCCGACTTCGAGACGCGCAAGGTTCTCGGCTCGAACATGGACATCTTCCACAAGAACCCGGCGCACCAGAAGAGCATGCTGGCCGCGATGCGAACCACCCATCGCACGCAGATCACCGTGGGAAGACGCATCTTCAGCCTGGTCGCGACCCCGGTGCTCGACGACGCGGGCCGGCGTGCGGGTACCGTCGTGGAATGGGGCGATCGCACCGCCGAAGTGAGTACCGAGCGGGAGATCGACCGCGTGGTGCAGGCGGCCAGTGCCGGCGACTTCGGCACCCGCCTGGAACTGGAAGGCAAGGACGGCTTCTTCAGGACACTCGCCGTCAACATCAACCAGTTGCTCGAAACCAGCGACCAGGGCCTTAACGAAGTCGCGGCCCTGCTGCAGGCCTTCTCCGAGGGCGACCTGTCCTATCGGATAGAACGCGAATACGAAGGCCTGTTCGGGAAGGTGAAGGAATGCGGCAATGCGACCGCGGAACAGCTCACGCGCGTGCTCGGTGAAGTCACCGCGGCCGCCGATGCGCTCACGGGCGCGGCGAACCAGGTGAGCGCAACTGCCCAGTCGCTCGCGCAATCGGCGAGCGAACAGGCGTCCTCGGTCGAGCAGACCACCGAGTCGGTCGATGCCATGTCGGCCTCGATCAACCAGAACACCGAGAATGCGAAGATCACGGACGGCATGGCGACGCAGGCCAGCAAGGAGGCCGGCGAAGGCGGTTCCGCCGTTACCCAGACGGTCACGGCGATGAAGCAGATCGCTGCCAAGATCGGCATCATCGACGACATCGCCTACCAGACCAACCTGCTCGCACTCAACGCAGCCATTGAAGCCGCGCGCGCCGGCGGCCACGGCAAGGGCTTCGCCGTGGTGGCAGCCGAAGTGCGCAAGCTGGCCGAACGCAGCCAGGAGGCCGCGAAGGAAATCGGCGACCTGGCCGGACGCAGCGTGTCCACCGCCGAGCGCGCAGGCAAGCTGCTCGACGAGATCGTGCCCTCGATCCAGAAGACCTCTGAACTGGTGCAGGAGATCACCGCAGCCTCGTCCGAACAGAGCCATTCCGTGACCCTGATCAGCGGCGCGATGTCGCAGCTGAGCAAGGCAACCCAGCAGAACGCATCCGCGTCGGAAGAGCTGGCAGCGACCTCGGAGGAGCTTTCGGGCCAGGCCTCGCAGCTCCAGGAATCGGTGTCGTTCTTCGTGGTCGATGGCCGTGCGGGTGCGGGACGCAGCACGCGCGCCGCGGCGCCGGCACCACGCGAAGAGTCGCGGCGCCGGCAAGAGGCGGCAAGCGACCTTTTCAAGCCCGCGGCGAGGGCCGCGTCCTGCCCGATGGGTGGCGGCAGCGGAAACTTCCGGCCCTACTGATCCAGGCCCGGACGCACGATGCACACCCTCAGTGAAGATACCTTCCGGCGCATCACCGCCCTGATGCATGGTGCGGTGGGACTGTCGTTCAATGAGTCGAAGAAGCCGCTGGTATCGTCCCGGCTCGGTCCGCGCCTGCAGCGCCTCGGCCTGGACAGCTTCGAGGCCTATTTCGACCTGATCTCCCGCCCCGACGACGGGGGGGAGTTCCAGATGGCGGTCGACCTGCTCACGACCAACGAAACCTACTTCTTCCGCGAGCCGGCCCATTTCGACCTCCTGGAACGCGAGCTCACCGCGACGAAGCCGGCTTCCGTCGCGGTGTGGAGCGCGGCATCTTCTTTCGGCGACGAGGCCTACAGCACGGCCATGCTGCTTGCCGACCTTCAATCCCAGGGGCGCATCGGAAGCGGCTGGTCGATCCTGGGCACCGATATCAGCGACCGCGTGCTGCGCAGCGCGATCGAGGCAACCTACCCGGAAGAGCGGCTTCGCAACGTCAGCCCGCAGCGCATGCGCCGCTACTGTCTGCGCGGCGAGGGTCTCTCCGAGGGCATGGCGCAGGTGTCGCCCGAACTGCGCCGCAGGGTCAAGTTCGGCCAGCTCAACCTGTGCCGCCCGATCGAGAAGCTCGGCCCGTTCGACGTGGTGTTCCTGCGCAACGTGCTGATCTACTTCGACGCGCCGACCAAGGTTGCCGTCGTGGACCGCGTGCTGGCCGAACTGCGCACCGGCGGCCTGTTCTTCATCGGCACCGCCGAGGGACGCGTGCCCTGTCGCACGCAGCTGCAGACGCTCGCACCAGGCGCCTTCCGGAAGCTCGCGTGAGCACGCCGGCGAACGCATCGCGCGGCACCCACCTACCTGCCCCTGCTGGCGTCGTGCATGTGCTCAACCCGGGCGATGTCGCGATCGGCACGCGCGACGACCGACTCGAGACGCTGCTGGGCTCGTGCATCGCGGTCGTGCTGACCGATCCGCGGAGAACGATCGGCGCGATGTGCCACATCGTCCACGGCCGCCCAGCGCCCGCCGGCGAGCGACATAACGCGGCCTTCGCGGATGTGGCCATGGAACGGATGTTCGCGTTGATCCGTGCACGCGGCATCACACCCGGTCTCTGCGAAGCGTACGTGTATGGTGGCGGGAACATGTTCCCCCAGGTGTTCCGGCATGCCCATGTCGGCGACTGCAATGCAGCATGCGCATTGCAGGCTCTGGCTGATGCCGGCATCCGCGTGCTTGCGCGCGACACTGGCGGACAGGTCTATCGGCGGCTCTCCTGGACAGTCGGGCCATTACCGCCGACGGTGTGCGCGGTCAGCGTCTGAACCCGGTTGGCAGTCGCGGCCCGGCAGCTTTACAAGCCTTGCAAAACTGGCGCACGATCGGCAGGTGACCGGCAAGCGAAGCATACAGAACGTCGTCCTGGTGGACGAGCAGTCCCTGTCCCGGGCCGCGCTGCGCGCGCTGCTCGAGCATGAACTCGACTGGCGAGTCGTCAGCGACTGTGCCGAGCCGGACGCAGTACAGGCCGCAGCCACCCATGCCGCGCCGGCCGTGGTACTGGTCGCGCTGCGCGACCCGCGCAGCGCACTGGCCCTGGTATCGCTGCTGGCAGCTGTGCCCGGGACGCCCTGTGTACGGCTGGACACCCGTGCCAGCCCGGATGCCGTCAAGTCGGCTTTCGATGCCGGCGCGCTCGGCTACCTGGTGCGCGACGACGGCGCGCCCGATCTCGCGCAGGCGCTGCACTGTGCGGCCACGGGCCAGCGCTACGTGAGTCCCCTCGCCTCCACCACGCTGGTCGACTACCTCCAGCGCCGCGCCCCCATGCTTGCGCACGACGCGCTGACACCCAGGCAGCTCGAGGTGCTGCGACTGGTGGCCCAGGGCAAGAACACCAAGACGATCGCACGCGACCTCGGCCTGAGCAGCCGGACGGTGGACGCGCACCGCTACCAGATCAGCCGGCGCCTGCAGGTGCACGACGTTGCCGGCATGGTGCGCTATGCGATCCACCATGCGCTGGTAGGCAGCGAGCCCTGACGAGCCCACCGCCACACCACCACACCGCGACTCAGGACTTGCCGAACACGAACATCCCGTTCTTCACGTCCACCCGCACCGTATCCTTCGGGCCGAACCGGCCCTCGAGCAGTTCCCGCGCGAGCCGGTTCTCGATCTCGCCCTGGATCGCCCGCTTCAACGGACGCGCTCCGAACACCGGGTCGAACCCGGCCTTGGCCACTTCCGCGACCGCAGCATCGGTCACCTCCAGCGTCATCTCCATCGACGCCAGCCGCTGCTCGAGGAGCTTCAGCTGGATGCGCGCGATGTTCGCGATGTTCGCCTCGTCGAGCGCGTGGAAGACCACGATCTCGTCGATCCGGTTGACGAACTCCGGCCGGAAATGCGTCTTCACCTCGGCCATCACCGCGACCTTCACCACGCCGTAGTCGCTGCCCGACATCTGCTGGATCATCTGCGAGCCGAGGTTTGACGTCATCACGATCACGGTGTTCTTGAAGTCGACCGTACGGCCCTGTCCATCGGTCATCCGGCCGTCGTCGAGCACCTGCAGCAGCACGTTGAACACGTCGGGATGTGCCTTCTCGACCTCGTCGAGCAGGATCACGCTGTACGGCTTGCGCCGCACCGCCTCGGTCAGGTGCCCGCCTTCCTCGTAGCCGACATAGCCGGGCGGCGCGCCGATGAGCCGCGACACCGAATGCTTCTCCATGAACTCGGACATGTCGATGCGGATCAGGTGGTCCTCGGAATCGAACAGGAACTCGGCGAGCGCCTTGCACAGCTCGGTCTTGCCGACACCGGTCGGCCCGAGGAACAGGAACGAGCCATAGGGCCGCTTCGGATCGGCAAGCCCCGAGCGCGACCTGCGGATGGCGTCGGACACCAGCCGTACCGCCTCGTCCTGGCCGACCACGCGGCGATGCAGCGCACCCTCCATCTGGAGGAGCTTCTCGCGCTCGCCCTGCATCATCTTCGACACCGGGATGCCGGTCGCACGCGACACCACCTCGGCAATCTCCTCGGCGCCGACCTGGGTGCGCAGCAGCCGGGGCTTGCCGGTACGGTTGACTTCACCCTCGACCGCAGCCTTGAGCTGAGCTTCTAGTGCCGGCAGCTTGCCGTACTGGATCTCGGCCACCTTGTCGAACTTGCCCTGGCGCTGCAGGTCGTTCAGCTCTGCGCGAAGGCGGTCGATCTCCTCCTTCACGTGCTGCGAGCCCTGCACCTGCGCCTTCTCCGCCTTCCAGACTTCGTCCAGGTCGGCGTACTCGCGCTCCAGCCTGGCGATCTCGTCCTCGATCAGGCCCAGGCGCTTCTGCGAGGCCTCGTCCTTCTCCTTTCGCACCGCTTCGCGCTCGATCTTCAGCTGGATCAGACGGCGGTCGAGCTTGTCCATCGACTCGGGCTTGGAGTCGATCTCCATCTTGATGCGCGCCGCCGCCTCGTCGATCAGGTCGATCGCCTTGTCCGGCAGGAAACGGTCGGTGATGTAGCGGTGCGACAACTCGGCGGCGGCGACGATCGCCGGGTCGGTGATGTCCACGCCATGATGCAGTTCGTACTTCTCCTGCAGCCCGCGCAGGATCGCGATCGTCGACTCGACGCTCGGCTCGTCGACCAGCACCTTCTGGAAGCGCCGCTCGAGCGCCGCATCCTTCTCGACATACTTCCGGTACTCGTCCAGCGTGGTCGCGCCGATGCAATGCAGTTCGCCGCGCGCGAGCGCCGGCTTGAGCATGTTGCCGGCATCGATCGCCCCCTCGGCCTTGCCCGCGCCGACCATCGTGTGCAGTTCGTCGATGAAGACGATGGTCCGCCCTTCGTCCTGGGCGATCTCCTTCAGGACGGTCTTCAACCGTTCCTCGAACTCGCCACGGTACTTGGCGCCTGCCAGCAGCGAGGCCATGTCGAGCGACAGCACCCGCTTGTTGCGCAGGGAATCGGGCACTTCGCCATTGACGATACGCTGGGCGAGCCCCTCGACGATCGCCGTCTTGCCAACGCCAGGCTCGCCGATCAGCACCGGGTTGTTCTTGGTGCGTCGCTGCAGGACTTGTATCGCGCGGCGGATCTCGTCGTCGCGGCCGATGACCGGATCGAGCTTGCCCGAGCGTGCGCGCTCGGTCAGGTCGACGGTGTACTTCTTCAGGGCTTCCCGGCTGCCTTCGGCCTCTGGCGAGGACACCCCCTCCCCTCCACGCACCTGGCTGATCGCCTTCTCCAGCTCCGCGCGCGTCGCACCGTACTGCTTGAGCAGCCGTCCGGTCTCGCCCTTGTCGCCGGTGGCGGCCAGCAGGAACAGCTCGGACGCGATGAACTGGTCGCCGCGCTTCTGGGCCTCGCGCTCGGTCAGGTTGAGCAACGCAGCCAGGTCGCGGCCGACCTGCACCTCTCCACCATGGCCTTCGACCCTGGGCAGGCGCGCGATCGCCGCGCGCAGCGACTCGCGCAGGCCCGCAACGTTTGCGCCCGCCTTGCCCAAGAGCGCAGCGGTGCCGCCGTCCTGCTGATCGAGCAGGGCCAGCAGCAGGTGCTGCGGCTCGATGAACTGTCCATCGGCACCGACGGCGAGGCTCTGGGCGTCGGCGAACGCTTCCTGGAAGCGGGTGGTGAACTTGTCGAAGCGCATGGTGCTGGATCCTCCGTGTCCCTGTCTGAGGCTCAGGTGGGGGGGCGGGAACGCGCTTTCAAGGCCACGCTGCCGCCGGCACCGAGCATGACAACGCGCTCTGCTATCCTCGGAAGATGGCTACAGCAGGCAGCGACCCTCAGGGAAAGCCCCGCGACACCGACGATGTCGCGGGCACTAAAGTGGCTACTGATGCGGCCACTGGTGCGGCCACTGACGCGGCTGGGGCAGGCCGCACGCGCAGGGCGGGACCGCTCACCGTGGCTCGCGCCGTGTTCGGGAGCTTCCTCGGCATCCGCAAGGCGCGCGACCTCGAAACCGATGCCAGCTCGATCACGCCGGTGCAGGCAATCATCGGCGGGCTGATCGGCGCGGCGATACTGGTCGCCTCGCTGCTGGGCCTGGTGATCTTCGTCACCCGCGGCTGATCGCCGCGTTCAGGCGCGCAGCACCCCTCGCCCGCCGGTGCCGACCTTCGGGTACGGATACATCATGCTCAGGGCGATGCTGCGGTTTGCGTCCTGCACGATGCGTACATGCTCGCGCCGAAGCTCGCGCGCATGGCGCAGGCCGCACGAGTGGGCGATCATGTCGATCTCCTTCGCCATGTTCTGCGCGTAGTGCGCAACGCGCAGGTACTTCTCTTCGACCACCAGCCCGCGCTGCAACCGGCGGTTGTGCGTGGTGACGCCGGTCGGGCAGGTATTGGTATGGCAGCGCAGCGCCTGGATACAGCCCAGCGCCAGCATGAAGCCGCGTGCGGTGTTGACGAAGTCGGCGCCGGCGCACAGCGCCCAGGCGGCCTTCGCCGAAGTGACCAGCTTGCCCGATGCGACCACCCGCACGCGGTCGCGCAGGCCGGCCTCAATCAGCGCATCTACCACCCGCGGCAGTGCTTCGGTGATCGGCAGGGCCATGTGGTCAGCAAGCACCTGCGGTGCGGCGCCGCTACCGCCTTCGCCGCCGTCGATCACCAGGAAGTCCGGCGCGGCGTCCAGGCCGCGCCGCAGCACCGCCTCGCACAGCTCGTTGATGAACTCCCAGCCGCCGACGGCAGTCTTCACGCCGCACGGGCGACCGGTCAGGTCGCGGATCATCATGACCTGGTCGAGCAACTGGTCGATATCGCCGATGTCCAGATGGCGGTTCGGGCTGATCGAGTCTTCATGGGCCGGGATGCCACGGATGCGGGCGATCTCCTCGGTCACCTTCATGGCTGGCAGCACGCCGCCCTTGCCCGGCTTCGCCCCCTGCGACAGCTTGATCTCGAACGCCCCGACCGTATGCCCGAGCTCGCGCAGCCGGTCGCGGTCGAGGCTGCCGTCGAGGCGGCGCACGCCGTACTTCGCCGTGCCGATCTGCATGATCACATCGCACCCACCCTCGAGGTGGTACGGCGACAGCCCGCCTTCGCCAGTATCCATCCAGCAGCCGGCTTCCTTCGCGCCCATCGAAAGGGCACGCACGGCAGGCGCAGAGATCGCCCCGAAGCTCATGCCGCTGACGTTGACCACCGAGCGGCCGAGCAGCGGATAGCGGCACTGCCCCTCGCCGATGGACAGGGGCGGGGTGGGCAGGTGGTCGGTCTCGAGCACCGGGAAGGGCGCGTTCACGAACAGGATCGCTCCCGGCTGACGCAGGTCGTAGGTGGAGCCGAAGCCGATGATCCCGCCCTCGTTCTTCGCCAGCCGGTAGACCCAGCCGCGGGTCGCGCGGTTGAACGGCATCTCGTCGCGATCGCCAGCGAAGAAGTACTGCCGGAAGTATTCGCCGAGGTTCTCGAAGAAATAGCGCAGGTGCCCGATCACCGGGTAGTTGCGCAGTATCGTGTGCCGCTGCTGCGTGATGTCGCGCAGCAGCACGAAGACCACTGCGAGCAGCACGACGAAACCGGCGATGGTGCCCAGTCCCCACGACACGACATGCGTGATGTCCGACATTGAGGATTCCCCGTGCTCGCGCAGCATTGGTCGACAGACCGGTCTCGGTCGTGCTCATGACGGCCGGCATGCGCCGAAGGCCGCCGCTGCGCGATCATAAGGGCAATTGGCTAGAATCGTGGCGTGCAGCGCCTGCAACCCAAGCCCCACCACTCCGAATACCCATGAGCTTCCCGCCAGCACTGATCGCCCGCCACGCCGAAGACGACGCCCGACGGGCCCTCGAAGAGGATGTCGGCAGCGGCGACCTGACCGCCGCGCTGATCGACGCGGGTACGGTGCTGCGCGCGCGCGTGATCGCCCGCGAGGCCGCCGTGCTGTGCGGTCGTCCCTGGTTCGATGCGGTGTTCCGGCTGGTCGATCCGCTGGCTTCGATCGAATGGCTGGTCGCCGAAGGCGAACGCGTGGCACCTGGGCAGGCGCTGTGCCGCATCGCCGGTCCGGCACGCGCGCTGCTCACCGCCGAGCGCGCGGCACTGAACTTCCTGCAACTGCTGTCCGGGGTGGCTACCCGGACGCGCGAGTATGTCGATGCGATCGCGGGCGCCCGGGCGAGTATCCTGGACACGCGCAAGACCCTGCCGGGGCTTCGCCTCGCCCAGAAGTATGCGGTGGTGACCGGCGGCGGCGTCAACCATCGGATGGGCCTGTACGACATGGTGCTCGTGAAAGAGAACCATATCGCGGCCGCGGGCGGCATCACGGCGGCGATCCAGGCGGCAGCGCGCGTCGCGCCGGGCAAACCGCTGCAGGTCGAGGTCGAAACCGAGGCACAGCTCGCCGAGGCGCTCGAGGCTGGTGCACCGCTGATCCTGCTGGACAACTTCTCGGTGGAACGGATGCATGCCGCGGTCGCATTCAACGCGGGACGCGCGCGGCTCGAGGCGTCCGGCGGCATCACCCTGGACACGGTGCGCGCGATCGCAGCCACCGGGGTGGACCGCATCTCGGTGGGCAATCTCACGAAGGACGTACGGGCCCTCGACCTGTCGATGCGCTTCGAGGAATAGAAGTCGCGGCGCGTGGCGCATCCGGTGGCATGTCGCTTGCATGCCGTCCCACTCATTCCAACCCTGACAGGCACCGAAACCATGCTGCATCGATCCCTTGACCGTGCCCGCGCCGGCGCCGGCGCCATCCGGCAGCCCTCGCTGGCAACCGCCCTGGCAGCAACCCTCGCGGTGGTGCCGTTCGTCGTTCCCGCCGTTGCGCACGCGCAGGCTGTCGCAGGCTCGCCGCAGGCGCAGGCCTGGCCAGCGCGGCCGGTGCGGCTGGTCGCGACCTTCTCCCCCGGCGGCGGGGCCGACCTCACCGGCCGCATCGTCGGCGCACGGCTGGGCGAACTGTGGAAGCAGCCGGTCGTGGTAGAGAACCGGCCAGGTGCCGGCGGCAGCCTCGGCGCCGAGATGGTGTTCCGAGCGACACCGGACGGACACACGCTGCTGGTCGTTGCCACCACGCACACCGTGAACGCAGCGCTGCTGGCGAAACTGCCGTTCGACCTCGTACGCGATTTCAAGCCGGTGGCGCTGGCGACTTCGGCACCGGTGGCTCTGGTCGTGCATCCGCGGGTGAAGGCGTCCACGCTGCCCGAATTCACCGGTCTGCTGCGTGCCCAGCCGGACAAGCTCGACTACGCCAGCTGCGGCATGGCGAGCACCCATCACTTCGCGATGGAATCGTACAAGTTCGAGACGAAGACCGCCGCGCTGCACATCCCGACCAGCTGTGCCAATGCCGTCGCGATGGTGATCGGCGGGCAGCTGGACATCGCCGCGGTCACCCTGGCCACGGCGCTGCCGTTCGTGCAGCAGGGCAAGCTGCGCGCGATCGCACTGGCCAGCCAGGTACGCTCGCCGCTGGCCCCCGATATCCCCACCTTCCGGGACTCGGGCATGCCCGAACTGAAGGGCTATGCGGTCGACAACTACTACGGCTTCATCGCGCCGCTGGCCACGCCCGACAGCGTCGTGTCGAAGATCGAGGCCGACGTCCGCAGCTCGCTGCAGGATCCCGATCTGCAGAAGCGGATGGCGGCCTCCGGCCTCGATCCGTTCTTCCGATCGGCTGCGGACACGCGCAAACTGCTCGCGGCAGACATCGAACGCAACCGGCGCATCGCCGCCGTGGCGAACATCAAGCCGGAGTGAGCGCGGGCAAGGCTGGCGCTGTCAAGCATAAGGCAGGTACGGCAGGCACGGCAGGTCCGGTTGCGGGGCGCCGACACAGGGCATAATCGTCCCTCTTTTTACGGAACGATCCCATGGCCTCCGATCTCCCGCCCCCCGCCGCGCAATCGACCATCGTGCGTTGCCTGCAGGCAGCGCTGTTCTGTTCGACCCTGGCTGCCGTGCCGGCCACCGCACTGGCACAGGCCGCGTTCCCGACCAAGCCGGTGCGATTCGTCGCAACCTTCCCGCCCGGCGGCGGTGCAGACCTCACTGGCCGCATCCTCGGCGCGCGCCTGGGAGAGCTCTGGAAGCAGCCGGTGGTGATCGAGAACCGCACCGGCGCCGGCGGCAGCGTCGGTGCCGAGCTGGTCTCGCGCGCCAATGCTGACGGCTACACGCTGCTGCTGGTGGCCGCCTCGCATGCCGTCAACGCAGCCCTGCTGCCCAAGCTGTCATTCGACCTGGTGAAGGATTTCAAGCCGGTCGCGCTGGCCACCGCTGCGCCGATCCTGCTTGCCGTGAACCCCCGGGTGAAGGCGAATACGCTGCAGGAGTTCACCGGGCTGCTGCGGGCCCAGCCGGACAAGCTCGATTACGCGAGCTGCGGCATGGCCACCACGCACCACTTCACGATGGAGCTCTACAAGTTCGAGACGAAGACCTCGGCACTGCACATCCCGCACAGCTGCGCGATCGCAGTCGCCAACGCGGTCGGCGGCCAGCTCGACGTGATCGCGGTCACGCTGGCCAGCGCGCTGCCGTTCGTGCAGCAGGGCAAGCTGCGTGCGCTGGCGCTGAGCAGCCAGGACCGCTCGCCGCTCGCCCCCGACATCCCGACCTTCCGTGACTCGGGCATGCCGGAGCTGAAGAACTTCGCGGTCGAGAACTACTATGGCCTGCTCGCACCAGGCGCGACGCCTGATGCCGTAGTGAAGAAGGTCGAGGCCGACGTGCGCGCGGTGCTGCAGGACCCCGACCTGCGCAAGAAGCTTGCCGGCGCAGGCCTCGACCCCTTCTTCCGCACCGGTGCCGACACCGCGAAGCTGCTGCGCGCCGATGTCGAGCGCTACCGGCGCATCGCCGGCGTGGCCGGCATCAAGCAGGAGTAGGCGCGACACGGCATGAAGGCTCCACCGTTCCGCTACCACGCACCGCGCACGCTCGACGAGGCACTGTCGCTGCTGGCTTCGCTCCCCGGCCCGCGCCTGCTGGCCGGCGGCCAGTCGCTGATGCCGATGCTCAACTTCCGGCTGCTGGCGCCGGAACACGTGGTCGACCTGAACCGGGTAGAAGGTCTGTCCGGCATCCGCGAGGCCGGCGGCGAGATCGTGTTCGGCGCGATGACGCGCCAGCGCGAGATCGAGTTCTCGCCACTGGTCGAGGCGCGCCTGCCGCTGCTGGCGGAGGCCATCCAGTGGGTCGGACACCGGCAGACGCGCAACCGCGGCACCCTCGGCGGCAGCCTGTGCCACCTCGATCCGTCGGCCGAGCAGCCGACGGTGGCGATGGCGATGGACGCGACGCTGGCGATCGTCGGACCGGCTGGTCGGCGCGAACTGCCGATGCGCGACTTCGCGCTCGACCTGATGACCCCGGCGCTCGACGAGGGCGAGATCCTCGCCGAAGTGCGTATCCGCCCGTGGGCACCCGGCCACGGCTGGGCCTTCCTCGAATTCGCCCGGCGCCACGGGGATTATGCGATCGTGGCGGTGGCCGTGCTGCTCGAACTGGACGCCTCGGCACGCGCCAGCCGGGTTTCGATCACCCTCGGCGGCGTCGCCGCCACACCGGTGCGCGTACCCGAGGCCGAGGCAAGGCTGCTCGGCAGCCTGATCGACGCCGAGGCCATCGCCGACGCCGCCGCCTGCTGCGGGGCAGTCGATGCGCTTGGCGACCCGCAGGTGCCGGCCTGGTACCGGCAGCGCCTGGCGCGGACACTGGCAGGCCGTGCGATACCGGCCGCACTGGCGCGCACCGCCGCGCATGCAGCCGCTGGAGGAACACCATGAGCAGCGACGAGCCGGTGCGCGCAATCAGCGTCACGGTCAACGGCACGGTCCATCGCCGGGAGGTTGCCGAGCGCAAGAACCTTGCCGATTTCCTGCGCCAGGACCTGCAACTCACCGGCACCCATGTCGGCTGCGAACACGGCGTCTGCGGCGCATGCACGGTGCTGGTCGACGGCGTATCCGCGCGCGGCTGCCTGATGCTCGCGGTGCAGGCGGACGGCTGCTCGGTCGAGACGGTCGAATCCCTGGCCGGCGACGCGCCAGGTCCATCCGGGCTCGGCCCGCTGCAGCAGGCGTTCCGCGACCGCCATGCACTGCAGTGCGGCTTCTGCACGCCCGGCATCCTGATGTCGCTGACCGAACTGCTGCGCGACGACCCGGCGCCAGACGAGCATGCCGTGCGGCTCGTCCTGTCGGGCCACCTGTGCCGCTGCACCGGCTACCAGAACATCGTCGCCGCGGCGCTGCAGGCAGCATCGAAGGCCGGCGGAGGCAGCTGAACCATGGATACCATCGTCCCCGCTGGCCAGGTCGTCGTGCCCGCCACTGCAGCGCCGGCCGACGGCTACACCGCCCGGCGCATGTTCGGCACCCGCGCGGCACGCATCGAGGATCCGGCGCTGCTGCGCGGAGAGGGCCGCTACCTCGACGACATCCGCATGCCGGACCCGCTGCATGCCGCCTTCCTGCGCAGCCCGCATGCCCATGCACGGGTGACGCGGCTGGACCTGTCCGCGGCGCGCGCGCTGCCCGGCGTGGTCGCGGTATTCGACGCGGACCGGATCGCGCGCGAACTGACCGGGCTGCGCATGCCACTGGGCTTCCCCTCGGCCACGCTGCAGAAGGACATCACCCCCTGGGTGCTGTCCTGCACGGAAGTCGCCTTCGTCGGCGAGGCCATGGTCATGGTGGTCGCCGAATCCCGGGCGATCGCCGAAGATGCCCTGGCGCTGATCGAGGTCGACTTCGAGCCGCTGCCGATCGTGCACGACTGCCACCAGGCGCTCGATGCGCAGGCACCGGTGGTGCGTAGCGATGCGGTATCGAACATCGCCGAGCAGTTGCAGGTCGGCTTCGGCGAGGTCGACCCGGCATTCGCGGCTGCGCCCCATGTATTCACCGAGTCGCTGTTCGTGCATCGCGGCGCGGCACATCCGATGGAAGGCCGCGGCGTGCTCGCCCGCTATGACCCGGTCGAGGATGCGATCACTGTCTGGACCTCGACCCAGATGGCGCACGAGGTGATGCACTCGATCGCCGCGATGCTCGGCATGGACCAGCACAACGTGCGCGTCGTGGCCCCCGACGTCGGCGGCGGCTTCGGTTGCAAGTACCTCACCTACCCGGAGGAAGTAGCGATCCCGGCGGCGGCGCGCTGCCTGGGACGACCGGTGAAATGGGTCGAGGACCGCGCGGAGCACTTCGTGAGCGCGATCCACGAGCGCGACCAGTACTGGGACGTCGACATCGCCGTCGACGGCCAGGGTCGCATCCTGGGCGTACGCGGACGGCTGCTGCACGACCAGGGCGCGTACACGCCACAGGGCATCAACCTGCCGTACAACGCGGCGACCTCGGTGACCGGCCCGTACCGGGTCCCTGCGTACCGCATGGACGTGCTCATCTGCCAGACCAACAAGACGCCGGTGATCCCGGTGCGCGGCGCCGGCTACCCGCAGGCGGCATTCGTGATGGAGCGGCTGCTCGACCGGGTCGCCCGAGAACTCGGCATCGACCGCGCCGAGGTGCGCTCGCGCAACCTGATCCCGCCGGAGAAGATGCCCTACGACAAGGGGCTGACCAACCGCGCCGGCGTACGCTCCATCGTGGACAGCGGCGACTACCCGGCGACACAGGCCGAAGCGCTTGCCCGGATCGACTACGTCGGTTTCCCGGCCCGCCAGCGCGAGGCACGCGCCCGCGGCCGCTACCTCGGCCTGGGCATCGCGAATGCGGTCAAGGCGACCTCGCGCGGGCCTTTCGAGTCCGCGGTGATCCGCGTCTCGCCGCAGGGTCGCATCGACCTCTATACCGGCGCGCTCGCCATGGGCCAGGGCCTGGCCACCGCGCTCGCGCAGATCGCGGCCGAGCAGCTCGACGTGCCGCTGGAGGCAATCCATGTCACCTGCGGCGATACCGGCCGGGTATCCCTCGGCATGGGTGGCTTCGCCAGCCGCCAGACCGTGATGGCCGGTTCGTCGGTGCACCTCGCAGCGGTCGAGGTGCGCGACAAGGCGCTGAAGGTAGGCGAGCAGCTGCTCGGCGTGCCGATGGCCGGGCTGCGTCTGCGCGATGGCCGCGTCGAGGTGATCGCCACGCCCGCCCGCTTCGTCACGCTCAGCGACATCGCGCGCAAGCTCAAGGGTGCCCCCGGCTATTCGCTGCCGCCGGGCATCACGCCGGGGCTGGAGTCGACCGGCCTGTTCCAGACCAACAGCCAGGCACATGCCAACGCCTGCCACGCCTGCGAGGTCGAGGTCGATCCCGGTACCGGCGCGGTACGCATCCTGCGCTACGTCGCGGTGCACGACAGCGGGTGCCTGGTGAACCCGACGATGGCCGAAGGGCAGATCCACGGCGGCGTCGTGCATGGCATCGGCAACGCGCTTTTCGAGAAGATGGGCTACGACGAGGAGGCACAGCCGGTCACGGGCACCTTCGCCGACTACCTGCTGCCGACCTCGACCGAGATCCCGCAGATCGAAGTCGTGTTCCTGCAGACGCCCTCCCCGACCAATCCGATCGGCGTGAAAGGCATCGGCGAGGCTGGCACCATTCCGGTCGCGCCCGCGATCGTGTCGGCCATCGAGGATGCGCTGGCGCCGTGGAAGGTGCACCTTGCCGAGGCCCCGTTGTCCCCGGTTCGCCTGCTGGAACTGATCGACGCGTCGGCTGCGGCCTGAGGGCTCCCGGCGCGGTGCAGGGCCGCCCCTGCCCGGCCACCGTGCCAGAGGCGCCAGGCGTCACGCCTGGCGGGACACGGCCCCGACGATCGAACGGCCCTAGGCAGCCCCGGCAATCAGGCGCCAGCTGCTCTGCAGCGCGAGCCCGATCGCGATCGCCCACAGGAAGACCTTCAGCAGCTTCTTGTAGGTCTTCGCGTCGATCCGGTCCTGGATGCGCCAGCCCACCCACATCGTCAGCAGCGCCAGCGCAGTCAACGGCAGGGAGACCAGGATCGCTGCGCGGTCGATCTGCCCGGCCAGCGCCAGGCCGGTAGTCTGCACCATGCGGGCGCTGACGAAGCAGAGGTTCATCACCTGGGTCATCACCAGCATGGGCAGGCCGAGCGCCGAGAAGTAGATGAGCAGGGGCGGCAGCGCGACGTTCACCGATCCGGACAGGAATCCGCCGAGGAAACCGGCAACCGCGCCCGCGCGTCGCGGGTGGTTGCGAACCGCCGACCAGTCGACCCGGTTCAGGGCCTCCTGCCTGAGGTAGACGAACAACGCGATCGCCAGGAACAGTTTCAGCCAGTCCTGCGGGGCGAAGATCAGTATCTTGGTGCCGATCAGCGCCCCGGGCAGCGTCCAGAGCGCCACCGGCCAATGGGTCCCCAGGTTGCTTCGCCAGTTGCCCCCGCGCAGGATCGCCACCACGCCGGTGACGATGTTGGGCACCACCGTGACGATGATCGCGGTACGGATATCCATCAGCATCGCCAGCATCGGCGTGGCGATCACCGGGAAGCCGAAGCCGATCGCACCCTGCAGCAGGCCGGCGAGCGCGACCACCACGAACACCGCAGCCCACAGCTGAAGCGACAGTTCGACGCTCACCGCGGGCCACCCCTGCCCCAGGATGCCTTCGCCCGGCCGACCGTGGCCAGGCGTTGCGACGCCTTCAAGCCGTGCCGCCGACCGTGAGCCCGTCGATGCGCAGCGTCGGCTGGCCCACGCCCACAGGGACGCTCTGCCCTTCCTTGCCGCACGAACCGACACCGGAGTCGAGCTTCATGTCGTTGCCGATCATCGTGACCCGGGTCAGCGCATCCGGACCGTTGCCGATCAGGGTCGCTCCCTTGACCGGATGCACCAGCTTGCCGTCTTCGACCAGCCACGCCTCGGAGGCCGAGAACACGAACTTGCCGCTGACGATGTCGACCTGTCCGCCGCCGAAATTGACCGCATACAGGCCGCGCTTGACCGAGCGGATGATCTCCTCGGGATCCTTGTCGCCGTTGAGCATGTAGGTGTTGGTCATGCGCGGCATCGGCAGGTGCGCGAACGACTCGCGCCGGCCGTTGCCGGTGACCGGCATGTTCATCAGTCGTGCGTTCAGCGAATCCTGGATGTAGCCCTGCAGCACGCCGTTCTCGATCAGAACGGTGCGCTGCGTCGGGTTGCCCTCGTCGTCGACGTTGAGCGAACCGCGCCGCTCGGGCAGGGTGCCGTCGTCCACCACCGTCACGCCCGGCGCTGCGACACGCTCGCCGATGCGTCCGGTGAAGGCGGAGGTGCCCTTGCGGTTGAAGTCGCCTTCGAGCCCGTGGCCGATCGCCTCGTGCAGCAGCACGCCCGGCCATCCCGGCCCGAGCACGACGGTCATCGACCCGGCCGGGGCCGGGCGCGCATCGAGGTTCAGCAGTGCGGTGTCGACCGCCTCCTTCGCGTAGCGGCCGATCACCTCGTCGGTGAAGTAGGCGTAGTCGAAGCGCCCGCCACCGCCGGAACTGCCCTGCTCGCGGCGTCCATCCTGTTCCACGATCACCTGCACAGACATCCGCACGAGGGGCCGCACGTCGGCGCTCTGCAGGCCGTCATGGCGCGCGATCATCACGACCTCGTACTGCCCGGCCAGCGACGCCATCACCTGGATCACGCGTGGATCCTGCGCGCGGGCTGCCCGCTCGATGCGCTCGAGCAGGTCGACCTTGCGCGCCTCGTCCAGGCTGAGCAGCGGGTCCTGGGGTGCGTACAGTTCGCGCGCCGCGCCGGTGCGCACCAGCGGTGCCGTGCCCTGCTGACCGGCGCGTGCGATCGCGCGCGTGGCGGTCGCCGCCGCCTCGAGCGCAGGCAGGCTGATGTCGTCCGAATAGGCGAAGGCGGTCTTCTCGCCGGTGACGGCACGCACGCCGACGCCCTGCTCGATGGAAAAGCTGCCCGACTTCACCATCCCTTCCTCGAGGCTCCAGCCCTCGGAGCGGGTGTACTGGAAGTAGAGGTCCGCGTAGTCGACCTGGTGGCTGAGGATGTTGCCGAACACCTTGCCCAGCACGCCGGCGTCGAGCGCATGCGGCGCCAGCAGGCACTGGTCGGCGGTGTTCAGCAACCGGTCGGCCAGCCCGCGCGGTGCAGGGGTGGCCGTGGCGATGTCCGCCGCAGTGGACGAGGTCGGCGCGGCAGTTGCCGGATGGGTCGGGTTCATCGGTTCCTTCAGATGGAATGCAGGGTACGGTGGGTCAGTGCAGGCAGCATGCTGCGCGCTTCGCGCAGGCCGGCCGGGTCGATGTCGGCCAGCACCACGCCGGGCTGCTTCGCGCGCTGCGCGAGGATGCGTCCCCAGGGGTCGACCACCATCGAGTGGCCATGGGTCTCGCGGCCGTTCGGATGCACGCCGCCCTGCGCCGGCGCCACGACATAGGCCAGGTTCTCGATGGCACGGGCGCGCAGCAGCGGCTCCCAGTGCGCGGCCCCGGTGGTCTCGGTGAAGGCCGAGGGCACGAAGATCAGGTCCACGTCGCCGAACGCACGGTACAGTTCCGGGAAGCGCAGGTCGTAGCAGATCGACAGGCCGATGCGGCCGAACGGCGAATCCAGTGTCACGACGCGCGAGCCGTGCGCGATCGTCCGCTCCTCGGAATACTTCTCGCGGCCGTTGTCGAAGCCGAACAGGTGGATCTTGTCGTAGCGTGCGACCGCGTTGCCCTGGTCGTCGTAGACGAGGCTCGCGTTCCACACCTTGTCCGGATCGTCGCAGGCGAGCGGCACCGAGCCTCCGATCAGCCAGACCTTGTGCCGCCGCGCAGTATCGGCGAGGAACTGCTGGATCGGTCCCTCCCCCGGGTGTTCGCGCGCGGCCACCTTGTCACGGTCGCGCATGCCGATGATGCCGAAGTACTCGGGCAGGCCGACCAGCCTCGCACCCGCGTCGGCAGCCTCGGCAACCAGCGCGGCACAATCGGCGAGGTTCTGCGCGACGTCCGGACCGGACACGGTCTGCACGGCCGCGACCCGGAAGGGCTCCGCCGGCGACCGACGTGCCGACGCTTCGCTGCTGGCCGGTGGATGTGGCGGGGGTTCGATCTGCATCGACAGCATGACTGGCCTTCCGTTACGTTCAGCGCGCGAGTTCGAGCACCATCGCGCCTCGCGGCAGGCCCTCGATGGATGCGGCCACTGCGGGCGCTATCGCGATCCGCTCCGGCTCGACGGCCAGCGCGATCAGCCAGTGGCGCAGCTCCTCCGCACGAAGCCCCTCATTCTGCCCGCGACCGTGTCGAATGACCAGTGACGCCCGGGGTGTCCCGGCCAGTGCCGACACGGCTGCCCGCACGGCGGGCAGCAGACGGATCGCATCGGCGCTGCGCGGCCGGTCCCAGACCTCATCGGCGAGGGTCCATGCCGTCGGCTCGGGGACGGGAACCGCTGCCGGCGCCTGGGCGCCCGCCGCCTGGGTCGGTGGCAATGCCGGACGCTGCACGGCGGCCGGCACTGCCGGTATGACCGACGGCGCCACCGGTACAGCGGGTGCCGATGGCGGGGCCACCGACGGCCGAACCGGCGTGGCCGGACCTGTTCGGGCAGCCGGCGGCGACGGCTGGGCCTGGACGGTCGCGGCGGCGACGCACAGCGCCAGCATGCTGGCCAGTCGGGACGCCGTGAACAGGGGATCGAGGGTGCTCGGCATCGTCGGCTCAGCCCGGTGAAGGTGCGCCAGCCGCGGGGCTACCGCCGCCTGGCACTGCGCCCGGCACGGGTCCCGGCACAGGTCCTGGCACGGAGCCCGGTACGCTGCCCGGGCCAGTACCGGCGTCCGGCCGCGCGGCCCGATTCACCGTCGGCTCGGCCCAGGTGCCGGTCACGGCATAGTCGAAGGTGGCCAGCTGGGCGAGCGGATCCTTCAGCACCCGCTGCACCAGGAAGCTCGCAATGCCTGCCACCGGCCCTCCGAGCAGCGCGCCGGCCAGCGCCACGCTGTCGCCGAGCACGGGTGTCACCCGCACATGCAGGTTCTGCGTCTCCTTTGCGAGGTTGACCTCGCCGCTCATCAGCACGCGCGCCGACGGTCCCTGGATGCGGAAGCTGTCGATGCGCCCCACCCCTCGGGTGATGCGCATCGAGCCGGCGATCTCGTCGAAGGAGAAACCCTCGCTGAACACGTCTCGGAAATCGAGCGCGATGCGGCGAGGCAGGCTCTGCAGGTTGAACACGCCGAGCAGGCGCCCGACACCCGGCTCCAGGGTGAGGAACTGCCCCTTGGACACCTCGAGCATCAGCGTGCCGCCCAGTGTCGCCAGGTCGAGGTCCTGCGGGCTGCCGGCCCAGGACAGCGGCCCCTCGATGTGGCCGGCTCCGCCGCGTACACCATCGGGGTGACCCAGGCGCGCGAGCAGCCTGCCGCTGTCGACGATGTCCAGCCGCACGTTGACCTGTGTGCGCGGCTGGGCCATCCAGCTCTGCCACAGCCCCTCCATCTGGAAGGTCGCATCCGGGTTCGCGATGCGCAGGCGCTCGATGCGCCAATCGCGCCCCTCCGGCTGCGCCTGCAGCTCGAGCCGTCCGAGCGCCTTGTCGGCGAGCAGGAAACTGTCCACCGTGACATCGAGTGCCGGCAGCTCGGCATCGTCGAACTTCGCCTGCTGCAGCACGGCCTGGGTCACCTGCGCTGGCGGCAGGTTGACCTGCCGGAGACGGGCCGTTAACCGCCCGCGCCCCTGCGCACGCCAGGCCAGTTCACCCGATACCTCCCTGGAGGCGATGCTTCCAGTCCAGCCGCCGGGCTGCGCCGCCGTCTTCAGCTGCACATCGTTGAAGCGGCGGCCGATCGCCTCCAACTGGCCGATGCGCAGGTCGACGTCGCCCAGGTCGGGACTGCTGCCTGCACCACCCACGCCCGACGTCAGCGCGCCCAGGATCGGCCGCCAGGTGTCCAGGCTGGCCTGCCGCAGCGTGCCGCTGACCGATATGCCGCGCCGCTCCGGCACTGGCGCTGCCCCGCCACCGACCACCACCGTCGCCCGCTCGATCGTCGCGCTGCCGGCATCGAGCCTGCGCAGGACCTGCGCGGACAGCACATTGCCGAGGCTGATGCCGATACGGTCACGCTCGACGCCGCTGACCTGCTCGATGCGAAGCGGCAGTGTGTCTGCCGCCACCTTCGCGAACGGCGGCGGCAGGTCCACGGACAACCCGGCCAGCGAGGACTCGACCACCAGGTCGCCGACCTTGCGACGGTAATTGACGATGGCACGCCAGTCGGTCGAGCCGCGCAGCGATTGGCCGAGTGCTGCCGGCACCTGGCGGCGCAGCTGCTCCGCCGTGGCGCGGCCGGCGACGCCGACCCGGACCGAACCGTCGCGCTGCGAGGCGACGTTGATGCTGGCCGGACCACCGAACACCTGCGCCGTCGCACCGTCCACGCGGATGCCGGATTCGGTGAAGTCGAGCCGTCCATTGACCGCCTCGAGCGCCGGGACGTCGCGGTCGAGCAGCAGCCGGTTGCCGGTGAAATGGAAGCTGCCTGCGACCGTGCTGTCGACCATGTGCCGCAGCGGCAGGACCATCTTCAGCGACAGCCTGCCACGGCCCTGCGCTTCCATGGCGCGGGTCGCGCCGTCGAGCAGCCCGTCGACCGGGCTCTGCACGATGAAGCGCAGGAAATCCGCAGTCGCCGACTCGGCCTCGCCGGTCACCTCCAGTATCTCATCACTGTGCACGATGTCGGGGACCACCGCCCTCACCCGCTGCAGCCTCACGCCGGAGAGGGTGCCGCCCTTCGGCAGGATCTCCATGCGGTGGCCGCGGAACACCAGGTCACCATCGATCCCGGTGATCTTCGGCCAGCCGGGCGCGTAGTCGAGGTCGACGCCCTGCGCCTTCACGGTCAACAGGAACTGCCCGTTGCGCTCCCGCCCGGGTTCGCTGAAAGGAAACTCCTCCAGGTTTCCCTTCAGGCGCAGGCGTACATCGGTCGAACGTCCGGCGAGCAGCGCGCGACCGAGCCAGGTGCGCGTGTCCACGCCCACCCGCAGCGGCATGTAGCGCGCGACGGCGGTCGCCTGCGCCCGGCTCAGCGTCCCGGTCAGATCGGCGAAGCCGAGCTTCGACGCGCCGGGGCGGTACTCGCCAGACAGCGTCCCGGCGAGGTCGGCATTGGAGAAGGAAACGCCCGCGGACTGGATCACGAGCTTCGGCCCCTGCCCGCTCCAGTTAGCCTGGCCACGGAACGCATCGAACGCCAGTTCGTTCGCCAGCACCGCTGGCAGCGTGAGGCGCAGGTCGCGCGAGTCCAGGCGCAGCACGCCGGCCCGCTCGTTACCGTCGATCGACCCCGACACGCCCTGCAAGCCCGGCCACCGTCCCCAGTGCTCGACGCCGAGCCCGTCGAAGCGAGCCTTGACCTGCCAGCCGGTCGGCGCCTGCATCGGACCTTCCCAGGCGATCGACACGTCCGACAGACGGCCGCGGGGCGCCAGGGCGACGAGCGACTCGCGCGCCTGGGCATCGATCGGCAGCCGGCCGGCGAGCGCGACCCACGGCGCGATCTCGAGCGAGGTGGCAGTCAGTTCGCTGCGTGCAGTGCGTCCCCCGATCACGCCGGGCAGGATGCCGCCCGCGGGAGGCGCTGCAGGATCGCGCCAGCGCAGGCGTGCCACCGTCGGGGGCGCCGCTGGCTGTCCCTCCGGGGACAGCGACAGCTGCGTGGCCGCGAGTTCGAAGCCATCGGGCAGGTGCCGCCAGGCCAGCCGGCCGCTCATCGCATCGAAAGCGAGTTCGTCCAGTTCGGGCGCCAGCCGCGCACGCACCGTAGCAAGCTCGACATCGCTGATCAGCGATGTCAGGCGCCCATCCTGCACCTCGGCCCACAGGCGCAGTGCGCCTGTCCCCTGCTCGACGCCCCCGGGCAGGTCGATCCAGGGTTCCCAGCCAGACAGGCTGGTGTCGCGCAACTGCGCGAAAATCCGTCCGTCCCATTTGGCGAGGCTCGACAGATCGCTGCCGCGCCATTCGGCGCGCAGGTCGACCGGCGCCGCGAGTCCTTCCGGCGGCACGGCCGTCACGCCCAGGCGATGCCGGCGGCCGCTCGATTCCAGCCGCAGGTTGACCTGCTTGAGCCACAACTCCGGTGCGCCGCGCAACTCATCGATCCAGACCACCGCCGCGTCGCGGATCACGATGCCGCGCTGCGCGAGCACCCAGCGGCCGAAGCCGCTCTCGCCCGGGTCGCCCGATACCGGCAGGCCGGCGACCGACAGCCGGCCGTCGGCGTCGCGGCGGATGGTCAGGCTCGGACCGACCAGTTCAAGCATGCGCGTACGCGCAGCGCCGACCAGCATCGAGCGCCAGGACAGCGTCGTCTCGACCCGCTGCAGCTCGAGTGCCGGCCGGCCGGCCGCATCGTGCACCACGACCTGCTGCATCGACAGGTGGGGCCGCAAGCCGTTCCAGTTGGCCGAGAGGCTGCCGATGGTGACCTTCTGCCCGCTGGCCTCGCTGATCAGGCCGGCGATGCGCTCGCGATGCTGGTCGATACCGGGCAGCACGTAGTAGCGCAGCGACAGCACGACCGCCGCGGTGCCGAACCCCGCCAGCAGCACGAGCACCATGAGCACCCGGTAGGTCAGCACGGACATCCGGCCCAGCAGGCGCATCGTGCGCAGGCGAGCGAGGCGACGCAGCGGCGAGGCTCGACGGGGGGCGGGATCGTTCAAGTGCGTTGCGCTAGACTGCCGTGTCGGTGGAACCTACCTCGCCCACCGAAACGGATAACGACAGGTCCACGCGTGCTCCAGATCAGGATAGACAAGTGTACTGCCATCGTCGCCCCGCGGCTGACGGCTGGACCGCTGGCGGTCGGGGCACGAGCCCGGGCGCGCGCGCGCGCGCACAGGCGGGGCGTGGGGTGGTGATGCTGCCCGAGGCCCCGTTCGATGCCGCGCTCGAGCACAGCCGCTACGTGGCCCGGCTGGCCGCGGTGGGCCTTGCCACGCGCGAATCGTTCGACGCGCTGGCGTCGGCACCCTTCGGCCGGGAGCGCATGCGCGAGGCATTGGTGCCGCACCCGGCCGGCGACGCCGCCGTGCCGCCTCTGGCGGCGCGCCTGCGCACGCTGCGGCGCGACTGCCTGCTCGCGCTGATCGGGCGCGACCTCACCGGCCGCGCCGACCTGCGCGAAGTCACTGCCACGATGACCGCTCTCGCAGAGGAAACGATTTCCGCCGCCTGCGCCGCTGCCACGGCGGAGATGCAGCCGGTGTACGGCGTCCCGATCGGCGAGGAATCGGGCAGCCCGCAGCCGCTGCTGGTGATCGGGATGGGCAAGCTCGGCGGGGCAGAGCTGAACGTATCCTCCGACATAGACCTCGTGTTCGTCTACCCGGAAGAAGGCGACACCCGCGGCGGCACGCGATCGATCAGCAACCACGAGTACTTCTTGCGCTGCGGGCGCCGGATCATCGCGCTGCTCGACGAACGCACCGCCGAGGGCTTCGTCTTCCGGGTCGACATGCGGCTGAGACCTTACGGCGACAGCGGGCCGCTCGCCTGCAGCCTCGCGATGCTCGAGGAGTACTTCATCGCGCAGGGCCGCGAATGGGAGCGTTATGCCTGGATCAAGGGCCGCATCGTCGCGAGCACGCCGGTGCCGACCACAGACACCGGTGCGCCCGGTGCGGCGGCCGCGCTGACCGGGATCGTCCAGCCGTTCGTGTTCCGGCGCCACCTCGACTTCAGCGCGATCGCCTCGATGCGCGAGCTGTCCGGGCAGATCCGGCGCGAGGTCCGGCGCCGCGACATGCTCGGCAACATCAAGCTGGGCGCCGGCGGCATCCGGCAGATCGAGTTCGTTGCGCAGGTGTTCCAGCTGATCCGCGGCGGACGCGACCTCGCGCTGCGTGCGCGGCCGACCCTGGAGGTCCTCGACGCGCTGCAGATGCGCTCGATCCTGGAACCCCGGGTGGTGGACGATCTCAGGCACGGCTACGACCTGCTGCGGCGGCTGGAGCACCGACTGCAGTACCTGGACGATGCGCAGACCCATGCGCTGCCTGAGTCGGACGACGACCGGGCCCGGATCGCCCGCTCGATGGGATACCCCGACTGGACGGCGTTCGCCCAGGTCCTGGAGGCCCTGCGCGAAACGGTTGGTGTCGTCTTCGAGCAGGTGTGCGCAATTTCGCCCGGGACCGACGCCGAGCATCCGCTGTCGTCCCTCTGGCAGGACGCGCTGGAACCGGCAGAGGCGGCTTCCACCCTGGCCGGGATGGGCTACCGGGCACCGGAACGCCTGACGGCTCGGCTGGTCGAACTGCGCTCGAGTACGCGGGTCAAGCGGATGGCGTCCAGCGGCCAGAGCCGGCTGTCGCAGCTGATCCCGCGCGCGCTGGAAGTCGCCGCATCGCTCACCGACCCGGACGCGGCGATCGCACGGCTGCTCGACGTGGTTGTGAGCATCGGACGCCGGGAATCCTACCTCGCGCTGCTGATCGAATATCCGCCAGTGCTGCAGCGGCTGGGCGAGCTGGCATCGGCCAGCCCGTGGGCCAGCGATTACCTCGCGCTGCACCCGATCCTGCTCGACGAGCTGATCGATGCACGCACGCTGCATGCACCGCCGTCCTGGCCACGGCTGATCGCGGAACTGCGCGATCACCTCGACGCGAACGCAGGCAACGTCGAGCGGCAGCTGGATATCCTGCGCCACTTCAAGCATGCGCAGGTGTTCCGCATCGTCGCCCAGGACCTGGCGGGCGACCTGCAACTCGAAGTGGTGTCCGACCGGCTGAGCGAGCTGGCAGACGTGGTGCTGGCCGAGGCGCTCGCGCGCTGCTGGGTGCACCTGAACGCGGGACAGTCAACGGTCGCGCCGCCCCGCTTCGGCATCATCGGCTACGGCAAGCTCGGCGGAAAGGAGATGGGCTACGGCAGCGATCTCGACATCGCGTTCGTGTTCGACGAAACGCCTGCCGCCGGGGACCGAGCCGGCGGCGCCGGGCCGACTGCACCGGAACCGACATCAGCCGAGACGGTATCGCACGAACCGGTAGCGCCCGAGACGGTATCGCCCGAACCGGTGTCGCCCGAGACGGTATCGCCCGAACGACAGGCCCGCCTCGCGCTGCGCCTGAACTCGTGGCTCACCTCGATGACCTCGGCCGGCGTGCTTTATCCGACCGACCTGCGCCTGCGCCCGGACGGTGAGTCCGGCCTGCTCGCACCGTCCATGGCCGCGTTCGAGGAGTACCAGCGCAGCAAGGCCTGGGTCTGGGAGCACCAGGCATTGACCCGTGCCCGCTTCGTCGCCGGCGATCCTGCGCTGGGCGAGCGCTTCGAGCGGCTGCGCATCGAGATCCTGCAGCAGTCGCGCGATGCCGACCGGCTGCGCGGCGAGATCGTCGACATGCGGCGCCGCATGCGGGAATCCAGGCCTGGCGTCCGGCCGGACGGCACGTTCGACATCAAGCAGGGTATCGGCGGACTGGTCGACCTGGAGTTCATCGTCCAGTTCCTGGTGCTGGCGCATGCAGCCCGGGTACCCGCGTTGACCGGCAATGTAGGCAACATCGCGCTGCTGCAGGTCGCGGCCGAGCACGGGCTGGTCGACCCGGCACTCGCCCGCGCGGCGCAGGAGGCCTACCGTACCCTGCGTCGCACCCAGCATTCGATGCAGCTGGCGGGACACGATCCGGCGCAGGCGCCGCTCGATGGACTCGAGCGCCCTGCGGCTGCGATCGACGCGCTCTGGCAGGCGGTCATAGGCCGGCGCTGAGCGGCCGGCGCTGAGCGCCCGGCCCCCGCTCAGCCCCGCTCGCGATCGAGCAGCTGCTGTTTGCGTTCGATGCCCCAGCGGTAACCACCCAGCCCGCCATCCTCGCGCACCACGCGATGGCAGGGAACCAGCAGCGCCAGCGTGTTGCTAGCGCAGGCGCGCGCCACCGCGCGCGCGGCACCCGTCCGGCCGATGCGCTCGGCCACCTGCCGGTAGCTGGCGGTGCTGCCCGACGGTATCGCACACAGTGCCTGCCAGACGCTGTGCTGGAAGGCCGTCCCGCGGATGTCCAGCGGCAGGCTGGAGGACGTGCGCGGCAGATCCATCGCCGCCAGAACCTGTCCCAGCCAGCCGTCGAAGACCGCGTCCGTTCCGATGAACGCCGCCTGCGGGAAACGCTGGCGAAGCGCGCCGTGCAGTCCTGCGGGATCGTCGCCCAGGGCCACGTGGCAGATGCCCCGCCCGGTGGCGGCCACCAGGACGTGGCCAAGCACGCAGGGGCTCACCGAATGCCGGATGGTTTCGCCCCGCCCCCCGGCCCTGAACGCGCCCGGCGCCATGCCGTGCGCCGTGGTGGCATGTTCGTGGAATCGGCCTGCGGAATCGATGTTCACCACCGCCTTCAAGCGCCCCCCGTTCCTCTTTGCCTGCCTGCATGTTTGCACCCTCGATTGCGGGGGGTCAAGGTGCCCTGCGCCGACCCGGCCGGGCGCCGGCGCTTCCGGGCCGGCAGTTCCGCTACAATATTCGACCGGGGTTCACGGCATGGCGTCCATGCCGCCCGACGACCCGAAACACCCGAAGTACCCAAAGGAATGCGAAGGAATGGCCATGTCGATGTCCGACCGCGATGGAGTGATCTGGTTTGATGGGAAGCTGGTGCCCTGGCGCGAGGCGAACATCCATGTGCTGACCCATTCGCTGCACTATGGCCTGGCCGTGTTCGAAGGCATCCGCGCCTACAAGACCGACCAGGGCACGGCGATCTTCCGCCTTCAGGAGCACATGGAACGCCTTGCGAACTCCGCGCACATCTACCAGATGGAGCTCCCGTACAGCCGTGAACAGCTGTCCGAGGCCTGCCGGCTGGTCGTGCGCGAGAACAAGCTCGAGTCCTGCTACGTGCGGCCGATCGCCTTCTACGGCTCGGAGAAGATGGGCGTGTCGCCCAAGGGTGCCAGCGTCCATGTCGCGATCGCCGCCTGGCCGTGGGGCGCCTACCTCGGGCCCGAAGGCCTCGAGAAGGGCATCCGGGTCAAGACCTCCTCGTTCGCCCGCCACCATGTGAACGTGACGATGGCGCGCGCAAAGTTCGCTGCGACCTATGCGAACTCGATCCTCGCCAACCTCGAGGCCACCGCCGACGGCTATGACGAGGCGATGCTGCTCGATGTGGACGGCTTCGTCGCCGAAGGCTCGGGCGAGAACGTGTTCATCGTGAAGAACGGCAAGCTGTACGAGCCGGAGCTCACTTCGGCGCTGATCGGTATCACGCGCGATGCGGTGATCCAGCTGGCCGGCGAACTGGGCATCCCGGTGGTCGCCAAGCGCCTCACCCGCGACGATGTCTACATCGCCGACGAAGCCTTCTTCACCGGCACCGCGGCCGAAGTCACGCCGATCCGCGAACTGGACAACCGCCGCATCGGCAGTGGCGCGCGCGGGCCGATCACCCAGAAGATCCAGTCGCTCTACTTCGACTGCGTGCACGGGCGAGTCCCGCGCCGCCTCGAGTGGCTGACCCCGGTCTGAGCGGACGATGTCCACCCGCCCCGATCCCACTGCCGAAACCGGCTCGATCAACCGTGAACGGTTGATCGAGGTGACGGCGGAAGACCTTCCGCTGCATTGCCCGATGCCTTCGATGCTGCTCTGGAACGCCCACCCGCGTGTGTTCCTGCCGATCGCGGCGAGCGGCGAGGAACTGTGCCCGTACTGCGGTACGCGCTACCGGCTTAAGGGCGGTCCGGCTTCGCACGGACATTGAGCCCGGCCGGTCCGGCAAGGCTTCCGGCATGACACGCAGCGCACTGGTCGTCGCACCGGCATGGGTGGGCGACACGATCCTTGCGCAGCCGATGCTGGAGCTGATCCACCGCAGCGACCCGGCACTGGCGATCGACCTGCTCGCCCCGCCGTGGACGGCAGGCCTGGCCGCCCGACTGCCCGGCGTGCGTGACGTGATCGATGCACCGTTCAGGCATGGTCAGCTCGGGCTGGGCGCACGCCGGGCAGTCGCCCGGGCAGTGCGCGCACGCGAGTACGGGAAAGCCTGGCTGCTGCCCAATTCGTTCAAGTCGGCGCTGGTGCCGTGGTTCGCAGGTATCCCGGAACGCATCGGCTACGTGGGCGAGTGGCGACACTGGCTGCTCACCGACGCCCGCCGGCTGGATACGGCACGGTTGCCGACGATGGCAGAACGCTTCGCTGCACTGGCGCTGGCCGACGGCGAGCCGCTGCCCGCACTGCCGCAGCCGCGGCTGCGGGTGGATGTTGCGGCGCGCGACGCAACCCTGTCGCGCCTGGGGCTGGACGCCGTCCGTCCGGTTGCCGCCTTGTGTCCCGGTGCCGAGTACGGCCCGGCCAAGCGTTGGCCGCCCAGCCAGTTCGCCACTGTCGCAGACAGCCTCGTCGCCGATGGCTATCAGGTCTGGCTGTTCGGCTCGGCGAAGGACCAGCAGGTCACCGCAGAGATCCGCTCGATGTGCACGGCACGGTCACAGCTGCGTCCGGTCGACCTCGCGGGTCGAACGACGCTGTCCGAGGCCATCGACCTCATGTCGCTGGCGCAGCGGGTGGTCAGCAACGACTCCGGCCTGATGCATGTCGCTGCCGCGCTCGATCGACCGATGGTCGCGCTGTACGGCTCGAGCAGCCCGGCCTTCACGCCGCCGTTGTCGGCGCAGGCGCGGATCGTGAGCCTCGGGCTGCCATGCAGCCCATGCTTCGCCCGCGAGTGCCCGCTCGGCCATTTCCACTGCATGAGGCAACTGACACCCGGGCACGTACTGGATACGATCTCAAGCATGCCGCCCTGCCCTCCAACGCCTGCCCAGCCATGAACACCCTGATCTACGGCAACTCGCGCGACTGCGAGATCGCGTTCTACCGCGCATTCGAGGCCGCAGACCTGGTGGCGATGATGGCGGTCTGGTCGGAGGAGGACGACATCGTCTGCGTGCACCCGGGCGGCCCCCGCCTGACCGGCATCGAAGCGGTACGCGAGTCCTGGCGCAGGATATTCGCGGGCGGGCCGCGCCTCCGACTGCGCATGACCCAGCCGCTGATCACCTCGACGCTGCAGACCGCGATCCACACCCTCCACGAGACGGTGTCGGCGCCGGGCGAGACGCGCAACCAGGTGCCGATGATCGCGACCAACGTCTACCTCCGTACCGAGCGCGGCTGGCGCCTGCAGCTGCACCATGCGTCGCCGGCTCCGGAACATCCGCGTGCGGCCGAGCCGGTGGACGCAGGCCTGCCGCCGATCCTGCATTGAGCGGCAGCCCTGCCACCCCTGTGCCGGGGTTCAACCCGCCGCGCTGGCTGCGCGGTGCGCATGCCCAGACGATCTACGCATCCAGGTTCTGCCCGCGACCCGCGGTTACCTACCGGCGCGAGCGCTGGGACACGCCGGACGGCGACTTCATCGACGTCGACTGGCTCGCCGCGGATGCGCCGCGCGCGGATGCGCCATGGCTGGTGCTGTTCCACGGACTGGAAGGCAGCTCGCAGAGCCACTATGCACGCACGCTGATGAACATGGCCGAAACCCTGGGCTGGCACGGAGCGGTAGCGCATTTCAGGGGCTGCGGCGGCGAACCCAACCGTCTGGCACGCGCCTACCACTCGGGCGACACGGCCGAGGTGGACTGGATCCTGCGCCGTTTCGCTGCATGCGCAGGCGGCGCCCCGCTGCACGTGGCCGGCATTTCGCTCGGTGGCAATGTGCTGATGAAGTGGCTCGGCGAGCAGGGAAGCGCCGCCTGCGCGGTCGTGGATACCGCGATCAGCATCAGTGCGCCGGTCGACCTGGCCGCCGCCGGCGCGGCACTGGAGCGCGGCTTCGCCCGCGTCTATGCACTGAACTTCCTGCAGACGCTCAAGCGCAAGGCGATGGCCAAGCTGCTGCAGTCGCCGGGCCTGTTCGATGCCGCCCGGCTCGGGCAGGCGCGGACGATGCGTGCATTCGACGACGTGTTCACCGCTCCGCTCCATGGCTACCGCGACGTCGACGATTACTGGATGCGTGCCAGCTGCAAACCGGGGCTCGGTGCAGTCGCGGTGCGGTCGCTGATGATCAACGCGCTGGACGATCCGTTCCTGCCGGCCTCCGCCCTGCCCGGCCCGTCCGACGTGTCACCCTGCGTCACTCTCGACTATCCGGCTGCCGGCGGCCATGTCGGCTTCGTCGCCGGCAACCCGCCCGGCCACGCCCGCTGGCTCGCGCAGCGGGTGGCGCACTTCCTGGGTGCGCCGCTGGAGGCGACCTGCGAGCGGGCAGCGCGCAGACGAGTTGTTTGACACCCGGACGCACGGACGGCTCTAATCCCGGCGATCGACGGCCAGCCCCGGACCCCACCCGCACCCAAGGACGCCACAGCATGTCTTCCGACAGTTCCACCTCCTCCGCCAGTCCAGCACCGGCGCCCGCCGCCGAGATCTTCAAGGCGTACGACATCCGGGGCATCGTCGACCGCACGCTCACCGTGGAAGCGGTAGAGCAGATCGGGCGCGCGATCGGCTCGGAGGCGCTCGCGCGCAACGCGCGCACGGTCGCCATCGGCCGCGATGGCCGGCTGTCCGGGCCGAAGCTGAGCGAGGCGCTGGCACGGGGCCTGCGCGCGGCCGGCGCCGACGTCATCGACGTCGGCATGGTTGCCACGCCGATGGTCTACTACGCCGCCTGGGAACAGGCAGGCGGCTCTGGCGTGATGGTCACCGGCAGCCACAACCCGCCCGACTACAACGGCCTGAAGATGCTGCTGGCCGGCACCACGCTCGCCGGCGAGGACATCCAGAAGCTGCGCGCGCGCATCGTGTCCGGCGACCTGGCCAGCGGCGCAGGCGCATACCGCACGGCCGATGTCGGCGAAGCCTACACCGCACGCATCGTGTCCGACGTGAAGCTGGCGCGGCCGATGAAGATCGTCGTGGACTGCGGCAACGGCGTTGCCGGCGCCTTTGCACCCGAGTTGTATCGCCGCCTCGGCTGCACCGTGCAAGAGCTGTTCTGCGAGGTGGACGGCAACTTCCCGAACCACCATCCCGATCCATCGCAGCCGAAGAACCTGCAGGATCTCATCGCAGCGCTGAAGGCCGGCGATGCGGAACTGGGACTGGCCTTCGACGGCGACGGCGACCGGCTCGGCGTGGTCACCCGTGACGGCCACATCATCTATCCCGACCGCCAGCTGATGATGTTCGCCGAGGACGTACTGTCGCGCAATCCGGGCGCG
This sequence comes from Betaproteobacteria bacterium, assembly GCA_947458265.1. GTDB lineage: Bacteria > Pseudomonadota > Gammaproteobacteria > Burkholderiales > CAIKXV01 > CAIKXV01. The sequence continues at coordinate 69,690 of CANGYF010000008.1, forward strand.
CAGATCATCTACGACGTCAAGTCGACCCGCAACCTCGCGCCGTGGATCACCGCGCGCAAGGGCCTGCCAGTGATGTCGAAGACCGGCCATTCGTTCATCAAGGCGCGCATGAAGGAAACCGGTGCGCTGCTGGCCGGCGAGATGAGCGGCCATGTGTTCTTCAAGGAGCGCTGGTATGGCTTCGACGACGGCCTGTATGCCGGTGCGCGCCTGCTCGAGATCCTGTCGCGCACGGCCAATCCCTCGGCCGCGCTCGATGCGCTGCCCGACGCGGTGAGCACGCCGGAGCTGAACATCCAGCTGGCCGAGGGCGAGAATCATGCGCTGATCGACGGACTGCAGCGCACCGCGACGTTCGAAGGCGCGCGCGAGGTCATCACCATCGACGGGCTGAGGGTCGAGTATCCAGACGGCTTCGGCCTGGCACGCGCCTCCAACACCACGCCGGTGATCGTGCTGCGCTTCGAGGCAGACGACGCGGCGGCACTGGAGCGCATCCAGTCCGACTTCCGCCGCGTGCTGTCCGCCGCGAAGCCCGGTATCGCGCTGGGCTTCTGATCGGCGCAGGCAGCGGGGCCGGCACGCCGCCGGCACCCGCTGCCCGTCCTGCTCCACCCGGATCTTCGCATCGGCCACCAGACTCGCCCACTGGGCGAGGTCAGGCTGGTCCTGTCGGGATGCGGGAGATCAGTTTACTGTCCCTGCGGCGCGGCCGTGCCGATGCCGACGCGCGGATTCGACGCCACATACTCGGCCAGGCCCGACGGAGGCGGTGCCCGCCAATAGCGCCGTGCAAGCGCACGCTGCTGCAGCGCCTGTACGGTACCGGTCCCGAGGGTCAGCCGTATCGCACCCGACTGGTCGGTGCGCAGCACCTGCACCTGCCGCTCGCGGTAGCGCTCGACCACCTCCGGACGTGGATGGCCGAACCGGTTGCGGTAGCCGACGGACATCAGCGCCAGCCGGGGCGCGACCGCATCGATGAACGCCGGCGTCGAGGAGCTGCGCGAGCCGTGGTGCGGCACGACCAGCACGTCGGCGCGCAGCGCCCCGTCGCCGCGCTGCCGGGCGGCCAGCAGCAGCCGGTCCTCTGACGCGGCCGTGATGTCACCGGCGATCAGCAACCGCTCGCCGCCGGCATCGACCTGCAGCACGCAGCTGCGATCGTTGTCGGGCATGGCCACGGCATGGCTGCCACGCGGCGGGTGGAGGATGCGGAACTGCACGCCGTCCCACGACCATTGCTGCCCCTCTTCGCAGCGAGCCGGGTTGCGCGCGGCCACCACGGCCGGATGGCTCGCCGGAAGCGAGGACAGCAGGCCGGCAACCGGCAGCGCACGCAACAGCGACAGGGCACCACCCGAGTGATCGATGTCGTCATGCGAGACGACCAGCCGGTCGAGCCGGGCCATGCCTTCGCCCCTGAGATAAGGCAGCAGAATGCGCGATCCGGCATCCGATTCGCTGCTCCAGGCCGGGCCGGTGTCGTAGACCAGCACATGGCGGGCGGTACGGACCACCAGCGCCAGGCCATGGCCGACGTCGAGCATCGTCGCCTCGGCCGTGCCAGGCAGGACCTCGGACGGCCGGGCGAGCAGGACCGGCAGCAGCGTCAACAGTCCCAGCCAGCGTGCCGGCCAGCCGGCCGGCATGCGCCACCAGCAGATGCCCGCCAGGGCAAGCAGGCTGGCCCATGCGGGCGGGGCCGGCTGTGCCCAGACCGCCCAGGACAACCCGGCCAGCCAGCCGATCGGCACCAGCGTCGTCTCGGTCAGCAGGTGCGCTGCCTGCAGCAGCCCTGGCACTGGCAGCAGGGCCGCGACCACGGCGATCGGCACCACCACCGAGCCGATCAGCGGAATCGCGATCGCATTGGCGATCGGGGACACCAGCGACACCTGGGAGAACAGCGCGAGGGTGGCAGGCACCATCCCGATCGTGATCGCCCATTGCACCCTGCCCCACTCGATGGCGGCGCTGCAGGGCCGGCAGCCGTCCATCGCAGCCCCCCGCCCGATGCGTCCGGCCGACACGGTCATCATCACTGCGACCGCCCCGAACGACAGCCAGAATCCGGTGGCCAGGACGGCCCAGGGGTCGAGCACGATCACCAGCAGCAGCGCACCGGACAGGACATCGGCCGCCGGCGATCGCCGCGCCCGCCAGAGTGCAACCGCGATCACCGCGAGCATGAAGACCGTGCGCCGGGTCGGCACCGAGAAACCGGCGAGCAACGCATAGCCGAAGGCAACAGCGAGGCCGGCGATCACTGCAGCCTTGCGCGACGGCAGGCGGCGCACCAGCCGCGCGCTGCGTCGCCAGCCGGCGTCGACCAGCCAGAAGGCCAGTGCGGCGACCATCGTCACGTGCAGCCCGGAGATGCTCATCAGATGGCCGATGCCGGTCCGGTTGAAGACCTCCCACTGTGCGGCCGGGATGGCCTGCTGGTCGCCGATCGCCAGCGCCGCCAGCACCCCGCGATAGGGCGCGTCGGGCAGTGTCCGGTCGAAGCGCGCACGGATCGACTCGCGCGCGCGTTCCATCAGGTAGGCTGGCCGGGCCACGAGGGGATCCAGCCGCTGGATGCCGCGCCGCACGTACCCGGTGGCGCGCAGGCCACGCTCGAGCAGCCAGGCCTCGACGTCGAAACCGTGTGGATTCGCGCTGGCGTGCGGACGGCGCAGCCTGACCACCAGTCTCCAGCGCTCCCCGGCTGTCGGCGGTCGGCCAGCGGACGCAGCCGCTGCCTCCTCGTCCTCAGCGGCCGGCGCCCTGAGTGCCGGTCGTTTGCCGTACCACGACAGGAGCAGGCGCTGCGGCACGACAGCGCCGTCGGTCAGGACCTCCTCGACGTCGAATGCGAAGCGCACCCCGCGTTCGGTGCGCTGAACCAGCTCGGCGATCACCCCGACCACCTCAATGTCCTGCCGCTCCCACTCGACTGGCAAGGCATCCGACATCCTGGCGGACGCCCAGGCGGCGCTCCAGGCGAAACCGGCCAGCGCCGCCGCCGCCAGCAGCGCGATCCCCCTCGACCTGGCGGACCGACGCCGGCCAGCGGCTGTCAGCAGGAAGGCAACCCCCAGGGCGGTCGCGACGCCAATCGCGCTGGCGGAAGGCAATTCGGGCAAGACCTGCAGGCACAGCGTGCCGGCCAGCCAGCCGAGCGCCGGCAGCACCGGGCTCATCGATCGTGACAAGGCCGCTGGTACGGACCTTGCGGTTGGGTTACAGTCCGCAGACTCATGCGTGGCAGGCGTTCGTCGTGCCAAGAAAATTCTTCAAGAAATACCTGCCGAGCCACTCGAGCATCGTCGAAAACCGCTTCCTCGCGAAGTTCGGCTCGCTGCTGACCCACCATAACCTCTGGCACCTGCACCGTCGCTCGGTGGCAGGGGGGGTTGCGATCGGTTTGTTCACCGGGCTGATACCCGGTCCGCTGCAGATCTTTACCGGCGCGGCGCTTGCGATCTTCTTCAGGGTGAACCTGCCTGCGATGGTGCTCGGCACCTTCTGGACCAACCCGCTGACGATCGTCCCGATCTACATCGCCGCTTACAACATCGGCAGCCTGGCGATGGGTCTTGGCACGGTGGCCGACGTTCCGCATCCCGAGCCGCTGCAGCACGAGGGCTGGCTCGACATGCTGCCAGCGCTCTGGGACTGGTTGACCGGGATGGGCAAGCCGCTGGCGCTGGGCCTGCTGTTGCTCGGCCTGTTCATGGCGGTGGTGGGTTACTTCGCCGTGCGCGGTGCCTGGCGCCTGTACGTGGTGCTCGCCTGGCAGCGGCGCGCCCACAGCCGGCGCGCCGCCTGACCGGCCCCCGTGGCGGCCCCGACCGGCCGGCGGCCGCGCTGGTGGAACGAGGCCTGCCGGGAACTGAGCGCGAGTGACCCGCTGCTCGAGACGCTGATCGCCCGGCATCCGCCGATGCGCATCGGCAGCCGCGGCGATGCCTTCCAGACGCTCGCACGTTCGATCGTCGGGCAGCAGGTTTCGGTGAAGGCGGCCCAGTCCGTATGGCTGCGCGTCGAGGCGGCGTGCAGCCGCATCGACCCGGCCGTCGTGCTGGCGGTCGACCCCCTACTGCTGCGCGGATGCGGGTTGTCCGGGCGCAAGGTCGAGTACATCCGGGACCTTGCAGCGCACTTCCTCGCGCGGCCCTCGGGCACCGACGGCTGGTCGGCGATGGACGACGCGGCGATCGTCGATGAACTCACTGCCGTGCGCGGCATCGGCGTCTGGACGGTGCAGATGTTCCTGATCTTCCACCTGGGGCGGCCCGACGTGCTACCCATGGCCGACCTCGGGCTGCGCCGCGCGATCGAACTCGGCTACAGCCGCGGCCGGGCGACGGCGCCCGGGCAGCTGGCACGACTGTCGGCGCGCTGGCAACCCTGGCGTACCGCCGCCACCTGGTACCTCTGGCGCAGCCTGGATCCGGACCCGGTGATGCACTGACCCGGGCGCCGCACGACCAGGCCAGGCCACCACCACCCCCGCCCGTCCGCCCGGCACTCAGTCGTCGCGCAGCTGTCCGTCCTCGAGGCGCAACACCCGCTCGGCTTTCGCAGCGAGTCGCTCATCGTGGGTGACCATCACCAGGCTGGTGCCGCGCGCGCGGTTGAGCGCGAGCATCAGCTCGAACATCGCCTCGGCGTTGGTGCGGTCGAGATTGCCAGTAGGCTCGTCAGCCAGCAGGCACGCAGGCTCGGTGACCAATGCCCGCGCCAGGGCCGCGCGCTGACGTTCACCGCCGGAGAGTTCGCCCGGCCGGTGTGCAAGACGATGCCCGAGGCCGACCGCCTCCAGACCCGCGGTGGCGCGTGCGAACGCCTCGCCACGCGCGCTGCGGCGTATCAGCAGCGGCATCGCGACGTTCTCGAGCGCGCTGAACTCGGGCAGCAGATGGTGGAACTGGTACAGGAAGCCGAGCGCCCGGTTGCGCAGGCCGGCGAGCGCGCCCTGCCCCATCGTGTCCACCCGCTCTCCGCACAGGCGGACTTCGCCGGCCGTCGCGGCATCGAGTCCGCCGAGCAGGTGCAGCAGCGTGCTCTTGCCGGAACCGGAACTGCCGATGATCGCGATGCGTTCGCCGGCCCGTACCTGAAGGTCGACGCCGCGCAGCACGGACACCTCGCCCAGCGCCGCGCCCTCGCGATAGATCTTCGACAGACCGCTGCATTCGAGCACCATCGGGCGCAGGTCACTCATAGCGCAGCGCCTGTGCCGGGTTGATGCGCGAGGCGCGCCAGCTCGGATAGAGCGTCGCGAGGAACGACAGTACCAGCGAGATCGAGGCGACGAAGGTGACATCGGCCATCCGGACCTCCGACGGCAGCTCGCTGATGAAATAGATGTCCTTGGCCAGGAACTGGATGCCGAAGGTACGCTCGATGAACGGCACCACGACGTCGACGTTCGATGCCAGCAGCACCCCGCCGCCCACGCCGAGCAGCGTGCCGAAGATGCCGATCAGCGCACCCTGGATCACGAACACCGCCATGATGCTGGAAGGCGTGGCGCCGAGCGTGCGCAGGATCGCGATGTCCGCACGCTTCTCGGTCACCACCATGACCAGCGTCGACACGATGTTGAACGCGGCCACCGCGACGATCAGCGACAGGATGATGAACATCATCCGCTTCTCGATCTCCACCGCCCGGAACCATCCGGCGTTCAGCCGGGACCAGTCGGCCACCATCGCATCGCTGGTCAGGGTGCGCGCGATCTCGCGCGCCACGCGCGGTGCCTGGAACATGTCGGCGATCTTCAGGCGTACGCCGGTGACCGCAGTGCCCATCCGGTAGAGCTTCTGCGCGTCCTCGATGTGTACCAGCGCGAGCCCGGAGTCGAACTCGAAGTGGCCGGCCTCGAAGATGCCCACCACCGTGAACTGCTTCAGCCGCGGGATCACGCCCGCCGGCGTGATCTGGCCCTGCGGGGCGATCAGCAGGACCTTGTCGCCGACGCCGACGCCGAGCGCGCGTGCCAGTTCGATACCCAGCACGGTGGTGAAGCTGTCCGGCTTCAGCGCATCGATCGAACCGGCGCGCAGGTAGGTGGCGAAGTCGGCCACGCGGGCCTCCCGCTCGGGCAGGATGCCGCGGATGATCGCGCCGCGCACCACCTGGTCGTTGCCCAGCAGTCCCTGGGCCAGCACGTAGGGCGCACTACCGCGCACGGCGGGGTTTTCCTCGGCCCTGGCGGCGATCGCCTGCCAGTCGGGCAGCCCTCCCTCCAGGCCGGAGATCTGCACATGCGCGAGAACGCCGAGGATGCGGTCGCGCACCTCCTTCTGGAAACCGTTCATCACCGACACGACGGTGATCAGCACCGCGATGCCCAGCGCCATGCCGAGCGTCGACACCAGCGAGATGAAGGAGATGAAGTTGTTGCTGCGTTTGGCGCGCGTGTAGCGCAGCCCGACGAACAGCTCGTAGGGAGACACGGATCGGTCGTCTGTTTCTTGTGCAGCCGTTGGGGGCGTTCGAAGTGTGCCACAAGCGCACCCGCGCCAAGGTCGATGCACGCCTGCACCGGTCGGCACGGGTGCTAGACTGCGCCCGCACTGCCGAACGCCGCACCCGACGTCACCGTCCAGCCGACCCCTTGCACCTTGAACTCCTGATCCCCGCCCTGTCCTGGCCTGGCGAACACGCTGCCGACGCGATGCATGCGGCCGATGCGCCGACGCTCGCGCGCTGGCTGTCGCGGGCGACGCGGGACACGGCGGCCAGCATGCAAGCCGACCGGTGGCTGTGGCAGCGCTTCACGGCGCGACCCGCGGCCGGGGAAGCCTCGGGCGGCGGCCACCCGGGTGACGACGGCCTGCCGCTGGCGCCGGTCACGCTGGCGCTCGACGGCCATGCCCCGGGCACGCGCTGGTGGATGCGCGCCGATCCGGTCCACTTCATCGTCGGGCGCACCGGGCTTCGGCTCGCCCCTCCGGGCCACCTCCAGTTGCGCGCGGACGAGTCGGACGCGCTGGCCGCCGCCCTGCGCGAACATTTCCCGGAACTCGCACCCGACTTCCTGGCGCCGGATCCTGCCCGCTGGTACCTGGGCGCGGACCGATCGTTCGAACTCACGACCACGCCGCCGGCCGATGCCATCGGCGACGACGTAGACCGGAACCTGCCGCGCGGACCTGGCCGTCGACGCTGGCTCGGTTTCCTGAACGAAGTCCAGATGCTCTGGTTCGAGCACCCGGTGAACCTGGAGCGTGAACGGCGCGGCGAACCGGCGGTCTCCGGGCTCTGGCTGCATGGTGCAGGCCTGATGCCGGCGCCGGGACGGCCCGGGCTGGATGGCGCGTCCGGCGGCGGCAAGCAGCTGGCCGGACTGGCCACGCTGGCAGGCTGCCGCTGGATCGACACAGGCAAAGGCGCCCGGGACTGGCTCGCGCAGGCCACCGGTGGGTCCTGGCTGCTGAGCCTGGACGCGCTGGTGCCACCGCTGCAGGCCGGCGATGCCTACGGCTGGCGCGAGGCGCTTGCGCACTTGGAAGCCGACTGGTTCCTGCCACTGGACGACGCACTACGCAGCGGTCGCCTCGCCAGCATCGTCCTGCACTGGCCGGTGCAGGAAGGCCTGGCCGGCGCACGCATCGCGGCTTGGGACCGCTACCGCATCTGGCGCCGCCGGCGCCCGCTTGCCGACCTGCTCGCCCACGCCGGTGGCCACCCGAATGCCTGAACTGGTCACGCGCGAGGTACCGGACGCCGCCCGCGCCGCACTGGAACGCGCCGGCGTCGCGCCGGTGCTGGCCCGGGTGTTCGCCGCGCGCGGACTGGCCGGTGCGGAGGAACTGTCCAACGACTTTGCACGGCTGCTGGCGCCGGACCAGCTGACCTGCTGCGACGCCGCCGCGGCGGCACTGGCCGATGCGATCGAGCGCAACGAGCGCCTGCTCATCGTCGCAGACTACGACTGCGATGGCGCGACTGCCTGTGCAGTGGGTATCCGTGCGCTGCGTGCCTTCGGTGCCAGGGTCGAATTCCTCGTGCCGAACCGGTTCGAGTACGGCTATGGCCTGACGCCGGAGATCGTCGACCTCGCGCACCAGCGCAGGCCGGACTGGCTGATCACGGTCGACAACGGCATCGCCAGCGTCGCCGGCGTCGAGCGCGCACGCGCGCTCGGCATGCGGGTGCTGGTGACCGACCACCACCTGCCAGGCGACCAGTTGCCTGCAGCGGAGGTGATCGTCAATCCGAACCAGCCCGGCTGCGGCTTTCCTAGCAAGCACCTCGCCGGGGTGGGCGTGATGTTCTATGTGATGCTCGCGCTGCGTGCCGAGCTGCGCAGGCGCGGCCGCCTTCCCGGCAACGGTGGCCCGAACCTGGCGCAGTGGCTGGACCTGGTCGCGCTGGGCACGGTGGCCGACGTCGTCCGGCTCGATGCCAACAACCGCATCCTGGTCGCGCAGGGGCTCAAGCGCATCCGCGCCATGCGTACGGTGCCAGGCATTGCGGCCCTGCTGCGGGTCGCCGGCCGCGCGATCGAGCGCTGCACCACCTACGACCTCGGGTTCGTCGCCGGGCCCCGGCTCAATGCCGCCGGCCGCCTGCAGGACATGTCGCTGGGCATCGAATGCCTGGTGACCGACGATGTCGCGCGGGCTGGTGCCATCGCGGGGCAGCTCGACCAGCTCAACCGCCAGCGGCGGGAGATCGAAGCGACGATGCGCGAACAGGCGCTGGCTGCGATCGACCTCGACGCAGCCGGCGATGGCTGGTCGGTTTCCCTGTTCGACCCGGCCTGGCACCAGGGCGTGATCGGCATCGTCGCCGCGCGCCTTAAGGACCGCCTGCACAGGCCGGCCTTCTGCTTCGCTCGCGGCGACGGCGGCATCCTGAAGGGCTCCGGCCGCTCGATCGCCGGGCTGCACCTGCGCGATGCGCTCGACCTGGTCGACAAGCGGGCCCCCGGGATGCTGGTGGCGTTCGGCGGCCATGCAGCGGCGGCCGGCCTGAGCCTGCGCGAGACGGACCTGCCGCGCTTCACCGGGATGCTGGAAGACGTCGTGCGCTCGCTGCTCACGCCAGCCGACCTGTCGCGGGTGATCGAGACCGACGGCAGTCTGGAGGGCGAGGCGCTGGACCTGGACCTCGCGCGCTCGATGGACGAGGGCGTCTGGGGCCCGGGCTTTCCGCGCCCGGAGTTCATCGACCGTTTCGACGTCACCGCGCAGAAGGTCGTCGGACAGGCGCATTCGAAGCTCGAACTGCGCGGCACTGGCGGGCGCGTCGCCGCCATCCGGTTCAATTCGGTCGATCCGCTGCCGCCCCGGATCGAGGCCGTCTACCGGGTCGACATGAACAGCTGGCAGGGCCTGCAGAGCGTGCAGCTCACGATCGAGCACTGGCGCGCGGTCGGCGGTACGGCGGCCGACTGGAACTGAGGCCGGGCGGAATACGCCGCAGCTGCGGACTGCACTGCCGCAGGCCGCTATAATCGACGGTTTACCGTGGGAAATCCCGATGGAAGCCGAACGCCTGAATTCGCTCTCCGACAGCCTGGCCGGTTTCGGCCAACGCACGGCCGAGCTGCGGAGGTATCTTTGACTTCGATACCAAGCTCACACGCCTGAAGGAAGTCAGCCGCGACCTGGAAGACCCGGCCGTCTGGGCCGACACCAAGCGCGCACAGGAACTCGGACGCGAGCGCAAGCTGCTCGAGGACATCGTCACCCGGATGGAAAGCGCCGAGCAGATGCTTGCGGATACGCAGGAACTGTTCGAGATGGCGCGCAGCGAGGACGACGCCAGCACGCTCGAACAGCTGGCCGGGGACATCGAACTGCTCGAGAAAGCCATCGCACGGATGGAATTCGAGCGGATGTTCAACGACCCGCTCGATCCGGCCAACTGCTTCATCGACATCCAGGCCGGCACCGGCGGCACCGAGGCCCAGGACTGGGCGCAGATGCTCGAGCGCATGTACCTTCGCTTCTGCGAACGGCGTGAGTTCAAGGTCGAGCTGCTGGAGGAGTCGAGCGGCGATGTCGCCGGCATCAAGAGCGCCTCGATCAAGGTCACCGGGCCGTACGCCTACGGCACGCTGCGCACCGAGGCCGGCGTGCACCGGCTGGTGCGCAAGTCGCCGTTCGATTCCAACGCGCGCCGCCACACCTCGTTCGCCAGCGTCTTCATCTACCCCGAGGTCGACGACTCGATCGAAGTGACGATCAACCCGGCCGACCTGCGCATCGACACCTTCCGCGCATCGGGCGCCGGCGGGCAGCACATCAACAAGACCGACTCGGCGATCCGCATCACCCACCTGCCCACCAACATCGTCGTGCAGTGCCAGAACGACCGCTCGCAGCACCGCAACCGTGCCGAAGCGATGGCGATGCTCAAGTCACGGCTGTACGAGCTCGAACTGCGCAAGCGCAACGAAGAGAAGCAGGCGATGGAAGAGTCCAAGACCGACATCGCCTGGGGACACCAGATCCGCTCCTACGTGCTCGACCAGTCGCGCATCAAGGACCTGCGCACCAACCACGAGGTCGGCGACACCCAGCGCGTGCTGGACGGCGACCTCGACGACTTCATCAACGCCAGCCTCAAGCAGGGTGTGTAAATGACCGACGCTTCCAGCACCCCCACGACCGCTCCGGCCGTTCCGGTCGACACCGACCATATCGTCGCCGAGCGGCGTGCCAAGCTGGCTGCGCTGCGCGCCGCCGGCATCGCCTATCCGAACGATTTCGAACGCCTGCACCTCGCCGGCGACCTGCAGGTCGCCCATGCCGGCGACGACAAGGCCGCGCTCGAGGCGAACCCGGTCACGGTGACGCTGGCCGGGCGCATCCTGCTCAAGCGGGTGATGGGCAAGGCGAGCTTCGCCAGCGTGCGCGACGGATCCGGGATGATCCAGCTCTACGTGTCCGACGACGGCACCGGTGCAGAGGCGCACGAGGCCTTCAAGCACTATGACCTGGGCGACATCGTCGGCGCGACCGGCGTGCTGTTCCGCACCAAGACCAACGAGCTGACGGTGCGGGTGACGTCGATCCGCCTGCTCACCAAGTCGCTGCGCCCGCTGCCCGAGAAGTTCCACGGGCTGACCGACCAGGAGCAGCGCTACCGGCAGCGCTACCTCGACCTGATGGTGAACGAGGATTCGCGCCGGACCTTCCTCGCGCGCTCGCGTACGGTGCAGGCGGTGCGCCAGTTCCTGATCGACCGGGGCTACCTCGAGGTCGAGACGCCGATGATGCATCCGATCCCGGGGGGCGCCAATGCACGGCCGTTCAGGACCCACCACAACGCGCTCGACATGGAGCTGTTCCTGCGCATCGCGCCCGAGCTCTACCTAAAGCGCCTGGTGGTCGGCGGCTTCGAACGGGTGTTCGAGATCAACCGCAACTTCCGCAACGAAGGCATCTCGACCCGGCACAACCCCGAGTTCACGATGCTCGAGTTCTACTCGGCCTATACCCGCTACCGCGAGCTCATGGCGCTCACGGAACAGATGTTCGCCGAGGTCGCGCGCACGGTCACCGGCAGCGAGAAGATCACCTACCAGGGCCGCGAGATCGACTTCGGCAAGCCGTTCGCCAAGCTGACCATCCTCGAGGCGATCGCGAAGTACGCGCCGCAGTACACGCCGGCGCAGCTGGCCAACCGCGCCTGGCTGGCCGGCGAACTGGCCCGGCTGGGCGAGGCGGTGCATCCGGACGACGGGCTGGGCGGCATGCAGCTGTCGCTGTTCGACGCGACCGTCGAGACCCAGCTGTTCGACCCGACGTTCATCATCGACTACCCGACCGAGGTGTCGCCACTGGCCCGGCGCAACGACGCCGACCCGTCGATCACCGAGCGCTTCGAGCTGTTCATCGCCGGGCGCGAGATCGCCAACGGCTTCTCCGAGCTGAACGATCCGGACGAGCAGGCCTCGGTGTTCCGCCAGCAGGCGAGCCGCAAGGACTCCGGCGATGCCGAGGCCATGCACTACGATGCCGACTACGTGCGTGCACTCGAGTACGGGCTTCCGCCCTGCGGCGGGGAAGGCATCGGCATCGACCGGCTGGTGATGCTGCTGACCGACAGCAGCACCATCCGCGACGTGATCCTGTTCCCGCAGATGCGGCGCGAGGACTGACGCCAACGTCCGCGCGGCCTGCTTCCGTGCGGACGCCGCCAGCGCCTTCCGTGCGTCGCGAAGCTACGCGACCACGCTGGTGTCGAAGCTGAGATCCCAGCGATACGGCTGCTCGGTCCCTTCGATGTCGGTCGCGCCCGCGCGTCGCACCCGCCCGAGCAGGCGCCCGCCTGCCTTTGCCTCCCCGGCCAGTTCGATGCTGCCGTCCTTCACCCAGTCGCGGCTCTGGCGGTTGAAGGTGACTGGCGTGCCGCCCATGTTCGCGAACATCACGGAATAGCGCACGAGGTTGTCGAAGCCCGCCTTGCCGGGCTCCTTGAGGCGAAGCTCCAGCACGAGGTACGGCGTGGTGCGAGTGGCCAGCGCCTGCGCGACCGAACGCAGCCGCCGGACGTCGTCGATCGCTGCGGCGGGGAGCGGCTCGGGAAAGAACCCGACCGAGGCCAGCGTGCCGTCCGCGGACGTGAACGCGAGGCCCGCTCCGAATGCGAAGTCGTTGCCCAGCCAGTGCGCGGTGGCCTCGACGCGGTCGCTACGGCTGCAGCCGGGCAGCGCCAGCACCGCGCCGGCGACCAGCAGCAGCCCGCGCCGGTTGGCGTTCACCTGGCACCTCCGGCGAGGCGCTCGAGCAGGGCCGGCAGGTGCGACACGTCCTCGATGAGATGCGCGCCGGGCTCGCGCGCGAGCTTCTCCCGGCCGTGTGCACCGCTCCAGACCGCGACGTTCACGCCACAGCCGGCGTTGCGCCCCGACTGGATGTCGAGCACCGTGTCGCCGACGTTGAGCACGCGCGCGACGTCAGTGGTCGAGGTGAGCTCCATCGCGCGGAAGATCATGTACGGCGCCGGCCGGCCTTGCGGGACATCGTCGGCGCACACCAGCGCATCGGCGACGCCGTGGTCCCAGCCGACTGCGGCCAGCACCAGCGCCTGGGTATCGCGGTCGAAGCCGGTGTTGAGCGCGATCGCGACTCCGCGGCTTCGCAGCCAGTCGAATGCTTGCACGGCGCCCTGCACCGCGAGCGCCCCTCCCGAACGGAAGCGGCGGTCGAGTTCTCCGCGGAAGGCCTTGTAGACCGCATCCGAATGGCGTTCAAGGTCGGTCTCGCCGAGGCGCGCCTTCACCAGGTGGCGGATCGCCTCGCGCTTGCCCGCCCCCCGGATCGCGACGAGTTCGTCAGCCGTCGCGGACAGGCCATGGGACGCCAGCGCGGCGTCGAAGGCGAGCGGTACGACGCCGGTATCCTGGATGGTGGTGCCTGCCATGTCGAACACGGCAAGGCTGATCGGCAGCGCCCTGGCTGCCCGGGATTGGTCGATGGTCATCGGGGACATTCTGCACGGGTCGAACCCGATGTTATCCCGGCGGCATCCGGTGCATCCGGTTGGCGGCTGCATCCCAGCGCCAGCCGGCTGGCCCCTCCAGCAGCACGCCACCCATCGAGCGCGCCGGCGCCTGCGCCATCCAGTCGCGCTGGCCCGCGAGGCACTCGCGCCCGGCGCGGGTGATCAGCAGCGAGTCGTTCCAGAACACGCGCTCGCCGGCCACGAGTGCAGCCATCGTCACCGGGCGCTGGTCCGGATGGGACAGCAGGGGTGCCTCGCCCGAAGACAGACGGCACAGGACCGATGCGAACGGGACATCCGCCTGGAAGACGATCTCTTCGGCATGGTGGCATGCAGCGACGAGCACCTCCCGAGCGCGGAACACCCCGCGCCCGAGCGCCTCCAGCACGTTGCGCTCGCTGCGCGACAGCCCGTCGGCCAGCGCCGGGAACTCCTCGCGCCATCGGCGTATCGCCGCGTCGAGCAGCGGCGAGTCGCAGTCGTCCGCGTCGAGCAGGCGATCGAGCCGGCCGGCATCGCCGTCGGTGAACGCGAGCCACCCTTCGAGAGCACGCGCCAGGGCGGAGGGTCCCACCTCGCAGCGGCGCTCAAACGCAGCCGACAGTCCAGGCCGGTCGAGCAAGCCTGCCTGCCCGGCCAGCGCCGCCTCGCTGATCGTCGCCCTCAGGCCCGGACAGCGGGCTGCACGCGCCAGCACCTGCAGCCGCTGCAACTGGTCGTGCAGCCCCGGGGCGAACCACAGCACGAGTTCCACCGGCGACGAGAATGCCTGCTGCAGGCGACGGTCGCGTTCGTCGAAGGCCGCCGCTGCAGCCGCTTCGCTGCCCCAGCCGGCAGCAGCGATGAACGCCGCGCGCGATCGGGCCTGCATATCGTCGGACAGATCCTGCACCGGCCCGTCGTGCAGCACGTCGCGCCAGACGATCGCAAACTCCCCGAGCCCGGCCTGCGCGACGGCGCGCGCCGCATGGTCGCCGTTGACCAGGTGCAGGACCGGTCGGGTCACGCGTCGATCGCGTGCGCCATCAATTGCTCGAGCGTCACCACCGACAGCGCAGCCCGATGGGTCGCCGCGAGCACCACCCGCGGCGCCACGCCGGCATCGAACGCTTCTTTCCATCGCGTCACGCACAGGCACCAGCGGTCGCCCGGCCTGAGCCCGTCGAAGCCGTAGGCGGGCATCGGCGTGCTCAGGTCGTTACCGCGCGACTTCGAGAACGCGAGGAAGTCGGCGGTCACCTCGGCGCATACGGTGTGGCTGCCGAAGTCGTCCGCGGCCGTCTCACAGCAGCCGGTCCGGAAGTAGCCGGTGAGCGGCTGCAGCGAACAGGTCGCCAGCGGTGCGCCAAGGACGTTGAGCTGGAACGACCCGCCACCGCCATGTGATCCGTCCATCGGCACTTCCCTTCAGCCGGCGTTGCGCACCACGACCGGCATCTCCGGCACCGGGAAACCAGCCTCACCGAAGGACTCGCGGATCGAGCGGTTGGTGTCGAAATACACCTGCCAGTAGTGATCGTTGTTGCAGTACGGACGCACCGCCAGCACCGGTCCGCTCGGCGTGAAGTCGAGGATCTCGACGTCCGGCGCCGGGACTGCCAGCACGTTCGGGATCTTCGCGATGCGATCGCGCAGCAGGCCGATCGCGGCCACATGGTCGGCGCCCTGCGCAAGTTGCGCCTTGAGGTCGACCCGACGGTAGGCATTGGCCGAGAAGTTCTGGATGCTGTCGCCGAAGATGCGGTTGTTGCCGACGATGGTCAGCACGTTGTCCGGCGTGTTGATCGCAGTGCCGAACAGTCCGATCTCCTTCACGGTGCCGGTGACACCGCCGGCGGTGACGAAGTCGCCGACCTTGAACGGCCGCAGCACGACCAGGAAGGCACCGGCGGCGAAGTTGGCGAGCAGCCCGCCCCAGGCGGCACCGATGGCGACGCCCACGCCGGCCACCAGGGCCGCGAAGGTCGTGGTTTCCACGCCGAAGTAGCCAAGGATGGCGACGACCAGCGCGATCTTCAGCACCACCGCGACGAACGAACCGATGTAGCGCAGGATGGTCGGCTCGACCTTCTGCCGCTCGAGCGCTGCATTCAGCACGCGCACGGAGAGGTTGATCAGCCAGGTACCCGCGACCCAGAGCGCGATCGCGGCAGCGACCTGCAACGCACCGTTGATGAGAATCGGCTGCGCCGTGGTCCAGAATTCCGTAATGTTCATGCTTCGATGCCCCCTCCCGAGTTGACGTGGCGCGAATGGTGAAGGATCGGGACGGACAACTCAAGCGCCGCGCCTGCGCCCTGCCATGCGCGGCGCGGTCGTCCCGGAACCGCGGTAGCATCGCCGCCCCGGCCCGGGCGATCCTGGCCGGCCTCCGGAACCCGTGCCTGGAAACCTACTCATGAGCGACAACCGCCCTGCCCCTGCCCTGCCCGACGTCTCGGTCGCCGAACGCCTCGTGGACCTCGCGCTGGCGATCGACCCGAAGACGCTGCCTGCGGCCGTGCGCGCGCAGGCCGAGTCGCTGCTGCTCGACGTTGCAGGCCTGTGCGTGGCCGCGCACGACACCGACTACATCCGGGCGCTGGTGGCATCGGTCGACACTGGCGGTCCGGCGACGGCGATCGGCCACGCGGGCGGCTTCAGCGCCGAGGATGCGGCGCTGATCAACGGCACGGCAGCGCATGGAGAGGACTTCGACGACACCTACGAAGGCGGTCCGGTGCACAGCGCGACCGTGATCGTTCCAGCCGTGCTGGCCGCCTGCGAGCGCTTCGGCCGCGACGGCCAGTCGGCGCTTGCCGGCGTCGTCGCCGGCACCGAGGCGCTGTGCCGGATGAGCCGCGTCGTGCCGAAGGCGATCCACCGCTCCGGCTTCCACCCGACGGCGATCCTGGGCACGATGGCCGCGACCCTGGCCGTATCGGTCGCGCTGGGCCTCAACCGCAGGCAGGCGGTGGATGCGCTGGGCACGGCAGGCAGCATGGCGAGCGGCATCATCGAGTACCTCGCCGAGGGATCGTGGACCAAGCGCCTGCATGCCGGCTGGGCCGCGCAATGCGGCGTGCGCGCCGCGCGCATCGGCCAGCAGGGATTCTTCTCGCCACGCACCGTGTTCGAAGGCACGCACGGCCTGTACAACGGCTTCGCCCACAGCGCCGAGGGCGACTACGGTGCCCTGCTCGACGGTTTCGGTACCGACTGGACCCTGCTGTCGATCACCTTCAAGCCCTACGCAACCGGCACGATGAACCAGCCCTATATCGATTGCGCCCTGCGCCTGGCCCGGCGCGCCGAAGCGGAAGGATTCCGCGCGGAGGACGTGGTCGACGTGCTGTGCGAAACGGCCGAAGGCTATGTGCACCGCCTGTGGGAACCGCTCGCCTCGAAGCACCGCCCGGCCACCGAGTACGGCGCAAAGTTCAGCGCGCCGTTCAACATCGCGGTGGGCTTCATCACCGGCGCAGCGGGTCTGGAGGCGTTCACGCCGGAGACGGTGCGCGACGAACGCATCCTCGCGCTGGCATCGAAGGTGCGCTATGTCGTCGACCCGGCCAACCCGTATCCCCGAGCCTACACCGGACATGTCCGGTTCACGCTGGCCGACGGCCGCGTGGTCGAGGAGCGCCAGCCGTTCATCCGGGGCGGCGTCCACTCGCCGCTGTCGCGCGAGGAACTGGAGACGAAGTTCCGCGGCAATACCGCGTACGGCCGATGGAGCGAACCCGCGTCCGAGCGGATGCTGGCAGCGACACGCTCGCTGTTCGACGGCCCGGTCGACCTGTCGGCGTTCAGGCCAGCCTGAGCAGTCGACGCGCGCCCTGCGTCAATAGGTCAATAGTAGACCGTGCCGTCGAACAGGCGGCGCGCGGTGCGGTAGAACGAACCGCGCACTGCCGTCCATTGCCCGGCCTGGCTTTCCACCTCGGCACCGACCGTAAGCACACCGGAGGGCATGGACAGACGCATCGCGGCGCCGGGTGCAGCCGCGCCACCGGCAGCACGCCGCGCCGCACGCCAGGCGACGGTGCCTTCGATCGAAGCCGCGACCGCGATGCACAGTGACGCGGTCAACGGCAATGCGCGGTGCGGTTGGCCGTTGGAGATCATCCGAGCCGTGAGGTCGACCGCATCGGCCGCCAGCAAGTCGCCCGACAGCGTGCGCGCGTCCTGCGGCGGCGACAGGAAGCCGACGAACGGAACCACGGTCCGGCTGCGTGCCTCCTCGATCGTGCGCGCGAGACCCATCGCCACCGAGGCTTGCAGCCGGATGGCCGACAGCCGCTCCATCGTCACCGGGTCGGCCTCCAGGTCGCCGGGCATTTCCAGGCCAGTCAGCCCGAGCGACGAGGCTGCGACCAGCACGCAGGCGTTGGCTGCGTCGACCATCGACACCTCGACCTTGCCCAGCCCGGGCACCTCGAACTCGTCCACCACTCTGCCGCTGGGCAGCAGCCGGCCAGTGCTCGCACCGCCCGGTGACAGGAAGTCGAGACGGATCGGAGCCCCGGTACCGGCCACGCCCGGGATCGCGAGTTCGCCGCGCTCGACCGCCTGGCCACCATGGACCGCGAAGGTGGAGTGGATGATCTTGTCGGTGTTGGTGTTGTAGATGCGCACCGTAGCCTCGCCATCGGCGGCATCGACCAGGCCCTCGTCGACCGCAAAAGGACCCACCGCCGACGACATGTTGCCGCAGTTGCCGCTGTAATCGACATGCGCATCCTTCACCATCACCTGCGCGAAGGTGTAGTCGATGTCGGCATCCGGGCGCGAGGATCGCGACAGCACGCACACCTTCGACACAGACGACAGTCCGCCGCCCATCCCATCGAGCTGCCGGCCGTTCGGATCCGGCGATCCCATCGCGCGCAGGAAAATCGGAACCCAGTCGGCCTGCGCTGCTGGAAGGTCGTGCCGGTGCAGCATCAGGGCCTTGCTGGTGCCGCCGCGCATGAAGACGGCGGGAAGTCTGTGGCGGTTCATCGTGGAGTCTCCTGGCTAACGTCCGGACGATACTCCACCTGACTCAGTACCGTATGGACGCTGAACCGGCGGCGCGCACCGGACTCCGGCTACCCCGCGGCCGGTCCCCACAGCGCGAGCGCCTGGACCAGAGGTCCACCAGGAACAGCAGCGGTACTGGTCAGCGGATCCATCGGTGCGCCTCCGGACCGGCCCGGACGATCACCGCAGTTCCTCCACCTTGAGCAGGACCCGGCGTTCCGACGCCGTCAAGGCACCCGCACGGCCGAGCAGCACCGACTGCCGGTCGTCGCTGCTGCGCGCGCTGCCGCCCAGGTCGATCCACTCGCCGAGGCGTCCGCGTACGGTGGTGGCGATCTGCTGGGTGTCGACGCTGCCCGGCAGCGGGCCGGACGCGACGGACTGGCGTTGCGGCAGGATGTCGAGGAACACTTCATCGCCGGACAGCCGTGCGACCACCTGGAAACCGGTGGACACCTCTCGATACTCGACCGAATCGACTGCCTGCACCCCGGCCGGTCCACGCACGATCTGGCGTACCGGCACCGGAATGGAACGACCCGCATGGATCATCGCCGGCTGCCCTTCCAGCGCCTGCACCTGCTGGTTCGCACGATCGGAGCCACTGCGGGTGGTCGAGTACACCTGCACGCCTGCCCCGGTGCCCGGCGGCGGATTGCCGATCGAGACCTCGCCGCGCCCGATCGCGGCGCGTCCGGACGCGGCAACACCATCGGCCGCGGAGACGGTGTCTGCGTCCTGGCGCACGCTGATCAGCAGGCGCCTCGGCAGGGTGTCGATACGCTCGAGCACGGCACGGATCTCGGCCAGGTTCTGCGGCGTCGTGTGCACGATCAACTGGTTCTGGATGCCGCTGACCGTACCCGGCGGCGGCACCAGCGGTCGCACCAGCGGCACCATCTGCTCCGCCGTCCGGTAGCGCAGCGGCAGGATTCCCATCACGAGCGGTTGGGCGAGTGCCGGCGGCGGCTGGATCCCCACCAGCATCAGGATGAACGTCGTGAGGGCCAGTCGGCCGGAGCGGATCTTCCACATCGTGTCCTCCCGGCCTCCCCTTGGTGGCGGCGGCCTGATCAGAAGGCCCTGGGCGCCGCGGCGGTTTGCCATCGACGATGGGCTGTGGCATCCTCCGCCGCGTTCGCAAAGGCAGTCATTGGCGGACGGCAGGTGAAGGATGACCGGGGGGTCAGGTACTGTCCGATAGTGCCGAAAAAATCAGATTTCTGCTTGATTATCAAGCATCTCTGAAAGGATCTTCAGAAAATGCCTTTTGTTGCCGTCCGCTCTGCAGGGTCATCGACAGCATGCCGCGCCCGTCGCACCCTCGCCCTGCTCGTCCTCGGTACAGTGCTCTCTCTGCCGGCAGTCGACCGTGCGCACGCGCAGGATGCAAAGCCTGACGGTACCACCACGGTCGTCACCGAGGTCGCAGCCCCGCAGAGTCTGGCAGACCGGGCACTGAGCTCGGCGCAGGAACTGGTGATGCAGGCCATCGGGATGATCGGCATCCGCTACACCTTCGGTGGCCGCAATCCGGACACCGGCTTCGACTGCAGCGGACTCGTCCGCTACGTGTTTGACCGCGTGACCGGCCGCTCGCTGCCGCACAACTCGTTCGAGATGGCCCGGATGGGTACCAGCGTCAGCCAGCACGAACTGCAGCCGGGCGACCTCGTGTTCTTCAACACCCGCGGCCAGCGGTTCTCGCACGTCGGGATCTACGTCGGCGAAGGACGCTTCATCCATGCGCCCAGCCGTGGCGGCCGCGTGCATATCGTGAATATGGGCGACCGTTACTGGGTCAGCCGTTTCAACGGAGCGCGTCGCCTGGCGGTTTGAGCCGGCGGGTCGCCGCCTCGATCCGGCGCCGGATCTCGGGAAGCGCCTCTTTCGCGGCGCGCTGTCCCTGCGCGATCGCAAGTTTCCGGCTGTCGAAATCGGTCGGACGCAGCTGGCCGATCGCCGGCCGTATCACCACGTCGGCCTCTGCCAGCTCCGCTGCACCCAGCCCCCGACCCATGATGGTGAAGGTCTGCAGCAGGATATCGATCGAGTCGCCCAGGCGGGCGAACTGGGGCTGGCTCGAGATGTCGACCGCGATCACCAGGTCGGCACCCAGCGCGCGTGCAGCGCGTACCGGTATCGGATGCGTCAGGCCACCATCGACCATCTGGCGATCGCCGATCGAGACAGGGCGGAACACGCCTGGTACCGCGCTGGACGCACGAACCGCCAGCCCGGTATCGCCGCGTCGGTAGATCACGCCCTCCCCGCTCTGGAGGTCGGTGGCGACTGCAGCAAAGCGGATGTTCAGCTTCTCGATCGGGCGATCCTGCACGGCACGATTGACGAACGCCTGCAGCCGCTCGCCGCGCACGAAACCGCGATCGGGCAACGCGAAGTCGCGCACGTCCGCCTCCGCCAGCTGCCCGGCGATGCGCAGCAGGTCGGGCGAACGATAGCCGGCGGCATAGATCGCACCGACGACTGCCCCGGCGCTGGTACCCGTGACGAACTCCGGCAGGATACCGGCCTGCTCGAGCACCATGATGACGCCGACATGGGCGAACCCGCGCGCAGCGCCGCCGCCAAGGGCAAGTCCGATCCGCGGAGCCACCGCCAGCGGCTCGGCGCGCGGCTGCTGGGGCGGCGGCGCTGGCGGCAGTTGCCCTTCCGGCGCGCGCGCCGGCGGTGGCAGCGCCACTGCGGACGGCGGGCTGCCCGTCGGGACCGATGGCGGAACAGCACCTGTCGGCGCGTCACCGGGCGGCGTGGCGCCCCGCGCAGGCCCGCCCGGCACCTGTGCGCAACCGGCCACGACCAGGCACAGCGCCACCGCGGCACCGGCCATGCGTTGCCTGACCCACCCGTCAATGCGAATCTTTATCATTTACAAACGAGAATCCTTCTTGTTAGTATCGTCTCGAAAACGCAGGCGCCCCCGCAGCAACAGCGCGCGCTGCTTCCAGACATCCCCATCCAGAGATCGAGGATTCCATGCGCATCAAACTGATTCCCCGCAAGCTGTCGGTGCCTCTGGCCGGCGCACTGTGCGCGCTCGCCGCCCTGCTGGCACCCGCGCCAGCCATGGCACAGGCCGACAAGGTACTGAACCTCTACACGGCACGCCATTATCAGACAGACGAGGCGCTCTACACCGGCTTCACCCGCAAGACCGGCATCAAGGTGAACCGGATCGAGGCCGGGGAAGACGCGCTCCTGGAGCGCGTGCGCAGCGAGGGGCGCAACAGCCCTGCAGACGTGTTCATCACGGTGGACGCCGGCCGCCTCTGGCGGGCCGAACAGTTCGACCTGTTCCAGCCGCTCGACTCGCCGGTGCTGAATGCGAGGATCCCTGCCCAGTTGCGTACGCCCACCGGTACCTGGTTCGGGTTCTCCACCCGCGCGCGGGTGATCGCCTACAACCGCAAGACGGTCCGGCCGGAAGAAGTGGCGACCTACGAGGACCTCGCCCATCCGCGCCTCAAGGGCAGGATCTGCATCCGCGCCAGCAACCATGTGTACAACCTGTCGCTGATGGCCTCGATGATCGAGCGCCTCGGCGAGGCCAGGGCCGAGGAATGGGCACGCGGCGTGGTGGCCAACCTCGCCCGCTCGCCGCGCGGCGGCGATACCGACCAGCTTCTGGGCGTCGGCGCCGGGGAATGCGATGTCGCGGTGGTCAACACCTATTACTATGTGCGCCTGATGAAGTCGACGCGACCGCAGGACCGCCAGTTGATCGAACGGGTCGCGGTGTCCTTCCCGAACCAGGCATCTTCGGGTACACATGTGAACGTATCGGGCGCCGGCATGCTTCGCACCGCGCCGAATCCGGCAGCCGCGCGCCTGTTCCTCGAGTATCTCGCCAGCGATGAAGCACAGATCTATTTCGCGGATGGCAACAACGAATGGCCGGTGGTGTCGACCGCCGTCGCCCGGAACCCCGAACTGGCTTCGCTCGGAAAGTTCAAGGCAGAGTCGTTCAACATCGGCGTGCTCGGCCGCAACCAGCCCCTGGCGCAGAAGATCCTCGACCGCGTCGGCTGGAAGTAACCGGCTGGCAGGACTGGCGCCGTGATCCGCCCGGCCCGGTCCGCGCGCAGCCTGCGGCGCAGCATGCTGCTGTGCGCCACAGGTTTGCTGCTACCGGCCGCGGCGGGTCTCCACGCTTCCCGCCCGGTGCCCGCCGCGGCGACAGCGTACGCGACCGGCGCACCGGAAATGCTGGGCCTGTCGCTCGGCATGCCGCTCGAAGCCGCCGTACGGGTCGTGCAGGCGATGGCGCCAGCGGGGAGCGTGACGCTGCCAGCGGTGCGACGCGACACCGTCATGCTCGTCCGGATAGAAGCGCCGTCCGCCCTCGCCGCCCCGGCCGACGACGCGAAGAAGGATTCCAACTTCTATGTGATGCTGAACAGTGCACCACGCATCCTGAAGGCACAGTCCTCCCGCTCGAGCCATGTGCCGTTCGTGACACTGGTCGCCGGGGAGCGCGACCGGCGGCTGGTGCGCATCGTCTTCGAGCCGGCTTTCGTGTACTGGCCCGACGGCTATGACGCCAGCCGGCGTACCGCGTGGGACCTGGCCGACCGCCTGCGCGAGCGCTACAGGGTCGAAGTCGAACTGCTGCCCGCCGATGCCGGCCGGCGAACGGGGCAGGCGGGCGCGGCTGGCGGCCCGGCAGAACAGGGACTCGCCACCCGGATGCAGCCGGGCTGGGCGCTGCGGGTGAATGCAGCCCGCAAATCGATCGTGCTGTCGGATGTCAGGCAGTTGCCGGACGCGTTTGCGAGCCGGCTGCAACTGGACTGACCGGTGCGATACGAATACGCATCGTACGGGTGAGCAGCATCACCGGCAGCATGCCGACGGCGACGATCACAAGGGATGCGACCGCTGCCTGGCCCAGGCGTTCGTCCGAGGCGAAGGTATAGGCCTGGGTGGCCAGCGTGTCGAAGTTGAACGGCCGGATCACCAGCGTGGCCGGCAACTCCTTCATGACGTCGACGAACACCAGCAGCGCGGCGGTCAGCAGGCTGGTCCACATCAGCGGCCGGTGCACGCGCCAGAGGGTGGCCATTGCGCCGAGGCCGAGCGAGCGTGCCGCATCATCCATCGAGCGCGTGATCTTGCCCAGCCCGGCATCGATCGCCTCCTGTGCCACGCCGAGGAAGCGAACCAGGTATGCGTAGACCAGCGCGGCGACCGTGCCGGTGAACAGCAACCCGGTGGCGAGGCCGAACCGCTCGCGCATCAGGGCATCGAGCCAGTTGTCGAGCGTCGCGAGCGGGATCAGGATGCCCACCGCGATCACCGCTCCGGGCACCGCATAGCCGAGTCCGACCACGCGGTTCGCGGCGAGCGTGATCCGGCTGCGGTGCAGCCGCAGCGCGTAGGCAAGTGCGGTGGCGACCAGCACGGCCAGCACCGCAGTGACCCCGGCCAGCGTGAAGCTGTTGCCCGCCAGCCTGGCATAGACCGCGATCGAGTGGTCGCCCCGGGCTTCGATCGCCAGGTGCAGCAGCGTCGCCGCCGGCAGCAGGAACCCGACGGTCACCGGCAACAGGCAGGCCAGCACCGCGAGCACCGATGCCCAGCCACCCAGCCGCAGGGGCATCACTGGCCGGCTGCGACCACCCACGGTCGCATAGCTCGCCCGGCCGCGGGTCGTCCGCTCGAGCAGCAGCACGATCAGCACGAACGACAGCAGCGCGCATGCCAGTTGCGCTGCAGCCAGGCGATCGCCGAGCGACAGCCATGCCCGGTAGATGCCGGTGGTGAAGGTCTGCACCGAGAAGTAGGAGACGGTGCCGTAGTCGGCGAGCGTCTCCATCGCGGCAAGCGCGACGCCGCCAGCGATCGCCGGACGTGCCAGCGGCAGCGACAACCGGAAGAACGTCGCCCAAGGCCCGAAGCCCAGACTGCGGCTCACCTCCAGCACGCTGCCCGAGCGTTCGGCGAATGCGGTACGTGCGAGCAGGTACACATAGGGATAGAGCACGAACACGAACATCGCCGCGGCACCGCCGACCGAACGGATCTCCGGGAACCAGTAGTCCTGCCGGCCCCAGCCGAAGGTGTCGCGCAGCAGGGTCTGGACCGGGCCGGTGAACTGCAGCAGGTCCGTGTATGCGTAGGCCATCACGTAGGCCGGCATCGCGAGCGGCAGCACCAGCAGCCATTCGAACAGGCGCCGCCCGGGGAAATCGAGCATCGTCACCAGCCATGCGGCACCCACGCCGATCGCCGCCACTCCGACCCCGACCGCGAGCAGCAGGACCAGCGTGTTCACGACATAGTCCCCGAGCACTGTGGCTATCAGGTGGCGCCAGACCTCGCCGGTACCGGTGCTGAGCAGGCTGGATACCACCGACAGCACCGGCACCGAGGCGACCAGGGCCAGCATCAGGGCAAGCAGGACCAGCGGAGACTTCAGCGCGCGCGGCATCGTTGCGGCACCGCGCCAGCGTCGAGCGGCACGCGGCGAGGTGGCGAATTGGAACTGGACGCGGATTCTGCCCCAGCTCCGCTATAATGAAAAGCGAATCGTTCTCATTCAAGCAGGCCCTACCGCGCCCTCCGGACAATGGATCCCGTCCTCCGCTTCGAACAGGTCAGCCATGCCTACGGCCCGGTCGCCGTGTTCGACGACCTGTCGTTCACGCTCGCGCGCGGCCAGATCGGCTGCCTGCTCGGCGCAAGCGGCTGCGGCAAGACGACCGTCCTGCGCTGCATCGCCGGCTTCGAGCCGGTGGTAGCCGGCCGGATCCTGATCAACGGCATCGAGGTCGCCCGACCCGGTTGGCAGGTGCCGCCGGAGAAGCGGCAGGTCGGCATGGTGTTCCAGGACTATGCGCTGTTCCCGCACCTGACCGTGGCCGGCAACATCGGCTTCGGGCTGCGCGGCGTGACCGCGTCGCAGCGCGCGGCCCGCGTGGCCGAACTGCTCGATGTGATCGGCCTGACCGACTCGGGTGGTCGCTTTCCGCACGAGCTGTCCGGTGGACAGCAGCAGCGCGTGGCCCTCGCCCGCGCCCTTGCCCCGCGTCCGGAGCTGCTGCTGCTCGACGAGCCGTTCTCCAACCTCGATGTCGAGATGCGCGAGCGTCTGGGCCAGGAGGTTCGGGAGATCCTGAAGCAGCAAGGCACGACGGCGATCCTGGTCACCCACGACCAGTCGGAAGCCTTCGCGGTCGCCGACGAGATCGGCATCCTGCACCAAGGGCGGCTGGCGCAGTGGGATACCCCGTACAACCTGTACCACCGCCCGGCCAACCACATGGTCGCCGACTTCATCGGCAAGGGCGTTTTCCTGTCCGGCGTCGTGCTGGAAGACCACCGTATCGACATCGGCATCGGCAAACTCACCGGCGACCTGCCCGGCGAATGCGGCAAGGGCTGCGCCGGCTGCGAGAACGCCTGTGACGTCGAGGTGCTGCTGCGTCCGGACGATATCGTGCATGACGATGCCAGCCCGCTGAAGGCGCGAGTCGTGCACAAGGCCTTCAGGGGGGCCGACATCCTGTACACCCTGGCCCTGCCCGACGGCCGCGAGGCACTGTCAGTGGTGCCCAGCCACCACAACCATGCGATCGGCGAGCAGATCGGCATACGGGTGGAGGCCGATCACGTGATCGTGTTCCGGCGCGAGGCACGGAGCGTAGCGCCGTCCGCGCCGCGCACGAATGACTCCAGCGGCCCGCGCCCGGCCCAGGCCAGCCAGGCGCGCGCCAGCAGCACTGCCGCAAACCAGTAGGCGAGCCCGAAGGCGAACAGCCCGGCCGATCCGAATGCCGGGCCGAGTGCGCCGGCCGGACCAGCGAACAGTGCGGTGCACGCCAGCGTGTGCGCGACGTAGAAGGACATGGTCATGCGCCCGAGCGGCGCGAACAGTCCCATCCATCGTGCGCCGCCTGCATGCCAGGCGCGCACCAGCGCGCACACCGCGCCCGCAGCCAGCAGCGGACCGGTGAACTGGGTCGCGAAGTCGATCGGCGTCACGTCGCCGCCGGGATGGATGGCGACCCGCCAACCCGCCAGGGCGAGATTGACCGCCAGCCCGGCGGGCAGCAGCCAGCGGGCACCGAACGACCAGAGCCTTGCACCGGAGCGCGCCCGTTCGAGCAGTCGCAACCGCCCGGCGAGCATGCCGAAGGTGCCCATCGCCAGCATCATCGGCAGCTGCCACGGCAGCTGGTAGAAGTAGGACGCATAGCCCATCCGGTTGAGCTCGAACACCTCCGGCCAGGTCGACGCCCGGGTCAGCCAGTGCGGGGATACCGGAAGCTCCGCCGAGACGAAGAGCATCGCGGCGAACGTTGTCGTGCCCACCACCAGCCAGAGCAGTGCCCAGGCTGCGCAGTGCAGGCGCAGGCGCCGCAACCGCCACCGGGACGTGCCGAGCAGAAGCAGCCCGAGCACGGCCAGCCAGGACAGGATGTCGCCGCAGTAGATGAACAGGCCATGCAGGAACCCGAGCCCCCACTGGCGCAGCATCTGCCGGCGCCGGGCCGTGAACACGGCCGCTGGCGGATTGCGCCCGGCGCGCCGGGTGCGCATCGCCCAGCCATAGCCGACGAGGAACATCAGCAGCGGGTAGCTCTTGGCCTGGAACAGCACCACGCAGAAGGCCTGCACCAGCAGCGCCAGCAGCGAATCGACCGGCTCGACCACGCCGACCGGCGAACTGAACACATGGGGGAACGACAGCGTGTTCACGACCACCACGCCGCACAGCGCGAGGCCGCGGATACCGTCCACCAGGCCATCCCGACCGGCGGGGCCCGCTGCCGGCGCTTGCCCGGCGGGCCCCTGCCCCGACCGCATCAGACTGTCGAAGCCGGACCGGGACGCAGCGCGCGGATCTCTCGCGCGAGCTCGAACACCGACATCGCGTAGTGGATCGCACGGTTGTAGCGGGTGATCACGAAGAAGTTGTCGAACCCGAGCCAGTACTCGGTACCCTCCTTCATCACCAGCGGGAAGACCATTGCAGGCAGCGCGGCATCGACCTCGGTGGCCGGCACGAAGCCCTGCTCGCGCAGCGCACCGACCGTGGTGTGCGGGCGGATACCGAGCTTCGCCTGCGCCTCGGCCAGTTCGGCCGGCGCCGACACGCGCACCGCCACCGGGCCACCGGTGACCCAGCCGAACACCCGGTAGTAGTTGGCAACGCTGCCGATCGCATCGGACGCACTGCGGAACAGGTCGATGCGCCCGTCGCCGTCGAAGTCGACCGCGTACTTGCGGTAGCTGGTCGGCATGAACTGCGGGATACCCATCGCGCCAGCGAACGATCCGCGCGGCTGCGCCGGGTCGATCGACAGTTCGCGCGCGAGCAGCAGGAACTGCTCGAGTTCGCCGCGGAAGAACTCCGCGCGTTTCGGAAAATCGAACGCGAGCGTCGCCAGCGAATCGAGCACAGGGTGCGTGCCCATCATCTTGCCGAACAGCGTCTCGGCCGCGATCGTCGCCACCACGAGTTCAGGCGGTACGCCGAACTGCTCGCGCGCGCGCTCCAGCGCTGCCGCATGGTCCTGCCAGAAGCGGGCACCGCCGGCGATGCGCGGACGGTTCACGAACGCCGGCCGATATTCGAACCAGGGACGCGGCCTGGATTGCGAATGCATCGCACCCAGCACCTGCTGCTGCACCCGGACCTGAGAAAACGTCGCGCGCAGGACATCGCGGTCGAACTGGTGGCGCACGACCATCTCTTCGATGAAGGCCTCGGTCTCGGCAGACAGCACGCGCGGTGCCGGCTGGGCCGCGAGTTTCCCGATCATCGCCGTCGAGGCGACCGCTGCTATCAACGTTCGGCGATTCATCCGTACCTGCGTATCAGACCCTTGACCACTCCCCGGATCGTAACCCGTGCGGGGTCGAATACCAATGGCTGCATCGTCGAATTCGCAGGATGCAGCACGACGCGGCCGGCGCGCTGCTCTATCCGCTTCAGGGTCGCCGACTCGCCATCGATCAGCGCGACGACGATCTCGCCGTTGCGCGCCGAGGTCCGGTGCTCGACCACCACCCAATCTCCATCGTGGATGCCTTCGTCGACCATCGAGTCGCCGCGCACGGCAAGCGCATAGTGGTCGGTGCGCCCGGCCCATGCCGCGCCGATCTCGAGCACGGCATCATCTTCCACCGCATCGATCGGCTGACCGGCCGCGACGCGGCCGAGCAGCGGCAGCGTCGCGACCGGCGTCCTGGCCATGGTGCCCGGCACAGCCGCAGGGGATACGCGGTCGGGAGCGGCGCGTCGTGCAGCGGCAAGCACGATACCGCGCTGCCGGCCGTTCATCGGCTCGACCAGCCCGGCCTCGACCAGGGCTTGCACGTGCTTGTGCAGCGAGCCGCGCGAGCGAAGCCCAAGCGCGCGGCAGACCTCGTCGAGCGTCGGTGGATGCCTGCGCGCAGGCAGCGCCTCGCGCAGCCAGGCAAGCAGCTCAGCCTGCCGCCGGGTGAGGGACGGCGCTGCCGTCGGCGCAGTCGATGCAGGATCCACGACGGACGCAGCAGACGCATCGGGTACGTTGGACGGGCGGGACACGGCAGGCATGAGGGCTCTGGATGCTCCTCGACCGGGATCGGTCGGATGGATGGTGGACGCGCGGCATACCGATCGCATAGTATCGCAGGAGAACCGATGGAGAACAGCGTGCCCGACACGATCCTTCCTGCACGGGCGCATGGCGCCGACACCCCGGGCTCCGCGCGCGCGCTGCGGCGCCGTTCCCGTGCCGACCAGCGCACCGAGGCGTCCCCCCGCGCGCTGGCCCTCGAGCCGCTGCTGTCACGCCTGGAACGGCGCTACGGCGACCGGATCACCGCGCACAGGGTCGCGCCGGCGCGCGAGGCGAAGCTGGCGCCGTTCCCGGCCGACCTCGACCCCGCGTTGCAGCAGGCACTGGCCGCGCGCGGCATCGAATCGCTGTACAGCCACCAGCGCGCGGCCTGGGACAGCGTCCGTGCAGGCCAGCATACCGTGGTGGTCACGCCCACGGCCTCGGGCAAGACCCTCTGCTACAACCTGCCGGTGCTGCAGGCCGTACGGGAAACCGGTGCGAAGTCGCTCTACCTGTTCCCGACCAAGGCGCTGGCGCAGGACCAGGTCGCGGAACTGCTGGCACTGAACGAGGCCGGTGAACTCGGCGTGCGCGCATTCACCTTCGATGGCGACACGCCCGGCGATGCGCGCCAGGCCATCCGCACGCGCGGCGACATCGTGGTGTCGAACCCGGACATGCTGCACCAGGCGATCCTGCCGCACCACACGAAGTGGGCGCAGCTGTTCGAGAACCTGAAGTACGTCGTCGTCGACGAGATGCACAGCTACCGCGGCGTGTTCGGATCGCACGTGGCGAACGTGATGCGCAGGCTGCGCCGCATCTGCCGCTTCCACGGATCCGACCCCGTGTTCATCCTCTGCTCGGCGACCATCGCCAACCCGGTCGAACTGGCGGGCGGGCTGGTCGGCGCCACGGTCCATGGCATCACCGACAATGGCGCACCGGCTGGCGAGAAGCATGTGCTGCTATGGAACCCGCCGGTCATCAATGCCGATCTCGGGCTGCGCGCATCGAGCCGATCGCAGGTCACGCGACTGGCACGGATCGCGCTGAAGCAGTCGCTGTCGACGATCGTGTTCGCCAACAGCCGGCTGGCCGTCGAGGTCCTGACCAAGTACCTGAAGGATGTGTTCGACCCCGACCCCAGGCTCGAGCCGCGCGTGGCCGCCTACCGCGGTGGCTACCTGCCGACCGAGCGGCGCGACATCGAGCGGCGCCTGCGTGCCGGCACGCTCGACTGCGTGGTGTCGACCTCGGCGCTCGAACTGGGCGTGGACATCGGCTCCCTGGACGTCTGCCTGCTCAACGGCTATCCCGGCACGATCGCCGGCACCTGGCAGCGCCTCGGGCGGGCCGGCCGGCGCCAGCGCACCTCGCTCGGCGTGCTGGTGGCGAGCAGCGAGCCGCTCGACCAGTACATGGTCCGGCATCCGGAATTCTTCTTCGGTGCCTCGCCGGAACATGCACGCATCGACCCCGACCAGCTGCTGATCCTCATGGAGCACCTGCGCTGCGCGGCGTTCGAACTGCCATTCGAGGCCGGCGACACGTTCGGTGCGCCGCCGCTGGCCGAGATGCTCGACTACCTCGCCGGCGAGCGGCTGGTGCATCGGGAAGGCGACCGCTGGCACTGGATCGCCGACAGCTACCCGGCGGGCTCGGTCAGCCTGCGCGCGATCGCGGAAGGCAACTTCGTGGTGATCGACACCACCGACGGGGCGCGCAACGTGATCGCCGAAGTCGACTGGTCGAGCGCACCGCTGACACTGTACGAAGGCGCGATCTACATGGTGCAGAGCCGACCCTGGCAGGTCGAGCGGCTCGACTGGGAGGGTCGCAAGGCGTTCGTCACCCGCACCGACGCCGACTACTACACCGATGCGATCGACTTCACCCGGCTCAAGATCCTCGACGACTTCGAGCAGGAAGGTATCGACGGAGCGCTGGCCGTGCGCGGCGAGGTACATATCGTGCGCCGGGTCGCCGGCTACAAGAAGATCCGCTACTACACGCACGAGAACATCGGCTACGGCGAGGTCCGACTGCCCGACAACGAGATGCATACCACCGCCGTCTGGTGGCGGCTCGAGCCGGGCCTGCTCGAACGGTCGTTCGAGCGTCGCTGGCAGGCGCTCGACGGCTTCCTCGGCGCCGCCCATGCGATGCACCACGTGGCGGCGCTGCTGTCGATGGCCGAGGTACGCGACCTCGGCCGCGCGGTCGGGGACGCCGAAGGCCGTTGGCATGCGACGGTCGACGCCGATGGCCGGGGACGGCTGCGCGGCCCGGACGACCAGCCGCTCGACCCGGGCATGCTCGAACGCGATGTCGACCAGGCGTTCTCGCCGACGGTGTTCCTGTATGACAACCATCCCGGTGGCGTGGGGCTGTCGACGCCGCTGTACGACCTGCGCAACGAGGTCGTCGAACAGGCCGCGAGCCTGGTCCGCGGCTGCGCCTGCCTGCATGGCTGCCCCGCCTGCGTCGGTCCGATCCTGCAGTCGGACGAGAAGCCGGGGCGGGATCCGAAGCGCCATGCACTGGTCGTGCTCGACCTGCTCGGCGCGGCGCGGCCACGCACCCTGCAGCAGGACGGCGAGGTCGCGCTCCGCCCGGTCGACGCGGCGGCGGCGGTGGCGACGCTGGATGCGGATGCGGATGCGTCGCTGATGCTGCAGGGGATCGAAGGGCTGTGAGCAGCAGCCTCGCCGGCCGGCTGGCCCTGCTCTCGCGCCAGGCCGGGCAGCGGCACAGCCAGGGCGCTGCCGACGGTGCGCCAGCGGCAGCGCCTCGGGATGCCGGGCCGCCGAACGCAGGACCGCCGGAGGCTCGGGCGATTGACGACATCGCTGCCGCCGATGCCGCTGGCACGAACGGTGTGGCACCGTCGCCCGACCAGCGGAGCGATGCCATGGCCACCTTCGCGCAACGGATGCAGCGAATCGAGACCCGCGCCGCGGCCTTCGTGCCACCGACCGACGAAGAACTGGCGGCGCAGCTGGGTGGCCGGCTGCGCATGCCCGGGCTGGTCGAGATCGAGCATCGCCATCCGCTGCACCTGCCGCACGGTTCATGCGCGATGGACACGCTGTGCAGGCCTGACCTCGACTGGCTGACCGGCGATCGGCCGGCCGGTGCGGGGCATGCACCGCTGGTGTTCATCGATACCGAGACTACCGGACTGGCCGGCGGCAGCGGCACCCTCGCCTTCCTGATCGGTATCGCTCGCGTGCAGGGCGCTGCGCTGGTCGTCACCCAATGGCTGATCACGCGCTTCTCGGCGGAACCTGCGCTGCTGCAGGCGCTGCTCGATGCCCTCGGCTGCGCGGCAGGCAGCGAGCCCGCGGCGATCGCCCCCCGCCCGGAACTGGTCAGCTACAACGGCAAGTCGTTCGACCTGCCCCTGCTCGCCACCCGCCTGAAGATGGCGCGCATGGGCAACGCGCTGGGCGGGCTGGCGCACCACGATCTGCTGCACCCGTTGCGCACCGCCTTCGCGCGGCGCTGGCCCGATTGCCGGCTGCAGACCGCCGAACGGCTGCTGCTCGGCCTGGAGCGCGACGACGACCTGCCGGGACACCGGATCCCGGGGGTCTGGGCCGACTTCGTCCAGTTCGGTGAAGCCCGGGAACTCGGGGCGCTCGTGCAGCACAACCGGGTCGACCTGCTGTCACTGGCTGCATTGCTGCCGGCACTGGGAAGGGTTTTCGTCGAGCCAGGCGCGCCCATGGCCAGCAGCACCACCCCGGTCCCGCAGCCGCTGCCCGATTCGGCATCGATCGCCCGCATGCAGCGGCGCCGGCGCCGACCGGATCGTGCGCGGGCACACCTGATCGCCGCACAGCCGGCCCTGGACGATCGCGCCCTGCTCGAACTGGCGGACCTGCACCGTTCCCGCGGCGACTGGTCGCTGGCCGTGCCGATCTGGCAACGCCTGGCCGAGGCCGGTTCGCTGGCGGCCGTGGAATCGCTGGCGAAGTACCACGAGCATGTCTCGCGCGACCTGTCCGAAGCCCTGCGCTGGTGCGAAACCCTGTGCCGCGCCGCGCCCGCCGATCCGGCGCATGCCGGCCGCCTGCGCCGGCTGCGGCAGCGGCACGAGCGCCGCGGGGCGCTGTTCGGCTGATCCCGTCCGTGCAGAAAAAAAACCGGACGGGAAGTCCGGTTTAAACCTCGTCGGAGAGATTCACACGCATCCGTCGGGGGAGGAGCCCGCCGGACCCCCTTATTAACGCATATTGTTCGTGTCACTTGACAATTATTTGTGTCTACTTTTTATGACACGTTTCTATTCACGACACGCTTGCAGGCTCCCTGCGACGCCGTGCGCTATCCGGCCATCGCCCTCACCCGCCGGCGCATGCGGGGCCAGTCCTCAGGTACAGGGCATTTCCCTCGCAGCCTGGTTTCGATTACTTTCCGTGTCGCAAGGTCGCACGCGTCGCTGCGCGCGACACAACAACGCCGATCCCACCGCGCACGCCAGTCGCCAGAAGAGGAGATTACAGATGCAACCCGATCGTCGCCGCCTGATCGCCGCCGCTGCGGCCGCACCGCTCGTCCACCTGCCAGCCGCCCGTGCCCAGGCCCAGCCCTTCCCGACGAAGACGATCCGCATCGTCGTGCCGTTCCCGGCGGGCGGCACGACGGACGTGATCGCTCGGCTGGTCGCCCAGCGCATGACCGAGTCCATGGGACAACCGGTGATCGTGGAGAACCGCAGCGGTGCCGGCGGGACGATCGGTGCCGAAGTGATGGCCCGGTCCAATCCGGACGGCTACACGATGATGATGCACAACCTCACCTTCCCGCTCGCCTCGACCGTGCAGGCGCTGCAAGGCAAGCCGCTGTACAGCCTGGACAACGATTTCGCCGGCGTGTCGCTCTCGGCCAATGTCCCGTTCATGCTGCTCGCACACCCATCGGTGCCGGTGAAGAACCTCGCCCAGTTCGCCAAGCTGCTGCAGGGCAACCGCAAGCTGTCCTACAACTACGGTTCGACCGGGCCGGGCTCGGTGATGAACGTGCTGGGCGAGATCCTGAAGCAGGAAGCACGCATCGACATGACCCACATCCCGTTCAAGGGCGCCAATCCGATGCGCCTGGAACTGCTGGCCGGCCGCCTGGACTTCGGCGGCGACCAGTTGTCCACCTGCCTGGAGAACATCCGCAAGGGCGAACTGCGCGCACTGGCCACCACCGCCCCGGTCCGGGTGAAGGTGCTGCCCGACGTGCCCACGGTGCGTGAACTCGGCTTCCCGCTGCTCGAGATCGAGGGCTGGAACGGGCTGTTTGCCCCGGCAAAGACACCGCGCGACATCCTCGACCGGCTGTCGAAGGAAGCTGCTGCGGCGGCACGGCACCCCGATGTCGTCAAGCGCCTGATCGAGATTGCAGCCGACCCGGTCGGATCCAACGGTCCCGAAATGACCGCGCTGCTGCGCCGGCAGGTCGACCAGTTCACCCCGATCCTGCGCAAGCTCAAGCTGATCGTCGAATAGCGATCTACGGCTGGCGGGTCGGCCTGATGCTGGCCGGGGGCGGTGCGGGTCGGGGGGCGACCGGTGCCGCTTTGGTACACTCCGCACCTTTCATTTCTTTCGCCGCATTTTCAGGAGAGCCGAATGGCAGCCAGCCCCGCCCCCACCGATTCGCTGACCGGCTACGTCGCCGATTTCATCATTGGCACGCGCTATGAAGACATTCCGGCGGACGTGCTGGCTGTCGGCAAGAAGTCGATCCTCGACGGACTGGGTCTGGCGCTTTCGGGCTCGGTCGCCCACTCGGGCGAGATCGTGCGCGACTACCTCGCGGCACAGGGCTTCTCCGGTGGCCAGTGCTCGGCAATCGGCATGTCGCTCAAGCTGCCCCCCCGGTTTGCCGCGTTCGCCAACGGCGTGGGCATCCATGCCGACGACTACGACGACACCCAGCTCGCGGTGGCCAAGGACCGCGTCTACGGCCTGCTGACCCATCCGACCGCACCCTGCCTGCCCTCCGCGCTGGCCATCAGCGAGCGCGACGGCCGCTCCGGGCGCGACCTGATGCTCGCCTACCACCTGGGCGTCGAAGTCGAATGCAAGATCGCCGAGGCGATCAATCCGCGCCACTACCAGGAAGGCTTCCACGCGACCGCCACCTGCGGCACCTTCGCCTCCGCCACCGCAGCATCCAAGCTGTACGGCCTGCCGAAAGAAGCCCTGCTGCGCGCGCTGTCGATCGCCGGCAGCCAGTCCGCCGGCCTGCGCGAGAACTTCGGCACGATGACCAAGCCGTTCCATGCCGGCAAGGCGGCCGAGTCCGGCGTGTTCGCCACCGACATGGCGAAGATGGGCTGGACCGCGGCACCGAACATCCTGGAAGCCGGACGCGGCTTCTTCAAGGCGGCCGGCGGCGGCTGGGACGATGGCTCGATCCGCGGCATCCTCGGCAAGCCGTGGACGTTCGTGAACCCGGGCGTGTCGATCAAGCCGCATCCGTCCGGCTCCCTCACCCACCCCGGCATGACCAAGATGCTGGAACTGATCAAGGCGAACGGCATCCGCGCCGACCAGGTCGAGCGGGTGAAGGTCGGCACCAACCACAACATGCCGAACGCGCTGATCCACCATCGCCCGCGCAATGAACTGCAGGCGAAGTTCAGCATGGAGTTCTGCATGGCGATCCTGCTGCTCGACGGCCGCGCCAACCTGCCGGAGTTCACCGACGACGTCGTGCTGCGCGCCGACGTGCAGGCGATGATCGAGAAGGTCGACTTCGGGGTGCATCCCGAGGCCGAAGCCGCCGGCTACGACAAGATGACCACCATCATCGAGATCCAGATGAAGGACGGGCGCGTGATCAAGGGCTCGGCCGACTTCGGCAAGGGCAGCCCGGCCAACCCGATGACCTACGAGGAAGTGGCAGACAAGTTCCATGGCTGCTGCGACTTCGCGAAATGGCCGAAGGAGAAGGCGGACCGGATCGTCGAGATGGTGCGCAACCTGGAGCAGCTCGCAGACGTACGCGAACTCACCGCCCTGCTGGTCAGGTAAGGCAACCGATGCAGCGCTGGCACAACCCGCAGTCGATCTCCTTCACTGCGGCGAGGCCGCGCTTCCTCGACGGCAGCGACACGCCGCGCGATTTCCTCGAGCGCTGCATCTCGACGATCGAGGCACGCGAGCCTGAGGTGAAGGCCTGGGTGGTGCTCGACCTCGACGCCGCCCGGCGGGCTGCGGACGAATCCTCGGCCCGCTACCGGGCCGGACAGCCACTGTCCCCGGTGGACGGCTGTCCGATCGGCGTGAAGGACATCATCGCCACCCGCGACCTGCCGACGCAGATGAACAGTCCGGCCTTCGAGGGCTGGCAGTCGCGCTGCGATGCCGCGCCGGTCCATGCGATGCGCAAGGGCGGCGCGGTCATCGTCGGCAAGACGGTGACCACCGAGTTCGCGGTCGGCTATTCCGGCCCGACGACGAATGCCTTCGACGTCGGCCGCACGCCAGGCGGCTCGTCGAGCGGTTCTGCCGCCGCCGTTGGCGCAGGCATGGTGCCACTGGCCTTCGGAACCCAGACCCAGGGTTCGACGATACGCCCGGCGTCCTACAACGGCGCTGTCGGCTACAAGCCGACCCTCGGCATGCTGCCCCTGGGCGGCGTGCATCCACTGTCGCAGACGCTCGACCACCTGGGCATCATCGGCGCGACGCTGGACGACGTCTGGTGCACGGCATCGCAGGTCTCCACCGCGCTCGGCAGCCCGGGACATGCGTCGCTGCCGGCAGCGGGCGAAGGCGCACCGCCCCCGGTGCGGCCGCGGCGGATGATCCACCTGCACACGAAGGGCTGGACCGAGATCGATGCTGCCACTGCGGCGGCCTTCGGCGAGTTCACCGCTGCACTGGCCGACCAGGGCGTGAAGGTGATCAGCCGGGACAATGATCGGCGCGTCGCACAACTGGAAAAGGCACTCGATGCATGGGTGGACGAAGGACTCGACCTGCTCGCGTACGAGATGCGCTGGCCGTTCGAGGCCTACGTGCAGCAGCATGGCACGCAGATCGGCGAGCGCATCCGCGGCTTCATGCAGCGCGCGCAGCAGATCACCCCGGCGCAGTACGACGCCCTGCTCGCCAACCGCCTGCGCATGCAGGCCGAGGTGCGTTCCGTAGCCGCCGGTACCGATGGCTTCGTCACCCTGCCCTGCTCGAGCATCGCACCGCGCGGCTTCGAATTCACCGGCAGCCGCACCTTCCTCGCCTACTGGTCCTGCCTCGGTTTCCCCACGTTCAGCCTGCCCCTGATGGCGATCGATGCAATGCCGCTGGGCGTGCAGTGGATGGGGGTCGACGGACAGGACGGTGCGCTCGCCGCCAGTGCGCACTGGTGCATGCAGGCGCTCGCCTGACCCGAACACCGCTTGGCCACACCCAAAGGAGACCACCATGCCTATCGCTGCGACAACCGACGCCATGCCGCCCGCCGGTGCCGACCATGCCGGCGCCCTGCCCGCCTGCGCCGCGCTGGCCTGCGCCGTCCTGATGTGCCTGCCCGCTGCCGTGCAGGCCCAGGGCAAGGATGCCGTATCGGCCTGGCCCGATCGTCCGATCCGCCTGATCGTGCCGTTCGCCCCGGGTGGCAGCACCGACGCCGCCGCACGCATCATCGGCCTGAAGGTGACCGAACTCTGGGGCCAGCAGGTGCTGATCGACAACCGCCCGGGCGCGACCGGGATCATCGGCTCCGAGATGGTGGCCAAGGCGACACCCGATGGCTACACGGTGCTGTTCGGCACCATCGGCTCGCATTCGGTCAACGTCAGCCTGTTCAAGCTCAGCTACGACCCGCTGAAGGATTTCGAACCGGTGACGATGACGGCCGCGGTTGGCAACGTGCTCGTCGTCAACGCGAAGTCGCCGCTGAAGTCGGTGAAGGACCTGATCGCGCTCGCGCGGCAGAAACCCGGCGAGCCGACCTTCGCCTCGTCCGGCATC
The DNA here is from genome assembly GCA_947458265.1 of Betaproteobacteria bacterium. Lineage (GTDB taxonomy): Bacteria > Pseudomonadota > Gammaproteobacteria > Burkholderiales > CAIKXV01 > CAIKXV01. Next base: position 107,710 of record CANGYF010000008.1, read on the forward strand.
GGCGGCGCCCCGCACCTGACCGGCGAGTTCTTCGCGCTGCAGACCGGGACGAAGATGACGCACATCCCGTACAAGGGCGGCGGCCCGGCGATGGCCGACCTGGTCTCGGGCAACGTGACGATGAGCTTCGCGTCGATGACCTCGGCACTGCCGTTCATCAAGGACGGCCGCCTGCGGCCGCTGGCCGTGTCCTCGCGCGCGCGCTCGGGACAACTGCCGGACGTGCCGACGATGATCGAGGCCGGGCTGCCGAATTTCGAAGTGCGCGACTGGCAGGGCATCTTCCTGCCGCGCGGCACACCGCGCCCGATCGTGGACAAGCTGGCGAAGGGGGTGATCTCGGTGCTCAGGCAACCGGACACGATCGAACGCTTCACCGCGCAGGGCATGGAGATCATAGCCAGCACGCCCGACGAGTTCCGCTCGGCGATCGTCTCCGAGATCGCGCGCTGGGCCAAGGTGGTCAAGGAAGCCAACATCAAGGCCGAATAGCCGGAAGGAGCGCCATGCCCGGCACAGCATCCGAAGCGGCAGGCTGCCTCGGCGATACGCCGGAACGCTTCGCGGCGTTCATGCGGCGCGAGCGCGTCCGCACGGGTGAGGTCGTGAAGGCCTCAGGCGTACAACCCCGGTAGAGCGCCGTACGCTCGCACCGATATCCCTGTCCTCGTACATCCACCGATTCCTGCAGGATCCCGAACCCATGCCGACCCGCAAGGCCAGCCCCAAGGCCGCCCGTCCGAAAGCCCCCGCCCGCAAGGCCCGTACCACTGGCCCTGCCATCTCCCCGCTGACCGAACGCCTGTCCGGATACATCGCCGCGGCGGCTCGCACTGCGCTGCCGCCAGCGGTGGTGGAGAAGACCAAGCATCACCTGCTCGACACCCTCGCCGCGATGATCAGCGGCTCGCGCCTGGAACCGGGCAGGATCGCGGTGTCGTACGTGGGATCGCTGGGCGGCACGCGCGAGGCCTGCGTACCCGGCACCCGCCTGGTGACCACCGCCTTCAACGCAGCACTGGCCGGCGGCATGCTGGCGCATGCAGACGAGACCGACGATTCGCACCAGCCCTCCTTCCACCACCCAGGCTGCTCGGTGGTGCCGGCGGCACTGGCCATGGCCGAGCGCGAGGGACGCGGCGGCCGGCAGCTGCTGCGCGCGGTCGCGCTCGGCTACGACATCGGTGCACGCGCGAGCTTCGCGCTCGGCGCCATCCGCTTCCACCTGGCAGGCCATTCGACGCACAGCTTCGGCGCACACTTCGGAGCTGCGGCGGCGGCCTCCTGCATGGCCGGTCTGGATGCCACCGGCGTGCGCTACGCGCTGTCCTATGCTGCCCAGCAGGCCTCGGGCATCTCGACCTGGATGCGCGACCCGGACCATGTGGAGAAAGCCTTCGACTTCGGCGGCATGCCGTCCAGCCACGGGCTGTCCGCAGCCGCGATGGTGGCCCACGGCTTCACCGGCGTGCCCGACGTGTTCGCCGGCGAGCGCAACTTCTTCGTCGCCTTCTCCTCGCCGCATGTACGGCCGGAACGCCTGGTGCACGAGCTCGGCTCCACGTTCGAGATCATGAACTCGAACATCAAGAAATGGTCGGTCGGCTCCCCCATCCAGGCCGCGCTCGACTCGACCGAGGCGCTGGTGCAGGCGCACGGACTGAAGGCGGCGCAGGTCAAGCGCGTGGTGGTCGAGATCCAGGACCATGAAGCGGCCGTCGTGAACGACCGCGACATGCCGGACATCTGCCTGCAGCACCTGGTGGCCCTGGTGCTGCTCGACGGCACCGTGACCTTCGCCAGTTCCCACGACACCGCGCGCATGAAGGACCGGCAGGTGCTCGCGGTGCGCCGGCGCATCGAGCTCAAGCCCTCGCCTGCACTCACCGCCGCCGGCGGGCGGCAGGCGATCGTCACCCTGCACCTGGCCGACGGCCGCACGCTGCGCCACCACACCGAGGTGGTCAAGGGCACCTGGCAGAACCCGATGAGCCGCGCCGAGGTCGAGGCGAAATGCGTCGACCTGTTGCAACCGATCCTGGGCTCGCGCCGTACCCGCGCGCTGATCGACCAGGTCTGGAACATCGAGAAGATCGACGACGTGCGCACGCTGCGTCCGCTGCTGCGCGCCTGAACGGAAACACGGAACCGGAGGAACATCCATGAGCAGTCCCTACCCCACGACGGCCACCGCCCAGGCTGCCGCCTTCATCGAATCGTTGACCCCGGCGATGATCCCGCGCGAGGCCGCGCGCATCGGACGGCGCTGCGTGCTGGACGGCCTGTCGGTGATGGTCGCCGGCCTGGCGGAAGAGACCTATGTGCTGCTGGCCGACGATGTCCAGGCCCAGGGGGGCCGCAAGGACGCCCTGCTGTTCGGGCGCGGCCGCGCGAAGGTACCGGCACCGCTGGCAGCGCGCGTGCTCGGTGGCGCCGGCCATGCACACGACTGGGACGACACCCAGGTCTCAAACGATCCGCGCCACCAGTACGGGCTGCTCACGCATCCGACAGTGCCGCCGCTGGCCGCCGCGCTGGCGGTGTCGCAGATGCTGATCAGCCAGGGCCAGAAGGTGAGCGGCGCCGATTTCTTCACCGCCTTCATGGCCGGCTTCGAGGTCGAGTGCAAGCTGTCCGAATGGCTGCTGCCGTTCGTCTACAAGGAACGTTCGTTCCATTCCAGCGGCGTGGTCGGGCTGTTCGGTGCCGCTGCCACGAGCGCGAAGCTGCTCGGACTCACCGGGGACAAGCTGCGCATGGCGCTGTCCATCTGCGCCAGCATGGCCGCCGGCTGCCGCGTCAATTTCGGCACGATGAGCAAGCCGCTGCAGGTCGCGCGCGCGGCGGAGAACGGCGTGACCGCCGCATTGCTCGCGCAGCGCGGCTTCACCGCCGACCTCAACGGGCTTGATGGCGAGTGGGGTTTCTTCCGCGTCTACGGCAATGGCTGCTTCCCCGAGAAGCTGGCGCAGGGATTCGGCGGCGAGAAGAAGCAGCAGTGGTCGATCGTGAGCCCCGGCGTCTCGGTCAAACCCTACCCGTCCGGCATCCTCACCCACCAGACGATGGACGGCATGCTGGAGCTGCTGCGTGGCGAATCCATCAAGCCGGAGATGATCGAGCGCATCGACATCCATACCGGCAGCAACGTGCTCAACCCGATCCGCTTCGCGGTCGCGAAGACCCACCTGCAGGCCAAGTTCTCGATGGCCGGCCTGCTGACGATGATCATCCTGCGCCACCGCGCCGGCCGACAGGAGTTCACCAACGAGTTCATCGGATCGCCGGCGGCACAGGAGATGCAGGGACGCATCCATACCCATGTCGATCCGCAGATCGAATCGCAGGGCATGGAGATCATCCGCTCCCGCATCGAACTCACGACGAAGGACGGACGCCGCTTCGTGCACTGGGCACCGGAGGCCTACCGCGGCGGGCCGCTCAATCCGCTGTCCGAGGACGACCTGGCCGCCAAGCTCGCAGCCTGCGCCGACGGACTGCTCGACCGTGACCGCCAGGACAAGCTGCTGCGCGCAGCCCGGCGCGTCGACAAGCTCGCCAATGCAGCGATGATCGCGAAGCTGATGCAGCCATGAAGCGCGTGCCTGCCGCTTGCGCACTGGCCGCTGCCCTCCTGGCCACGGCCGGTTCGCAGGCGCTCGCCCAGGCCTGGCCGGCCAAGCCGATCCGGATGATCATCCCGTTCCCGCCCGGCGGCGCGACCGACCTGATCGGCCGGTTGTCGGCGCAGCGGCTGTCCGAGGCTCTTGGCCAGCCGGTGCTGGTCGAGAGCCGGGCTGGCGCCGGCGGCACCATCGGCACCGAGCTCGGCATGCGCTCGGCCCCGGACGGCTACACGCTCACCTTCAGCGTGGCGAGCTATGCGGTGAACCCGAGCCTGTACAAGCTCGCGTTCGATCCGGTGAAGGACATCCAGCCGATCATCCAGCTGTCTCAGGGGCCGATCCTGCTCGCCGCCCATCCGACCCTGCCGGTGAAGTCCACCCGCGACCTGATCGCGCTGGCGCGCAGGAACCCGGGCAGTGTGAACTTCTCGACCACCGGCCAGGGCACGATCAGCCACCTTGCGGCCGAACACTTCATGTCGCTCGCCGGTGTGCGCATGACGCATATCCCCTACAAGGGCACCGGTCCGGCGCTGGCCGACACCGTGGCCGGGCATGTCAGCCTGACCTTCGGCAACGTGTTCGCGACGCTTCCGCTCGCCCGCTCCGGCAAGCTGCGCGCGATCGCGCTCACCAGCGCGCAGCGTATCTCCGGCGACCCGTCCATCCCCACGCTGGCCGAGTCCGGCGTGCCCGGCTACGAGATCGTGCTATGGCACGGGCTGCTCGGGCCGCGCGGGCTTGCGCGCCCGATCGTCGACCGCCTCAATGGAGAACTGAACCGGTCGCTGAAGACGAAGGAGATGATCGACCGCATGGAAGGCGACGGGCTGACTCCTGCAGGCGGCACGCCGGAGATGTTCGGCGAGCGCATCGCGAAGGACATCGAGCTCTACCGCAGGATCGTCGCAAAGGCAGGCATCAAGGCGGAGTGAACCGGTCCAGGCCGGCCGGTGCGCCCTCGTACGCGGCTGTGCCGCAGGTACGCCGGGTCCGGCCGCTCAGCCTTCGGGCTTGATGCCTGCCCGCTTCACCACGCGGCCGAATACTTCCAGGTCGCCTCGGATCTGCTTCACGTAGTCCTCCGGTGAATTCGGCGCCACCGCCTCGAACCCCTGCGCTTCGAACCGCTGCCGGAAGTCCGGGGATTTGAGTGCAGCATTGACCTGCGCATTGAGACGCACGACGACATCGCGCGGCAGGCCGGCCGGGCCGACGAGCCCATAGCTGCCCTCGACCGGATGCACCTTCAGCCCCGCTTCGAGCAGGGTCGGTAGTCCCTTCGCGCCTTCCGGCCGCGTCGCGCCGGTGGCAGCGAGCAGGCGCAGCCGACCCGCCTTCGCCGCACCCTCCGCCTGCGGCAGCGTGAGGAAGGCCAGGTCGATCTCGCCGCCGGTCAGAGCCGCCAGCGCGGGTCCAAGGCCCTTGTAGGCCACATGGACCATCTCGACGCCGGGCGTCGCGCTCTGCAGGGCCTCGGCGATCAGGTGCGAGATCGATCCCACGCCGGACGATCCGTAGTTCAGCTTGCCACGCCGCTCGCGCGCGATGCGAACCAGGTCCTGCGCCGTCTTGGCCGGCACCGATGGATGCACCGCCAGCACGTAGTGGGTCACCGCGACCGAGGCGATCGGCGTGACGTCCTTCAGCGGGTCGTAGCGCAGCTTCGGGTCGATCACCGGCGACAGCACCAGGCTGCCGAGGCTGCCTACGCCGAGCGTGTAGCCGTCGGGCACCGCACGGACCATCACCTCCATGCCGATCGAGCCACCGGCGCCGCCGCGATTGTCGATCAGCACTGGCTGGCCCAGACCTTCGGACAGCCGCTGGCCGAGCGTGCGCCCGACCGCATCGACCGGGCCACCGGCGGCGAACGGAACCACGATGCGCACCGGTTTCGCCGGATACGCCGCAGGCTGGGCCAGCACCGCGCCGGCCGACGACGCCAGGCTGGCAACGGCCAGGCCCAGGCGTGCCGCCGAGCGCCACGCCTGCACCACGCCCGCGCCAGCGAAGCCGCCGATCGTCATTCCGCGTCGTACCCGGGCAGCACCCGCATGTCGATCACGCACACCCCGCCCGCCTTGACATGCGCAAGCCCGCGCTCGATCGCCGGACGCATCTCGGAGAACTCCTTGACCGGGCCGATGCCGAGGGCCCCCTGGGCGGTGCCCATCGCGGCCAGGTCGATGTCCGGATCGTCGATGCGCTGGCCGATCCAGCGGTTCTCCGGCGGCCGGCCGCGCTTGACCGCGATCGCTTCCTGATGGCGCTCGTCGTTGAAGTACGAGCGGTTGTTGCAGATGACGAACAGCGCCGGAATCTTGTAGTGCGTCGCCGTCCAGATCGCAGTGTTGCCCATCAGGAAGTCGCCATCGCCCATGATGCCCAGCGCGATCCGGCCGCTGTCCTTGATCGCCAGCGCACCGCCAACGGTGATGCCCGGGCCTGCACCGACGCCCGCGCCGCCGTCGACACCGATGTAGTCGAGCGGATGCTTGAACGGCAGGTAGGAACCGTGCCAGCCCAGCGGCAGGCGGGTCACGCAATAGTCGACACCCTCGAGCACCTCGCGCAGCGCATCGCCCACGCCCTGCAGCGTGACGGCGCTGGTCGACGCAACCTTGCCCGCTGCCGCCTTCGGCACCGGTACCGTCGACTTGCGCGGCTGCACCGCATCCAGCAGCAGCGGCACTGCCGCGTCCGGCTCGCACATCAGCAGCAGGTCGACCGGCGGCAGCACGTGGTAATCCATGCTCCAGCCGCGATGGTTGTGCTGGTCGCAGGACACCTGGATCACCTTGGCGCCGACCGGCTTGTCGCCGAACGCCTGCTTGAACGTGCCGCCGAGGTCGAGCCAGTCGAGCGAAAGGATGACGTCGGCATCCCGCAGCGCCTCGGCCGCCTCGGGCCCGAGTCGGTTGCCGGGCGGGCCGACGTGCAGCGGATGGTCGGTCGGGAACGACGCGGCCAGCTTGATGTGGCTGACCGATTCCATCTGCAGCTTCTCAGCCAGTGCGACCCGCGCGTTCCAGCCGTCCAGGCTGCGCGACACGCGGCCGGCAAGCATGACCGGGCGCTTTGCGTTCGACAGCAGCGCCGCAGCCTGCTTGACGAGGTCCGGCGACGGATGCACGTCCTGCGGCGCCGCGAAGCGGTCGAAGTCGGGCATCGGCGGCATCGCGGGAATCCTGTCTTCCTGCAGCGCGACATCGAGGTTCACGTACACCGGCCCGCGCGGGGCGGTCAGTGCGATCTGCCGCGCCCGCAGCAGCGCCTCGACGGCAGCCGGCACCGACGCCGGCTGGTTGTCCCACTTGGTGAAGTCCCGTACCAGCGAGGCCTGGTCTGCACAGGTATGGATCCACTCGATCCACGGCCGGCGCCGCGCGGCATCCATCGGCCCGTTGGCGCCGAGGATCAGCACCGGCGTGCGGTCGCACCAGGCGTTGAAGATCGGCATCGACGCATGCATCAGGCCGACGTTGGAATGCAGCGCAGAGGCCATCAGCCGGCCCGAGGCCTTCCAGTAGCCCTGCGCGATGTGCACCGCATGCTCGTCGTGCAGGCACAGGATCATCTGCGGCGTGCGGTTGCCCAGGTAGTTGACGATGCTGTCATGCAGCCCGCGGTAGCTCGCGCCCGGGTTGAGCGCGATGAACGGGATGTCGAGGCGGCGCAGCGTCTCGGCGACGGCGTCGCTGCCGAACAGGACATCGCTCGGGGCACCGGCCACAGGTGCATCGTGCACGATCAGGTCATGGGGAATCGGTTCGTTCATCTGGGACGGCCTCGGCGGTTGATCGGGGTCTGCTATCCTGCACGTGCTTCCGGAGGAGGATGTCAGATGATACCGATCATTCGAACCGCTGCAGCGGTCGCGGTAGCCACGCTCTGCACCAGCGCCGCCATGCCCTTGGCTGCACAGTCGTTCCCTGCCCGTCCGTCGCGCATCATCGTGCCGTTCCCGCCCGGGCAGGCCGCCGACACCTTCGCGCGGCTGGCAGCCGAGCGTCTGTCCGCGACCTGGGGCCAGCCGGTGGTGGTCGAGAACCGGGCCGGCGGCGCCGGCATGATCGGTGCCGAGGCCGCCGCGCGCTCGAAGCCGGATGGCTACACGGCACTGATGGGGTCGGCCGGACCGATCTCGATCAATCCACACGTGTTCACGAAGCTGCCCTACGACACGATGAAGGACTTCGTGCCGCTGGCGCAGGTGGTCGCGCTGCCGCTGGTTATCGTTGCCCACCCGAGCCTGCCAGTGCGCTCGGTGAAGGAACTGCTGGCGCTGGCGCGAAGCCGGCCCGGGCAGGTGCAGTACGCATCGGCCGGACCAGCCACCTCCCAGCACCTGGCTGGTGAACTGTTCGCCAGCATGGCAGGGGTGAAGATGGTGCACGTCCCCTACAAGGGCAGCGGGCCTGCGCTGCAGGACCTGCTCGGCGGCCACGTGACGCTGATGGTGGACAGTCTCACCTCGGCACTGCCTTCGATCCAGTCGGGGAAGCTGCGCGCGATCGGCGTGACCACCCGGGAACGCGTGCCGTCGGCACCCGCGATACCGGCGATCGGCGAACAGCTGGCCGGCTACGAGGCGGTCGGCTGGATCGGCGCACTGGGCATCACCGGCACGCCACCCGAGATCCTGGCGCGCTGGACCTCGGACCTCGCCGCGATCGTGCGGGAACCGTCGATGCGCGAGCGCATCCTCGCCCAGGCCGCGGTACCGGCCACCCTGTCCGGTGTCGAGTTCGGCGCTTTCCTGCAGCAGCAGCATGAACTCTGGGGCAAGGTGGTACGCCTGTCGGGGACGCGGCTGGACTGATACCCTGCCGGTCCGACGGCAACCGTCACCACTGCAGGAGCATTCGAATGGACCTGGGCATCGCTGGCGAACACGCGCTCGTGATCGGCGGCTCGGAAGGCATCGGTTTCGCATCGGCGCGCACCTTGCTCGACAACGGGGCCAAGGTCACGATCGTATCGCGCAACCCGGAGAAGCTCGCACGGGCGGCGGATCTCCTCGAGACCGCGGCGGGCAGGCCGGTACGCCATTTCGCGGCCGACATCACGCAGACGTACGACGTCGCCAAGCTCACCGACTGGCTGCGTTCCGACGACAGCGAAGGCAGCCCGCGCCTGGACATCCTGGTCGCGGCCGTGGGCGGCAGCCAGCGCGCGCTGTTCGAGGAACTCACCGACGATGCCTGGCTCGCCAACTACGAATTCAACGTGCTGTCGGCGATACGCTCGATCCGCCTCGCCCTGCCGATGCTGAAGGACGCCGGCACCGGCAGCATCGTGCTGCTCGGCGCCGCCGGCGCGCGCATGCCGTACGAACACCAGGTGGTGTCCAACGTCCACAAGGCCGGCCTTATCGCGCTGACCAAGACACTCGCCGCAGAGCTGTCCCGCTTCGGCATCCGGGTCAACTCGGTATCGCCGGGCCGCACCCGCACCGCGCTCTGGGCCAAGCGGGCGGCGCAGCTGGCGGTCGAGCGCGGGGTCGACGAGGAAGCGGTGATCAGCGAGTTCGCCCGCGACATCCCGCTGCGCCGCTTCGGCCGTCCGGAAGAGATCGCCTCGATGGTCGCCTTCCTGGCCTCGCACCAGGCCAGCTACATCACCGGGCAATCGGTGCTGGTGGACGGCGGCATCGCGCGCGGGCTGCTCTGACCGAAGGCCGCCGGAGATGCGCGGTCACATGGCCATCGTCGGCGGCATGCTGCTCGCCCTGTGCGCGCTCATGCTGGCCGGCCAGTCGCTGCGGACCCTGGAGTCGGCCAGCCAGGGCATCGAGGTGTCGCGTGGCCATGCAGATGCGATCCCGGTAACGGTGTTCCGACCGGCTGGCAGCACCGGCCCACGCCCGGTGGTCGTCATCGCGCACGGCTTCGCCGGCTCGCAGCAACTGATGCAGGCGTTCGCGACGACGGCCGCGCGCAACGGGCTGATCGCGGTCACCTTCGACTTCCCGGGGCACGGCCGGCATCCGCAGCCGCTGCCGGGCAGCCTGCAGGCGCACGACGCCCTGCTCGCCTCGCTGCTCGGCGCAGTCGACCGGGTGGTGGCCTTCGCCCGGACGCTGCCTGGTGCCGATGGTCGGGTCGCCCTGCTCGGCCATTCGATGGCATCGGACCTGGTCGTGAGGCAGGCACAGGCCGATCCGTCGATCGCCGCGACCATCGGTGTGTCGCTGGTCTACGGTGGCGCGCGCATGGTGCCGCCACGCAACCTGCTGTCGATCTACGGCTCGATCGAACCGGCGATGGTGCAGTCGTTCGGTCGCCGCCTGGTCGCCGGCCCGGATGCGACCGACGAGGCCGCTGCCGGCGTCGTTCCCGGTCAGACCTACGGCCGCTTCGAGGACGGCAGTGCACGGCGCTTCGTGCTGGCGCCCGGCGCCGAGCACATCGGTGTGCTCTACCATGCGACCAGCCAGCGCGAGGCACTGGACTGGATGCGCCAGGCCTTCGACGGCGCTGCGGCGTCCGGGACGGTCGAGGTCCCGTACATCGATGCCCGCGGCCCGGCCATCGCAGGGCTGCTCGCGGGCGTGGTGCTGCTGGCCTGGCCGCTGTCGCTGCTGCTCGGCTCCGTGTCGCGCGGCGATACGCCCGCGCGACGAGGCATGTACGGCCGCGCGGCCGCGGCGATCGACGCAGGGTCGACGCGTACGCTCGCACGCCGCGACTGGCTGTGGCTCACACTCGGTCCGGCACTGGCGACTCCGCTGCTGCTACGCCTGGTACCGTCCCACTTCCTGCCGATCCTGCTGGGCGACTACCTGCTGCTGCATTTCGGCCTTTACGGGCTGCTCACCGCCGGAGGCACCCTGTGGCTCTTGCGCAGCGGCAGGCTGGAACCGCTGACGGTGCGCCCCCCATCCCTCGGGACGCTGCTGGCAGCGCTGGCGATGATCGGCTGGGCCACGCTGGCGATAGGGATACCGGTCGACCGGTATGTGTTCAACCTGTGGCCCGCCGACGGCCGCGGCCCGCTGATCCTCACACTGCTGGCAGGCACTCTCGCCTGGGCCTTCGCCGACGAGGCGCTTGCACGCCATCCGCAGGCACCGCGCCTTGCCTACCCGATCACGAAGGCGCTGTTCATCGGCTCGCTGGTGCTGGCCGTCGCGCTCGACCTGTCGCGCCTGTTCTTCCTCGTGATCATCATCCCGGCCATCCTGGTGATGTTCATCGTCTACGGACTGATCAGCCGATGCTGCCTGCGTGCCACCGGCAGCCCGTGGCCGGGAGCGATCGCCTCGGCGCTGGCCTTCGCCTGGGGCATCGCGGTCACGTTCCCTGCAATCAGCCGCTGAGCGCGGTCGCCGGTTCAGCGTACCGGGTCGGCAGTCCCGATCGACAGCTGGCGCCCCGACTTGGATTTCAGCCCGGAGTCATGGAACACGTCCTGGGTGATCGGTACCGCACGCCCGCTGCGCCCCTGCATGTCATCGAGCCTGAATTCCAGCGTGGCGCCGTCGGCAACCGACGCCCCCAGTTGCAGCCTGAGCGAACGCAGACTCTGCCCAGTGTCCAGCGACAGGTACCGCACCTCGTAGGCGCCTGGCGGAAAGTCGTTCAGAAGCAGCCTGTCGCGGGCACGCACGAAGGCGTGGCGGGCAGCGGCCAGTCCGACACCGTCCACCTGGTACACCTTCACGAACACGTCGGACGGGCCGAGGCGGTTATCCAGCAGCAGGCCGTGGGAGCCGGTGGCGAACAGCCGCTCATAGCCGGCAAGTTCACCCGATACCGATGGCCACGGCATCCCGGTCGGCGACTCCAGCGGACGGATGTGCACCTTGTCGATGTCAAGGCCCTTCGCCACCGGCGCGGACGTACTGCCTTCGCCGCGCGCTCCAGCCTGCCCGCCCTCGCCGGCGGAGGCCATCGGCCGGCTGGCCTGCGACACCCGCGCATCCTGGATCCGCGACAGGTCCGGCTCCGTCCCTGACCCGTCCGGCGCCAGCACTACCCAGCCGATGATGAACAGCCCCACCAGGCAGGACAGCACCGACGCGGCCATCAGCCGGCGCACGGCCATCGCCCGGCGCCGCCTCGAGAATTCGCCCGGGACGGCCGCCGCACCGGTGCTGGCGGTGTACGGGGCACGCACCGCGCCCCCAGGCTGGCCCGGACGGACCCGGCTGCGGCGCTGTACTGGCGTGCTCGGCTGCGACACCCCGATCTGCCAGTCGTAGTCGGCACGCCGGTCCGGATCGGACAGCACGTCGTAGGCGACATTGATCGACGCCATGATCCGGGCCGCCGCATCCGGGTGCGCGGGATGGCGGTCGGGATGATGGCGGCGCGACAGGATGCGGAAAGCGGCCTTCAGGTCGTCGGCGGACGCGCCGGGCTCGACCTCCAGGATCTCATAGTGCGTCTTGGGTCGCGGCGGTACGTCGTGCATTCGCTAATCTAACCGGAGCGAAGGCATCCGGCACAGCGGCTTCGTCTCGGCCCATGCGTGGCCGACTCGACGCCGGAACCGTCCAGGGCGCGCCAGTCGCCCGATGAGGGCCCGGTCGGCAGGCTCAGAAATGGCGCGACGCCATCACTGGCGCGATCTCCGGGTCCAAGCGCAGTTCGAGCAGGGTCGGTGCGTCGACCCGACCGCCAGCCCCCTGCAGGAAGGCGTCCAGCCCTGCCTCGGAATCGCAGCGCACGAACGCCAGGCCGTGCAGGGCAGCGAGCCCGCTGAAGTCGAGCACCGGCGGCTCGAGCGTGAACAGGCCGATCGGGCCACCGGCCAGCCGCCCGGCCGCGGAGTTGAGGGTGGCATAGCGCCGGTTCGACAGCACGACCACCAGGAGACTCGCCCGGTGGTGGACCGCAGTCCACAGCGCCTCGGACGCATACAGCGACGAACCGTCGCCGACCACCGCAAGCACCTGCCGGTCCGGGCAGGTGATCGCTCCACCGACCGATGCGGCCAGCGCCCAGCCGATGCCGCCACTGCCATTGATCAGGTACTCGCCCGGACGCGCATCGACGAACTGGCGCACGTCCGAGGTGGACAGGCCGGATTCATCGAACACGATCGCACCCCGGAAGGACTGCAGCAGCGCAACCACCGCACGGGAGGGATGGAACACATGCTCGCGGGCAGCGGGCAGTTCGACGGCAGGCAGCCAGCGTGCCGGCGCCGCGGCAGGCGCTGCAGCCTGCGACGCGGCGAGCGCGCCTTCGATTGCACCCAGGGAGGATTCGAGGTCGGCCAGCCGCGCGAGTTCGAACTCGCCGTCGACAGCGAGCACGGCCGGGTCATGCCCGATCCAGGCCCGCGCCTGGTGCAGGGCAGGCTGCGCATGCAGCGTCGTCCGGAAATTGCGGAACCCGACGAGCAGCAGCGCATCATGGCCGCGCAGGCGGTCGGCGATCGCGGCGAACCCGGGCGACAGGTACCCTGCATGGCTCGGCGACGCAGTATCGATCGGCAGCATCCCGGTATAGGGGCCGCTGTAGACCGGCGCGCCGACGGACTCGGCCAGTCGGCGCAGCGCGTCCGAGGCACCGGCCCAGTGCACATCCTCGCCCGCAACCAGCGCCGGCGCGCGTGCCGAGCGCAGGAACGCCGCATAGGCATCGGCATCCGCGCTGCCCAGCCCTGACAGGCGCGGCGGCTGCACCTGCACCGGTTGCGCATCGATCTCACGTTCGAGCAGGTCGGGCGGGCAGATCAGCGCCACCGGACCGGTCGGCGGCGTCAGCGCCACCCGGATCGCCTGGCGGACCTGGAATGCGATATCGCCTGCTGCCGACAGGGTGTACACCGCCTTGGCCACCGGCCGGACCATCTGCTCCAGCGGACCGTGCAGGATCGGGTCGGTATGCAGCAACCGGGTGTCCTGGCTGCCGACCAGCACCAGCAGCGGCGACTTCGCGATGCTCGCGGTGTAGAGGTTGCCCATGCCATTGCCCAGCCCGGGGGCGACATGCAGGTTCACCACGCCGAGCCCGCGCCGCAGTCGCGACTGGGCATCGCCCATCGGCACCGCAGACACTTCCGACAACGCGACGACATAGCGCAGGCCATCCGCCCCCCGGTCGGCGCAGGCTCTGACCAGCGGGATCTCGGTGGTGCCGGGATTGCCGAAGATATGCCGCACGCCGACGGCCTCGAGCGACTGCAGCAGGAACTCCACGACCTTCATTCAAACCTCTCCATCCACCGCGCGACCTGACCGACAGACCGGGCCGGTCGTCCTCGCGGTCAGCGCATCACGAACGGGTTCGGTACCTCGGCTGCGGTAGAGATCCAGACGCTCTTGGTCTGAAGGTATTCGTGGATCATGTCCTGCCCGTTCTCGCGGCCCAACCCGCTGCGCTTGTAGCCGCCGAAGGGCGACAGGTACGACACCGCACGGTAGGTGTTGACCCAGACAGTGCCCGCACGCAGCCGTTCGCTCATCGACAGCGCGCGGCGGATGTCCTGGGTCCAGACGCCGGCCGCAAGGCCGAACTGTACGTCGTTGGCGATGGCAACCGCGTCGTCCTCGTCCTCGAACGGGATCACCGACAGCACCGGCCCGAACACTTCCTCCTGGGCGATGCGCATGGCGTTGCCAACGCCCACGAAGATGGTCGGCTCCACGAACCAGCCGTCGCCGCACTCCGGCCGCACCGCCTTGCCCCCGCCGAGCACCGGAATCGCGCCCTCGGCGCGGGCGATGTCGATGTACTCGAGGATCTTGCGGTACTGCGGCAGGTTGGTGACCGGTCCCACCTGAGTGTCGGCACTCATCGGGTTGCCCATGCGTGCGGTCTTCGCGAAGGCGACCAGCCGCTCCACGAACGCGTCGTGGATCGAGCGCTGCACCAGCAGCCTGGACCCCGCGATGCAGGTCTGTCCGGTAGCCGCGAAGATGCCCGAGATCACGCCCTTCACCGCGTTGTCGAGCTCGGCATCGTCGAACACGATGTTCGGCGACTTGCCGCCGAGCTCCATGCTCACGCGCTTGAGGCCCTTTGCCGCACCCTCGTAAATCAGCTGGCCGGTGCGGTCGGAGCCGGTGAAGGCAACTTTGGCGACCTTCGGGTGTTCCGACAGCGGCGCGCCGACATCCTGCCCGAAACCGGTGACCACGTTCACCACGCCAGACGGGAAGCCGGCCTGCTCGACCAGTTCCATGAACTCGAGGATCGACGCCGAGGTGTACTCCGACGGCTTGATCACCACCGTGTTTCCTGCAGCCAGGGCCGGCGCGAGTTTCCAGGCGGTGAGCAGCAGGGGCGAGTTCCACGGCACGATGGCGGCGATCACGCCCAGCGGTTCATGGCGCGTGAAGTTCAGCACGTCGGCCTTGTCCGTCGGGATCACCGCGCCTTCGATCTTGTCGGCAAGGCCGCCGTAGTATCGGTACCAGTTCGCCATGTACGCGGTCTGCCCGGCCATCTCGGACAGCAGCTTGCCGTTGTCGCGCACCTCGATCTCCGCCAGGCGCAGGGACTGCGGCCCGATCAGGTCGGCCAGGCGCAGCAGCAGTGCACCGCGCTGCGAGGCAGTGAGCTTCGGCCACGGGCCGCTGGTGAACGCCCGGTGCGCGGCCTCGACCGCGAGGTCGACATCGCGCGCATCGCCCTGCGCGACCATCGCCCACGGTTTCGCGGTGAACGGGTTGAAGGTCTCGAAATAGCGATCGCTCGCCGGCGCCACCGACGCGCCGTCGATGTAGTGCCGGTAGACCTTCAGTGTCTCGCCGCTGGTATCCATCGATTGCCTTCCTGGTGCGGTAACAGCCCGGGCGATTGCCGCGGTGGGCGTCAGGCCTGCTTCGGCGCCGGGATCATCACCGGATGGGCAACCGCAGGCCCGAGCAGCGCGTCGCGGAAGCGGCTGCGAATGTAGGGACCGTCGCGCATCGGCAGCGTCATCGGCGGCTGGGCAGGATTCACCTTGAGGTTCACGAACACCGGGCCGGGGCCGTAGATCGCCTCGAGCGCGGCCGGCACGCCGTCCTGCGCGGTCACGCAGGTGGCCACCGGGAAACCCGCGGCACGGGCGATGCCCGCAAGGTCGACGCCGCGGCCGGTATGCGTGCCCTGCATGCCGGTCTCGACGTAGTGTTCGTTGTCCATCACCACGATGGACAGATTGGCCGGCCGCTCGCAGGCGATGGTCGCCAGGCTGCCCAGCCCCATCAGCATCTCGCCGTCGCCGGTGATGCACAGCACCCGGCGCGCAGGCTGCGCAAGGGCCAGCCCGCAGGCCACCATCGCGGCGCCACCCATGCCGGCCCAGTTGTAGAAGTTCAGAGGGTTGTCGCCGGCCGAGAACACGTCGTAGCAGGTCGTGCCAAGGCCGGTGATCACCAGCGCATCGCCGCGGCGGGCGAGGATCGATTCGATCAGCGGGCGGCGCAGCATCTGCACCGCGGTTCCGGAGGGAGGGTTCGCACTGGCCATGTGGGGCTTCCGTTCCTGCAGGTGTCGGGGACTGCTACTTGTTCCAGTTCTTTGCACCGATCGCCCGCTGGCCGATCAGCACCGCGACCGCACGCCCGGTGTTGAAGGCCATGGTCGCCGCCGCGCCGACGGTCGGCGCGATCTGCTCCGGCTGGTCGACCGGGTAGACCAACGTACCGACGCTCTCGAGCGCGGCACGGGTTCCCTGTCCCATGGGCAATTGCCAGGGATTGAACTCCGCCCACTCGCCACGCATCGTGACCAGCATCAGCAGCGGCACGCGCATCTCGATCGGCGCGGCCAGCATGTTGATCGTGTTGCCCACCCCGGAGGACTGCATCAGCAGCACATGGCGGTCGCCGCCGAGCCAGGCACCCAGCCCCATCGCGACGCCCTCCTCCTCGGTGGTCAGCGAGACGGTGCGCATCGCCGGGTTCGCCTGGCAACGCTGGATCAGGCGGCTGTGCCCGGCATCGGGCACGTAGGAGACCTGCCGGATGCCGGCGGCCTCGAGTTCTGCGTAGACGTCGTCCGGCCAGCCGGTAGTCACTTCTGCCACGTTTGGTATCCAGTATCGGTGGACTGCGGGGGACCCGTGCGGCTCCGGCAGACACTTGCCGGGACCGAGGGGTGGCGGATTACACCGCAGCGCCGGAGCGCGACGATCATAGGATTCGCTGTCCCCGATGGTCAAGCACGCCTATAATCCGACCCGGCCATGAAGCCGCCCGCCGACGACACGCAGACGGTCCTCGGCGACCCTGTCCGGACCGGAGCCGACCGCCGATGAATGCCCCACAACCCACCGATACCCACCAGCCCCTGCGCCAGGCCGTGCGCGACCTGTGCAGTGCCTTCGACGGCGAGTACTGGCGCCGGATCGACGAGGAGCGCGGCTACCCCGAGGCCTTCATCAAGGCGCTCGAGGAAGCGGGCTGGCTGGGCGCGCTGATCCCGGAGGAATACGGCGGCTCGGGCGTCACCCTCACCGAGGCATCGATCATCCTCGAGGAGATCAACCACGCGGGCGGTAATTCCGGCTACGTCCATGCGCAGATGTACACGATGGGCACGGTGCTGCGCCACGGCTCGGAGGAACAGAAGCGCAGGTACCTGCCGGGCATAGCGTCCGGCCAGCTGCGCCTGCAGTCGTTCGGCGTCACCGAACCGTCGACCGGCACAGACACGACGAACCTCAAGACGACGGCAGTGCGCAAGGGCGACCGCTACGTCGTCAACGGCCAGAAGGTCTGGATCTCGCGCGTGCTCTACTCCGACCTGATGCTGCTGCTCGCGCGTACCACGCCGAAGGACCAGTGCAAGCGCAAGTCCGACGGCCTCTCGGTGTTCATCGTCGACCTCAAGCAGTCGATCGGCAAAGGCCTGACGGTAAAGCCCATCCGCAACATGATGAACCACCAGACCAACGAGCTGTTCTTCGACAACCTCGAGGTACCGGCCGAGAACCTGATCGGCGAGGAAGGCCGCGGCTTCAAGTACATCCTCGACGGCATGAATGCCGAGCGTCTGCTGATCGCCGCCGAGTGCATCGGCGACGGCCACTGGTTCATCGAGAAGGCCGCCCAGTACTCGAAGGACCGCATCGTGTTCGACCGCCCGATCGGCCAGAACCAGGGCATCCAGTTCCCCATCGCCCGGGCGCACGTGAACATCGAGGCGGCCGACCTGATGCGCTTCAAGGGCTGCCAGATGTTCGATGCCGGCCTGCCCTGCGGCGCCGAGGCAAACATGGCCAAGCTGCTCGCGGCCGATGCGTCCTGGGAAGCAGCGAACGTCTGCGTGCAGACCCATGGCGGCTTCGGTTTCGCCGCCGAGTACGACGTCGAGCGCAAGTTCCGCGAGACCCGGCTCTACCAGGTCGCGCCGATCTCGACCAACCTGATCCTGTCCTACGTCGGCGAGCATGTCCTCGGCATGCCCCGCTCGTTCTGAACGGCGGCCCGCGATGAGTGCATCCCCTGAGCGCCGCCCCCTCGCCGGGATCACCGTGGTGTCGCTCGAGCAGGCGGTCGCAGCGCCGTTCGCCGCGCGCCAGCTGGGCGACCTCGGCGCGCGCGTGATCAAGGTCGAACGACCCGACGGTGGCGACTTCGCCCGGGGCTACGACAAGGCAGTGGACGGGCAGTCGGCCTACTTCGTCTGGCTCAACCGGAACAAGGAATCACTGTCGCTCGACCTCAAGCAGGAGGCGGCCCGCGAGG
Organism: Betaproteobacteria bacterium; assembly: GCA_947458265.1. Classification (GTDB taxonomy): domain Bacteria; phylum Pseudomonadota; class Gammaproteobacteria; order Burkholderiales; family CAIKXV01; genus CAIKXV01. The sequence goes on from CANGYF010000008.1 coordinate 125,974, forward strand.
CCCTGCACCGGCTGGTCGAACGTGCCGACGTGTTCATCCAGAACCTCGCCCCGGGTGCGGTCGAGCGCCTCGGCTTCGGCGCGGCGACCCTGCGCGCGAAGCATCCGCGGCTCGTCACCTGCGACATCTCCGGCTATGGCGCCACCGGCCCTTACGCGGAGAAGAAGGCCTACGACCTGCTGATCCAGAGCGAGTCCGGCGTGCTGTCGGTCACCGGCACGCCCGACACGCCGTGCAAGGTCGGCGTGTCGATCGCCGACATCGCCACCGGCATGCATGCCTACTCCGCCATCCTCGCTGCGCTCTACCGACGCGAGCGCGACGGCAGCGGCGCGCACGTCGAGGTGCCGATGTTCGACTGCCTCGTCGAGTGGAACAGCCATCCGGTCTACTACACGCAGTACTCCGGCAATGCCCCCCGCCGCAGCGGGCCCGACCACGCGACCATCGTGCCCTACGGCAAGTTCGACTGCGCCGACGGCCGCAGCGTGATGCTCGGCCTGCAGAACGAGCGCGAGTGGGCGGTGTTCTGCGACCGGGTGCTCGGCATGCCGGAACTCGCACGCGACAGCCGCTACGACAGCAATACCAAGCGCACCGAGCGGCGGGCAGAGATGATGCAGGTGTTCCAGTCCGTGTTCTCCCGGATCACGGCCGCCGAACTGGTCGCCCGACTGGACGCCGCCGGCATCGCGAACGGGCGCCTGAACACGCCGGCAGATGTCTGGGCACATCCGCAGCTCGCGGCACGCGACCGCTGGCGCGAGGTCGGCCACCCCGGCGGCACCATGCAGGCAGTGCTGCCGCCGGCCGCGTTCGACGACTTCGAAGCGGCGATGGCGCCGGTGCCCGCGCTCGCCGAACACACCGACCGGATCCTGTCCGAGCTCGGCTACAGCGCAGAATCCATCCGTTCCCTGCACGAGTCCCGCGCCGCCTGAGCGCGCAACGGCCGCGACGGCGCGCGGATGCACGGCATCGGCGCACCGGCGGCACCCCGGAGGAAAACAAGATGAGCGTCCAGCCAACCCAACCGGCGGCAGGTGAGACTGCCGCGCTGTCGGCCTTCCTTGCAGCCCTGCAGTACGAGCATGTCCCGGCGCCGGTGGTCGCGCGCTGCGAAGACCTGTTCCTCGACTGGTTCGCCTGCACGATCGCCGGACGCACCGCGCGCCCGGTCAAGCTGTTCGAGTCGTTCGCCGCCACGATGGGCCCAGCCGGATCAGGCAGCAAGGACGGCGCGCAGGTACTGACGAACCGCACCTTCTCCTCGCCGTTGTTCGCCGCGATGGTGAACGCCGCAGCCTCGCACGTGGTCGAGCAGGACGACCTGCACAACAGCTCGGTGCTGCACCCGGCCACCGTCGTGTTCCCGGCGGCACTGGCCACGGCCCAGGCGATCGGCGCCTCCGGCCGCGATTTCATCGCCGCCTGCGTCGCCGGCTACGAATGTGGAATCCGCGTGGGCGAGTTCCTCGGCCGTTCCCACTACCGCGTGTTCCACACCACCGGCACCGCAGGTACGCTCGCGGCCGCTGCCGCGGTCGGCCACCTGCTCAAGCTCGACGCCGATCGCATGCAGCATGCGCTCGGCTCGGCCGGCACCCAGGCCGCAGGCCTGTGGGAGTTCCTGCGCGATGCCGCCGATTCGAAGCAGCTGCACACCGCCAAGGCAGCGGCCAACGGACTGACCGCCGCCTGGCTCGCGCGCGATGGCTTCACCGGTGCGCGCCGCATCCTCGAAGGCCCGACCGGCATGGCGGCCGGCATGTCCACCGACGCCGATCCGGCCTGCCTGGTCGACCGGCTCGGCGAACGCTGGGCGCTGGCGGAAACCTCGTTCAAGTTCCATGCCTCGTGCCGCCATACCCATCCGGCCGCCGATGCACTTCTCGACCTGATGCAGGCGCGCGGGCTCGCCGCCGATGACATCGCCTCGGTGCGCTGCCATGTGCACCAGGGCGCCATCGACGTGCTCGGGCCGGTGACCGATCCGCGCTCGATCCACCAGTCCAAGTTCTCGATGGGCTTCGTGCTGGCGCAGATCGCCCTGCAGGGGCGAGCCGGGCTGGGCGAGTTCACTGATCCTGCCCTGCGCGATGCCCGGGTACGATCGTTCCTCGAGCGGGTGACGATGGTGCTCGACCCGGAAGTCGACGCGGCCTATCCGAAGCGCTGGCTCGGTCGCGTCCAGGTGGAGACCACCGACGGACGGCATTTCGAGCAGCGGGTCGACACGCCTAAGGGCGACCCGGGCAATACCCTGTCCCGGCCCGAACTCGAGGACAAGGCGCTGCGCCTGGCGGCCTACGCCGACGGAGCCTCGCCCGACGAGATGCGCACGGTGATCGCACGCTGCTGGCGCCTGCACGACGAAGCGGGCGTGCGCGACTGGCTGGCCTGACCGTTCCGCCCGTATCCCCGAAGAGGAGTACCCCTATGGACAACATGGCGGCGAAGGCCGTTGCAGCAACCCGCGCGACCGTGCCGGCTCACGCCCACGCTGGTCGCGCACTCGCCTGCGCGCTGGCAGCAGCAGGCACCGTGGCTGCGGCGACGCTCGTGCTGGTCTCGCCTGCAGCCCTGGCCCAGCAGGCCTGGCCGGTGAAGCCGGTGCGCATGCTGATCCCCTGGCCGCCCGGCGGGTCGAACGACGTCGCCGGCAGGATCGTGGCTCCCCGCATGGCGGAAGCACTCGGGCAGCCGGTGACCATCGAGAACCGCGGCGGCGCCGCAGGCACCGTCGGTGCCGATGTGGTCGCCCGCGCCGAGCCCGACGGCTACACGCTGATGCTGCACTCGGTGACCCACCTGTCGAACGCGGCGCTCTATCCGAAGCTGTCCTATGACACGGTGAAGGACTTCACGCCGATCGGCATGGTGTCCACGCAGCCCACGCTGCTGGTGGTCCATCCGTCGTTCCCCGTGCGGTCGGTGAAGGACCTGATCGCGCTCGCGCGCGCCAAGCCGAAACAGGTGCTCTACGGGTCCGCCGGCAACGGCAGCGCACCGCACCTGTCGATGACCCTGTTCTCTTCGATGGCCAAGGTCGAACTCGAGCATGTGCCGTACAAGGGCGGCGGGCCGGCGCTCGCCGGGCTGCTCGGCGGCGAAGTGCCGCTGATGCTGGCGACGGTGCCGTCGGTGATGGGCCAGGTGAAGGCCGGCAAGCTGCGCGCGGTGGCGACCACCTCCGGGCGCCGCCTGCCGATGCTGCCGGACATCCCGACCGTATCCGAGTCCGGACTGCCGGGCTACGAGATGAGTCCATGGATGGGCATGTGGGGCCCGGCGCGGCTGCCACGACCGATCGTCGAACAGGCGAATCGCGCGCTGGCAAAGGTACTCACGATGCCCGATGTTCGCGACCAGTTCCTGCAGCAGGGCCTGGAGCCGATGGCCATGTCCGTCGATGAGTTCGCAGCGCTGATTCCGCGCGAGATCGAACGCTATGCCCGCCTGATCAAGCTGTCGGGCGCCCGCGTCGAGTAATCCCTCCCGAAGCACGCCATGCCGAAGATCGTAGCCATCCACCAGGGCACCGCGCCGATCGCCTCGGCGATCCGCAACGCATACATCGACTTCACGAAGATGGATGCGAGCATCGTCGCGGTGGTCACCGACGTCGTGCGCGACGGCCGGCCGGTGGTCGGCTATGGCTTCAACTCCAACGGGCGCTACTCGCAGCAGGGCCTGCTGCGGGAGCGCTTCATCCCGCGCCTGCTGTCCGCAGATCCCGCTTCGCTGCTCGACGAGTCCGGCGACAACATCGATCCACACAGGGCCTGGGCATGCATGTTCGCCAACGAGAAGCCCGGTGGCCATGGCGAACGGTCGGTGGCCATGGGAGTGCTCGACATGGCGCTGTGGGACGCCGTGGCGAAGATCGAGCGCAAGCCGCTCTGGCGCCTGCTTGCCGACCGCTATCGCAACGGCGAGGCCGATGCGCGCGTGTTCGTGTACGCAGCCGGCGGCTACTACCATCCAGGCAAGGACCTCGGTGCGCTGCAGGACGAGATGCGCGGCTACCTCGACCTGGGCTACACCGTGGTCAAGATGAAGATCGGCGACGATCTCGACGAGGACCTGCGCCGCATCGACGCAGTGCTGGAGGTCGTCGGCAGCGGCGACCGGCTGGCGGTCGATGCCAACGGTCGCTTCGACCTGCCGACCGCGGTCGCCTACGCAAAGGCGCTCGCGCCCTACGGACTGTTCTGGTACGAGGAGGCCGGGGATCCGCTCGACTACGCGCTGCAGGCGGCGCTGGCGGAGCACTATCCGCATCCGATGGCTACCGGGGAAAACCTGTTCTCGATGCAGGACGCCCGCAACCTGGTGCGCTACGCGGGCATGCGTGCGGACCGGGACTGGCTGCAGTTCGACTGCGCGCTGTCGTACGGGCTGGTGGAATACCTGCGCACGCTGGCCATGCTGCGCGAGCATGGCTGGTCGCCGCGCCGCTGCATCCCGCATGGCGGCCACCAGATGTCGCTGAACATCGCGGCAGGCCTCGGCCTGGGCGGCAACGAGTCCTATCCCGGCGTGTTCCAGCCGTTCGGCGGCTTTGCCGACGGCATCCCGGTCGAGGACGGGCACGTCCGGTTGCCGCAGGAACCCGGGGTCGGCTTCGAGGCGAAGTCGAAGCTGTTCGCAGTGCTCTCGGCCCTCGTCGGTCCCGGCGCACGATGAAGTTCCACCTCGCCGACACGACAGGGCTCAATACCATCACCGGCCATGGCATGGACCATGTCCTCGTCAACGGCACCCGGCATGCCCGGCCGCTGCTGGTCGGCCCGGACGTCGGGCCACTGGCCTGGGCAGCACCCGACTTCGCGTCGCTTCAGGCCTCGCACTTCGAGGCCCTGCTCGAGCATTCGCCCGAGCTGGTGCTGCTCGGCACCGGCCGCCGCCTGCGCTTCCCGCCACCGGCGCTGACCCGCTGCCTGGCCGACGCTCGTGTCGGCATCGAAGTGATGGATACACCGGCGGCCTGCCGCACCTACAACATCCTGGGTGGCGAGGGTCGGCGCGTGCTGGCCGCGCTGCTGTTCGATCCCGCCTGACGCGGTGGCCGCGTCAGGCGGGGCTCAGCCCCGCCAACCGCCGCACATGGACCATGACACTGCGCGAGAGCGCCGGCAGGCTGTAGCCGCCTTCCAGCACGGAGACGATGCGCCCGGCGCACAGCCGTCCCGCTGCTTCCATCAGGCGGGCGGTGACCCAGTCATAGTCGTCCTCGAGCAGCGCCAGCGAGGCCAGCTGGTCGTCGCGGTGGGCATCGAAGCCGGCCGAGATGAAGATCATGTCGGGGGCGAACCGATCGAGCGCAGGGATCCATTCCCGCTCCACCGCCGAGCGAAACGCACGCCCGTCCGCCCCCGCAGGCAAGGGCACGTTGACCATGCGCTCCGATCGTCCGTCGACACCGCTGTACGGATAGAGTGGATGCTGGAAGGTCGACACCATCATCACCCGCGGATCGTCGCGGAAGATATCCTCGGTGCCGTTGCCGTGGTGGACATCGAAATCGACGACTGCGACACGCTCGAAACCATGGACCTCCAGCGCATGAAGCGCGCCGATCGCCACGTTGTTGAACAGGCAGAAGCCCATCGCACGCGCATGCTCTGCATGGTGTCCGGGCGGACGGACTGCGCAGAACGCATTGTCCACCTCGCCGCTGGCGACCAGGTCGGTGGCGCGCACCGCCGCGCCGGCAGCGTGCCGGATCGCCTCGAGCGTATGCGGGTTCATCGAGGTATCGGGATCGATCTGGCGCAGCCCGGTGGCCGGCGACGCGCGTTCCAGGGCATCGACCATGCGCGCATCATGGGCGCGTTCGATCTGTTCCCGGGTGGCTGCCGGGGCGGTCTCGCGGCGCAGCGCCACGGACAATGCGGCGTCTCGCGCGAGCCGGTCCTCGATCGCCGTCAGTCGCTCGGGGCACTCGGGATGGTAATCGCCCATGTCGTGCAGCAGGCAGCTGGGATGGGTGAGCCAGGCGGTGGTCATTGGGGGTCACCAGCGTCGCGTGAGGCGGAAAGCGGTAGTCTACCGCGGCGCTGGACGAGCACCTCCATGCGACGATGGGAACGCGCAGCGATCAAGATGGCGCGCTTACTGCCGTAAATGCCAATGCCATGAAAGACGCCTCCTTCCTCCCCGCGATCCACCGGGTCATCGACCAGGTGGGCACCGTGATCCTCGGCAAGCACGACCAGGTGCGGCTGGCGATCGCCTGCCTGCTGGCACGCGGACACCTTCTGATCGAGGATGTGCCGGGCGTCGGCAAGACCACGCTCGCGCATGCGATCGCAAAGTCCCTGGGCCTGGACTTCCATCGCGTGCAGTTCACCAGCGACCTGCTGCCCAACGACATCCTCGGCGTGTCGGTGTTCGACATGAACGCCAGGACATTCACCTTCCATCCCGGGCCGATCTTCACCCGGATGATCCTCGCCGACGAGATCAACCGCGCCACGCCCAAGACCCAGAGCGCGCTGCTCGAGGCGATGGAGGAACAGCAGGTCACGATCGAAGGCGAGACGCGGCGGCTGCCAGAACCGTTCTTCGTGATCGCGACGCAGAATCCTTCGCACCAGATCGGCACCTTCGAACTGCCCGAATCGCAGCTGGACCGCTTCCTGATGCGCATCCGGCTCGGCTATCCGGACGCGGACGCCGAGCGTGCGCTGCTCGCCGGCGCCGAGCGCCGCACGATGATCGACGACCTGCCTGCCTGCATGGACGTGGCAGGGCTGCTCGCCCTGCAGTCGCAGGTGCGCAGCGTATTCGTGGCGCCGGCCCTGATCGACTACGTGCAGGCCCTGCTCGCCCACACGCGGCGCGCCGCCCACCTCACCAGCGGGCTGTCCCCGCGCGCCGGGCTCGCACTGCTAAACGGCGCGCGCGCCTGGGCGCTGATCGATGGTCGCAACCATGTCGAGCCGGAGGACGTGCAGGCGATCCTGCCCTCGGTCGCGGGCCATCGCCTGCACGGCCAGGCTCTCGGGGCCACGGTACCCGGCCAGGAACTGGCGGAACGGCTGCTGGCCGAAGTCGCCGTACCCTGACCGGCCCCTGACCAGCCCCTGACCAGCCCATCACCCGCCCCTGACAGGCCAATGACCGGCCCCGACGCCAGCCTGATCCGGAACCGGCACGCATGAGCGCAACCAGGACGGCAACTCGCCGGGATGTACAGCCGCGGCGCCGACTGGCCGACTGGCTGTTCCATCGGCGCGGCCGCGAACCGGCCCCGGTACGACTGACCCAGCGGCGGATCTTCCTGCTGCCCACGCGCCAGGGCCTGTTCTTCGCACTGGTCCTGCTGGTGATGCTCGGTGGATCGATCAACTACGGCCTGAGCCTGGGCTTCGTGCTCACCTTCCTGCTCGCCTCGATGGCCGTGGTGTCGATCGTGCACGCCTTCCGCAACCTCGCCGGGCTGGAGGTTTCGGTCGCACCGGCCGGCCGCGCATTCGCCGGCGGCACCGTCCGCTTCGATGCGACTTTCGTCAACCCGCGCCGTCTGGCCCGCTACAGCGTGGCGATCGCGCATCCGGACGGCGAAGCGCAATCCACCGACTGCCCCGCCTTTGGTACCGGCCAGTGCATGCTGCGCATCGCGGCGCCCGCCCGCGGGCGGCTGTACCCCGGCCGGCTGGTGGTATTCACCCGCCATCCACTGGGCCTGTTCTACGCATGGTCGTATGTCGAGCCCGACCGCTTTGCGATCGTCTATCCTGCGCCCGAGGCCGTTGCAGCCCCACTGCCGGCCGGTACCACCGGTGACGGACGAAGCAACAGCGCGCAGGACGGGCAGGACGACTTCGCGGGCCTGCGGCCCTGGCATCCGGGCGATTCTCCACAGCGCATCGCCTGGAAGGCGGTCGCGCGCGGCCAGGGCCTGCTGGCCAAGCAGTTCGTCGCCGAAGCCGGTTCGATCGCCTGGTTCGCCTGGGAAGACACGCCGGCATCGCTGGGCGACGAAGGCAGGCTGTCGCGGCTGGCGCGCTGGGTGGTCGAGGCCGACGCCACCGGCATCGCCTTCGGGCTGCGCCTGCCGGGGCAGGTCCTGCCACCCGCGGCTGGTGAAGCGCAGCGCGAGGCAGCCCTGGAGGCGCTGGCCCTGTACGGGATCGACCGGTGAGTACCATGGCCGCCCTCGCCGCGCGTCCGTGGCTGCGCGAAGCCCTGTGGGGCCTGCTGATCGTCCCGCTGTTGGCCGCGCCGCTGTTCGCCGGCGCGCCACGCGCGCTGCTGGTGGCCGGCAGTGCCCTGGCATTCTGGCGTGCCTTCGCGATCAGTCGCCGGTCGCTGCGGGCGCGCCAGCACGATGCAGTGCTGCCGCTGTCGCTCCACAGCGGCTGGATGCTGCTGGCCTCGCTCGCCGTGGTGCTGGTACCCCATTCCACGCGGCTGCCTGCATGGCTGACGCTGCTGGTGGTGCTGTTCATCGGCTGGCGCATCGCGGTGATGCGACGCCGCCTGCAACCGCCACCGCGCGCGCTGCTGGTGGCCATGGTGAGCGCAGCCAGCGGCGGCGTGTTCCTGCAGTACGGGACGCTGTTCGGACGTGAGCCGGGCGTCGCACTGCTGGCCATCATGATCGCGCTCAAGCTGCTCGAGCTCAAGTCGCGCCGCGATGCCATCGTGCTGGTGTTCCTCGCCTATTTCCTGGTCATCACCAATTTTCTGTATTCGCAGACGCTGCCCACCGCCCTGCTGATGCTGCTGGCGGTCTGGCTCGTCACCTCGACGATGATCGGCTTCCACCAGCGCCAGCCCGCGTTCCGGCAGACGGCATCGCTCGCCGGGCAACTCCTGGTCCAGGCGATACCGCTGATGGTGGTCCTGTTCCTGTTCTTCCCGCGGCTGCCTGGTCCCCTGTGGGGACTGCCGCGCGACGGAGGTCAGAACGTGACCGGCCTGTCCGACTCGATGAGCCCGGGCAGTTTCGGCCAGCTGTCTGCCTCGGCCGATGTCGCCTTCCGGGTCGAGTTTTCCGGGCCCGTGCCACGCACCGCAGAACTGTACTGGCGCGGCCCGGTATTCTGGACGTTCGACGGACGCCTCTGGACCGTGGGCAGTAGTGCATCGCCCGGGCCCACCGTGGCGCCGCTCGTGCGTCCGATCTCCGAGCCGGTGGCCTATACCGTCACCCTCGAGCCCCACTTCGAGCGCTGGCTGCTGGCACTGGACATGCCGACCGCGGTGCCGCCGGAGGCGCGCGCAGGGGTCGACTTCGTGCTGCTTGCGAACGCCCCGGTGCGCACCCGGGTGCGCTACGAGGGCCGGGCTGCACTCGACTACCGCGTCAACGAGAACGAGACCGAAGCGAACCTGCGCCGGGCCCTGCAACTGCCGGCAGGACTGAATCCGCGCAGCGTGGCGCTGGCGGCGGAGCTGCGTGCTTCCGGGCTCGAACCAGAGCAGATCGTCGATCGGGTTCTTTCACGTTTCCGCGACGAACCCTTCTTCTACACGACGAATCCACCCCCGCTCGCCTCGGAGCACACGGTCGACCAGTTCCTGTTCGAGACGCGGCGTGGCTTCTGCGAACACTACGCGTCGGCCTTCACCGTCCTGATGCGAGCCGCCGGGCTGCCTGCCCGTGTGGTCACCGGCTACCAGGGCGGCGTGGTCAATCCGGTGGGCAACTACCTCGTGGTACGCCAGGCCGAGGCGCATGCCTGGAGCGAGGTGTGGCTGGCCGGACGCGGCTGGGTACGCATCGATCCCACCGCGGCCGTGTCCCCGCTGAGGGTCGAGTCCGGGATCGCGGCGTCGATCTCGATCGACGATCCGTTGCCGATGCTGGTGCGCGGATCGCTGCCGATGCTGTCCCGGGCCGGCTTCGCGGTCGACGCGGTGGCCAATGCCTGGAACCAGTGGGTACTGTCCTACAACACGCAACGCCAGCAGCAGTTCCTGCGCAACCTCGGGCTCGACTCGACCGACTGGAAGTCGCTGTCGGTACTGCTGCTCGCTGGCGCCGCCGCGGCGACCCTGCTCGGCGCCCTGCTCGCGCTGCGTGGCCTGCTGCCGGGGCGGCGCGACCCGGCAGTCCTCGCCTGGGAGCGACTGTGCCGCAAGCTGGCCCGGGCAGGTCTGGAGCGTTCGCCGTCGGAGGGGCCGCACGCCTTCGCATCCCGGGTGGCAGCGGCCCGCCCCGATCTCGCGCCGGCCGTGCTCGCGATCGCCGATGCCTACGTGCAGATCCGCTATCGGCCCGCAGACCCGGGGCGGCCCGCCGCCGCGCTGGCAGACGAACTGCGACGCAGGATCCGCCGGCTAAAGACCTGAGGCGGCACGCCGTTAAGGTTTGGCCGGACTCCGCCCTACAGCATTGCCCTCGATGAGCGACAACCCAGTTCCCTCCAGTACAGACCCCTCCCGCCAGCCTGCGGACGGAAGGGACGAACCCGCCGATGCGGTTGATACGCTCCGCGATGCCGAGGCGACCCAGGCGCCCGACATGGCACCCACCGCGGACGCTTTCGAATCGACGGCCGCGTTCGATACTGCGGAACACGAGCACGGCCAGGCCGGTGCCACCGATGCTGACGACGACCCGGACAAAGGTGCGGCGCCTGCAGCTGGCGCCGGATGGCGGTCGCGCCTGCCCGGACAACCGCGTCAGTGGGCCATCGCAGGCATGGTGTGCGGCGGCGTGCTGCTCGGCGGATTGGCCAGCGGTGGCATTGCCTGGAAGATGATCAGCAGCCGGGATGCCGAGGTCGCCGCCCGCAACGCCCGGCTGGATGTGCAGTCGAGCCGTCTCGCCGAACAGCAGCAGAAGATCGACGTGCTGACCCGCGCGATCAGTGAGCGTCCGTTGCCGGAGGACGCTGCCGCTGCAAGTGTGTCTGCACCGGCAGCCCCGCCAGCCCCGCCTGTCGCCCTTGCCCCGCCAGCCCCGCCTGTCGCCCCTGCGCCGCCAGCGCCGCCTGCCGCCCCAGCGCCAGTGGCCTTGGTGCCAGCAGTGGCGCCAGCCGCTGCACGCGTCGAACCGCCGCAGCGCCAGGAGCCGCAGCCGACCGGCCCGGCAGGCATCGCACCCAGCGTCGCAGGCAGTGGCATCTGCGACGTGCCGAGCGGCAGCGACAGCGCAGCCCGGATGCGCAAGTGCATCGAATGGTTCGCCGGGCGGGACAAGGGCGGCGCGCGCCCGTCGCCCTGAACGGATCCGCCCGGGCGCTACCCGGCACGCCAGCGCTTCACCTGGGTATTTCGGGCTCTACCTCGTAGCGCACATGCTCGAAGTTCACGCCGCGCTCCAGCAGCTGCACGAACTTGATGGTCGTTCGCTTGCCGTCGATGACCATCCGGAAACGTGCGTTGTCGACATGGACGCCGGGCTCGACCAGTACCGAGTTGTCCTCGAGCAGCGCGATCGCGTCGTAGTAGACCGACACCCCGGCTTCGAGTGAACGCTCGAACACCGACACCTGGCGGTTGTCGAGGGCACCGAGGCGCCCGCAGCGCCCGGTTCCCGGGAAGCGCTGCACCCCGACGGTGGCCTGCCCCTGCGCGTTGCGCGAAAGCCGGCGTATGACACCAGCGGTCCAGTCGGCGTCGTGCGCACGGCGCAGTCCCAGCAGCAGGCCGACCTGCATCCACTGCGTCGGACCCTGGGCGATCGCGCCATAGCCGAAATCGGAGATGTCGGTGAGGATCCATTGCAGCGTCATCTGACGGTTCTGCGCCTCGATCATCGCGCGTACCCTCGCGATCTCGTTTTCGGTCGACTGCTGCGGGTCGCCCTGCTCGGAGACGAATCCGTATCGGCTGAGTTCCTCCCGCTGATGCCTGCTCAGGTCGCCGCCCGCCGAAGCCTCGGTCAGCCGCAGATAGGCGATGCCCGCGATCATGCGGCGGATCTCGCGATACCCATGGACGGCATCGATCCCTTCCTGCAGTGCCGCACGGTCGTACATCCGCCGAGGCGGCGTCCGCGACCAGTGCTGCACCAGCTTCTCGACCAGGTTGACCGCGTTCTGCAACCCTTCGACGCCATCGATCAGCAGGTAGGAAGGCAGGGCACGGGCACGCCGGATCTCGCGGGCAAGGTTCACCAGCTCGAAATGGGCACGACCGGGGGCCAGGAAACGCTGCGACATGCGCAGCGTGGCGTCGGCGTAGAAGCGCTGTGGCGGTGCCGACATCGCCAGGTCGACCACCCAGCAGGTGTAGCTATCGGGTGCTTCGCTCAGCCAGAAGGAGTCGAGCAGCACGCGCACGATGCGAGCGAGGTACTCCATCTGCACATGGTCGAGGCTGCCGATCGGCGCCAGTTCGAACCAGACCGCCAGCAGGAGCTCGCGATAGGCGCTGGTGTCCCCGTCGGCCTCCGGCAACCGCAACGACTTGCGAGCGACGCCCAGCCTGTCGGCCAGCTGGAAGGTCCCGTACAGATCACTCCAGGTCTCGGGTTCGACGGCCCGGTAGCGCATGCGAGCCAGCTTCTTCCGCGCTCCCAGCGCCGCAAGCGCGCACGCTGCGAGATGGGCTGCGGTGCCCTTGTCCCGCGAAAGCGGCTTGTCAGAATCGAACAGGTCGCGCAGGGCACTGCGCGAGGCCTCGAACACACGTGCATGATAGGTCGACAGCGCGAACCAGTTCTGCTCGGCCCGGTGCTGAGTCGGCGACGACTGCAGGAATTCGATCATCACCTCTCGCGCCAGGCGCGCGCCCTCTGCGTCCAGCGTGCGGATGGCCGCGACGCGGTCGGTGGGGCTGAGGTCGACGCGATCGGTCAATGCCAGCCAGTCGGCCAGGTCCTGCAGTGCCTTCGAGAGGTTGGCCTGCGGCAGGTCATCGATGATCCCGCGCAGCGCCTCCGCGCCCGCAAGGGGATGCGTGGACTTGCCGCGCATGCCGAGGTTACGGCTCAGCCAGTCGAACATGGCGGCACTCCCCTCCTGGTCGTTCTCACGATGCACCCTCGGCCGGCAGGTAGCGCAGAGGGTCGATCGGCCGTCCCATGCGCCGGATCTCGAAGTGCAGCTTGACCCGGTCGGCATCGGTGCTGCCCATCTCGGCGATTCGCTGGCCGCGGTTGACCACCTGCCCTTCCTTCACCAGCAGTTCGGCGGCATGCGCGTAGACGCTGACGTACTGGTCATTGTGCTTGACGATCAGCATGCGGCCGTAGCCCCGGATGGCCGAGCCGCTGTAGACGACGCGCCCATCCGCGCTGGCGACGATCGGCTGCCCGGCCTTGCCACCGATATCGATGCCGCGGTTCGTGTCGGAGAAACGCTCGATCAGCGCGCCAGAAGTCGGCCACGCCCAGCTGATCACCGCCGGGGCGGCAGGTACCTCCGACTTCGGCGCGACGATGGGCTCAGGAACCGCCACCGGCGCCGGCTCGATGCGCGCGACGGCCGCCTCTCCCGGGCGGCGCCCGGCCGCAGTGGCCTCCGCCAGCGCGCGCTCGGAAAATGGCTGGCGCAGCGCTCTCGGCTCGGTGCGCACGCCTTCCGGATCGGCCAGCGGAACCGCGCGCGCCAGCCCGCCGGGCGGACGTACCTCGGCTGGGCGCACGACTGCTGCAGCCGGCGCTGCCGCCCCGGTGTCGCCTGGTGCTCGCAGCCTGAGCGCCTGCCCGATCCGGATCAGGTTGACGTTGTCGAGCCGGTTCCAGGCTGCCAGATCACGGTGATCGAGACCGTATTCGAGCGAGATGCTGAGCAGCGTCTCGCCCTTGCGCACGATGTGCACCTCGGGGCGGGCGTCGCGCTCCACCACCGGCGCGCTGCCCGGCGACGTGTCGGTGCGCGCCGGTGCGGCAGGCACCGGGGCGCGCTGGACCGAGGGCTCGGGCGGCGGTGGCGGGCGCTTCACGACCGGCGCCGGTGCATGGGAGGCGCAACCTGCCAGCGCAAGCAGCAGGGCCAGGGCCGGGAACAGGGCGGCAGCAGCCCGTGACGACCGCGCGCTCATGCCTTGCCCAGCAGCGCCGGCACGAAGCGGACCGGATCGAACTCGGTCTCGCGGAAACGGTTGCCGACCCGCTCGATCAGGCACAGGCGCTGCGCGGCACCGGCACTGCCCTTGGGCAGGACAAGCCGTCCATTGGGCGCGAGCTGCGCGAGCAGTTCGTCAGGGATGTGCGGTATCGCCGCGGAGATCACGATCGCATCGAACGGTGCCGCCTCGGGCAACCCGCCAAGCCCGTCGGCATGGCGCAGGCGGACATTGCCCATCTTCAGTTCGCGCACCAGCAGGTGGCGTGCCTTGGCAGCCAGCTCGGCGATGCGTTCGAGCGCGAACACCTCCTTCGCCAGGTGCGACAGCACGGCGGCCTGGTAGCCGCTGCCAGCGCCTATCTCGAGCACCCGGCCCATCGCAGTGCCATTGCGCAGCAGCTCAGCGACCCGCGCAACCGTCATCGGCTGCGAGATGGTCTGGCTGAAACCGATCGGCAGAGCGAGGTCGTCATAGGCACGGCTGGCGAGGGCTTCTTCGATGAACAGGTGGCGCGGTACCGCGCCCATGGCGCCCAGCACCACCTCGTCCTGGATGCCGGCGGCACGCAGGCGCTCGACCATGCGCAGCCGGGTGCGGTCGGAGGTCATGCCGACGCCACTGGTGCGCGGCTTGCGGATCACGGCCATGGACACAAGCTTCCGGCGCAGCCGTTTCCGCTGGCCTGGATGCCGCCCTGATTCATCCTTCGTGGAATCACGCCCCCCGATCCTGCATCGCCCGCATTCCTGTTCCCGGCACCGATGGCCGCGCTCAGTCGCGCAGCCAGTCGCCGAGCATCGGCAACTGGTCGAAATAGGTCAAGTCCATCTGCAGCGGCGTCAACGACACCTGCCCCTGCTCGACCGTATGGAAGTCGGTGCCCTCCCCGGCATCCTGCGCCCCGCCGGCAGGGCCGACCCAGTAGACGGTGTCGCCGCGCGGATTCTTCGCCGGGATGGCTGGCTGTGCCTTGTGCCGCTTGCCGAGCCGGGTCACCCTCATCCCGGCCAGTTCTGCCCAGGGCACATCGGGCACGTTCACGTTCAGCAGCATCGGCGACGGCGGCGGGCGACGCATCACGCGCCCGACCAGTTCGGCGGCCACCCTTGCGGCGGTGTCGAAATGCCCGTTTGACCGGCTCACCATGGACACCGCGATCGACGGCAGTCCGAGCAGGAACCCCTCGGTTGCGGCCGCCACGGTGCCCGAATAGATGGTGTCGTCGCCCATGTTCGCGCCGTCATTCACGCCGGACACGACGATGTCCGGCAACTGGTCGAGCAGTCCGGTCACCGCCAGGTGCACGCAGTCGGTGGGCGTGCCATCGACATACAGGAAACCACTGTGCGAACGGCGTACGCGCAATGGCCGGTCGAGGGTGAGCGAATTGCTCGCGCCGCTTCGGTCGCGTTCCGGTGCCACCACGGTGACGTCGCCGACCGAGCGCATCGCCTCGGCAAGCGCCGCAAGGCCGGGGGCGAAGTAGCCGTCATCGTTACTCAGGAGGATGCGCATGGCTCTCACGCAGTTTTTTTCAATTATAACCGTCCACGCGGTCGGCGCCGCCAACACCGTGCTGACGTCTCAGGGCCAGCGGCTGATCGCGGACGCACGCGCGGTCGGACGGACGCCACCCGCACGACCGGGTGCAGGCCGGGCAAGGGGAACGATCCGCGCGAGGGATCGGCAACGGATATCGATAACCGGATGCTACGATAATCCGGTGCCCACCATCGGTTCCGCCTGCCCTGAAGTACCCATCGCGCAGGCGCCCGGCAGGGCCGGGCCGGCGTCGGCCTCCGCAACATCCCCTTCCTCCACGAAAGTCCACGTCATGTCGATCGGATTCTGCATCCATCCCCGCCCGCCCCGTCCCGCCCGTGCGCTGGTCTCGAAGTTCAAGGGCGTGGTCTGCGCGCACCTGTCCGACAACATGTCCCGGCTCGCCGGCAGCTCCGCGGCGCTGCAGCCCTGGCACCGGAAAGGCCAGTTGCTGGGCGTCGCGCTCACCGTGAGGGTGGCGCCGGGCGACAACCTGATGGTTCACAAGGCAATCGACATCGCACAGCCGGGCGACGTGATCGTGGTCGACGCCGGCGGCATCACCTCACAGGCGATCATCGGCGAGATCATGTCCTCGATGGCCGCCGCGCGCGGCGTCGTCGGCATGGTGATCGACGGTGCGATACGCGATGCCGGCGCCCTCGCCGCCGGCACCTTCCCGGTCTATGCCCTTGCAGCAACCCACCGTGGCCCGTACAAGAACGGCCCGGGCGAGATCCATGTGCCGGTATCGATCGGCGGCATGATCGTCTACCCGAACGACATCATCGTCGGCGACGAGGATGGCCTGGTCGCCATCCGGCCCGACGAAGCACCGGCACTGCTGGCAGCCGCGCGTGCCTGGTGCGACAAGGAGGAAAAGGTGCTGAAAGCTATCCGCGCCGGCAAGCCGCTCGACCGGAAATGGGTCGACGAGGCCTTGCGCAAGGGCGGCTGCGGCGGCGTCGACTGACGTTCCGCAAGCCCGGTTCCGCAACCTCGGTCCGGCAGGGTCAGGGCGCCAGGCGGTCGATCCGCCAGCCGCTGGCGGCTGCCGGATCGCGGAGATACCTGACGCGGTCGTGCAGTCGGCTGGACCGTCCCTGCCAGAACTCGAAGGCATCCGGCACCAGACGGTAGCCGCCCCAGTGGGGAGGCCGGGGCGGCTGGTTGCCGTGCACGACGGCAGCCTCGTCGAACCGGCGCTCCAGCGAGGCCCGATCCGCGATCGACTCGCTCTGCGGTGAGGCCCATGCACCGATCCGGCTGCCCAGCGGCCGCTGCACGAAGTACGCGTCGGATTCCGCATCCGGCAGCTTCTCGGCAAGGCCTTCGATGCGCACCTGCCGCTCGAGCTCGACCCAGTGGAACAGCAGCGCCGCCGCCCGGTTGGCGGACAGATCCTGGCCCTTGCGGCTCAGGTAGTTCGTGAACAGGCTGAAGCCAGCCTCGTCAGCACCCTTCAGCAGCACGATGCGCGCCGAAGGTCTGCCGGCAGCGTCGACGGTAGCCAGCGTCATGGCGGTGGGCTCGGGCACCTGTGCCTCGATCGCCTGCGCCAGCCAGCGCTGGAACTGGCGCAGCGGATCGGGGTCGACGTCCACCACGTCGAGGCTTGCCCGCGTGTAGTCCTTGCGAAGGTTTGCGATATCCATCGCCCTAAGATAACCCAGCCGTCGCCCGTACGCAGAGGGCTCCGGGCAGCGTGCGCGCCGGCGTGCTGGCCGAGGCAATCCTCAGCGCAGCCCTTGCAGGGCGCTGTTGTGGCGCACCGGCCCTCGCCGGTTTCCACCGATGGTCAGGGAGACAGGATTCGAACCTGCGACCTCGTGCGCCCAAGGCACGCGCTCTACCAGGCTGAGCTACACCCTGACGGTAGCCCGAGTGTAAACAATTCGGCAGGCGGGCGGCGACCGGCTGCCTCAGCGTGCGCCCGTGGTCGCGGCCGCTCCGATCGGCGAGCGGCACCGTCCTCACCTTCGCGGCCATGGTCGTATCGCCGGTGGCGCAGCGCGGGCCGGTTGCAGTTCTCGACCGACGGTCACACCCGTGCCAGCAGATCCAGCAACACGGACGGATCGACCGGCTTGACCAAGTAGTGGTCGAAGCCAGCGTGGGCAGCCCGACCGGGCTCCTCCGCCTGGTCACGACCCGTGATCGCCACCAGCAGCGGAACCCGCTCCATCCGGCGTGCCGCCTGCGCCACCTGGAATCCGTTCATGCCGGGCAGGCCGATGTCGCACAGCACGACGTCCGGGCAGTCCGCCTCGATCAGGGCCAGCCCGGCGCATCCATCGTAGGCCACCCGCACCGCATGGCCTTCCAGTTCGAGCAGCATCGACAGGGCATCCACCGAATCCACGCTGTCGTCGATCAGTACCACGCTGCGTCCGGCACCTGCTGCGGCGCCAGTGTCGGAAAATCGGCCAGAAGGATCCACGATGGTCTGCCTTTAGGGAGTCCGTACGACCTCGCAGTAAGCGAGCCCGACCACAAGCTACGGCGCTGCGGTTCACTGCGCAACCCCCTCGACGCGCCGGGCGCCGGAGGGTCGGCGGAGGGTCGTGCACGAAAACGCCATCGGGCACACCGGGCCTGCCCGATAGCGCTTCACTATGCAGGTTCCCCTTCAGATTGCTTTTCATTAAGCTTGCGCCTCTTCCCGCCCGGATCACCCTCCGCAGATGACCCTGACCGAACTGCGCTACATCGTCGCCCTGGCGCGCGAAAGGCACTTCGCGCGTGCCGCCGCAGCCTGCTTCGTGTCGCAGCCGACGCTCAGCGTCGCGGTCAAGCGACTCGAGGATGAACTCGGCCTGCCGCTGTTCGAACGAGGCACCGGCGAGGTCTCAACGACGCCGATCGGCGAACAGATCATCGCGCAGGCGCAGCGGGTGATCGAACAGGCCTCCGTGATCCATGAACTGGCACGCTCGGGGAAGGATCCCCTTTCCGGGCCGCTGCGGCTGGCCGCCATCCACACGATCGCGCCCTACCTGCTGCCGCTGCTGGTGCGCGTGCTGGTCCGGCGCGCACCGCGCATGCCGCTCATCCTCGAGGAAGGCTACACCCATGAACTCCTGGAGCGCCTGCGCCGCGGCGACATCGACGCCGCGGTGGTGGCGCTGCCGATCCCCGAGTCCGGCCTCGCGCAGCGGGATCTCTACGACGAACCGTTCCAGGTCGCGATGCCTGCGAGCCACGCCTGGGCCCGGCACAAACGCATCGATGCCACCCGACTGAAGGAAGAGACGATGCTGCTGCTCGGCGCGGGCCATTGCCTGCGCGACCAGGTGCTGGAGGTCTGCCCAGAGGCAGCACGCTTCTCCAGCAGCGCGGAGGGCATCCGGCGAACCTTCGAAGGCACCTCCCTGGAGACCATCCGCCAGATGGTCGCCTCCGGCCTTGGCATCACCGTGATACCCGCCAGCGCACTGCCCGCACAGGCACGCCGCGACGACCTCATCGTGTACCGGCCGTTCGAGGTACCGGTACCGATGCGCCGGATCGTCATCGCCTGCCGGCGCACCTATGCCCGCATGGCGGCCATCGATGCCGTGTCCGATGCGGTGCGCGAGACGGCATTGCCCGGGGTCCGGATGCTGTAACGAAACCCGCCGCGTGGCAGGCCGGAGCCACCATCGATCACGGCGCCGTTACCCTGCGCCGCAGATCTCAGTGCAGCAGGCGGCAGCGGATCGTCCCGGGGATCGCCTGCAGTTCTTCCAGGGCCACGTTGCTCGCGGCGATCTCCACGTCCATCACGCAGTAGCCGATAGTCGAGGTCGTCTGCAGGTACTGGCCGGTGATGTTGACGCCGCGTGCACTGAAGCGCTCGTTGATCCGCGCCAGCACGCCGGGCACGTTGCGATGGATGTGAAGCAGCCGGCACATGCCCGGATGCTCGGGCAGCGTCACCTCCGGGAAGTTCACCGCCGTCAGCGTAGACCCGTTGTCGCTGTAGCGGACCAGCTTGTCGGTCACCTCGATGCCGATGTTGGCCTGCGCCTCCGCGGTCGAACCGCCGATGTGCGGGGTGAGGATCACGTTGTCGAAACGGGTGAGCGGCGACACGAAGCGGTCGTCATTGCCCTTCGGCTCGACCGGGAACACATCCAGGGCCGCGCCACCGATGTGGCCGCTCTCCAGCGCCGCGGCCAGCGCATCGATGTCGACCACCGTGCCGCGCGATGCGTTGATGAGGTGGCTGCCCTTCCGCATCGCGGCCAGTTGATCGGCCCCGATCATGTCGAGGGTCTGCGACGTCTCGGGTACGTGCAGCGTCACCACGTCGCTTTCGGCAAGCAATCCCTCGAGCGTCGCCACCTGGCGGGCATTGCCGAGCGGCAGCTTCGCCTCGGTGTCGTAGAAGGACACCCGCATGCCAAGGTGCTCGGCGAGGATCCCCACCTGCTTGCCGATGTTCCCGTAGCCCACGATGCCCAGCGTCTTGCCGCGAACTTCGTAGCTCCCCGCCGCGGACTTGATCCACTCGCCACGGTGCGCCCCGGCATTGCGTTTCGGGATGCTGCGCATCAACATCACCGTTTCCGCGATGACCAGCTCGGCCACGCTGCGGGTATTCGAGAACGGCGCATTGAACACCGGCAGCCCAAGTTCAGCCGCAGTGTCGACGTCGACCTGGTTGGTGCCGATGCAGAAGCACCCGATGGCCGAGAGCCGCGGTGCATTGCGCAGCACGCGCTCGGTGACCTGCGTCTGGGATCGGATGCCGAGGAAGTGGACCTGCTGCAACGCCTCGATCAGTGCGTCTTCGCCCAGAGATTTCGGGTGCTGGACGATGTTGCTGTAACCGTTCGCCGACAGTATCTCGACCGCATTCGGATGGATGTTTTCCAGCAGCAGGAACTGGATGTTCTTCTTCTCCAGCGAGACTGGGGTCGTCATCGGGTCGCTCCTTGGGACGCGCATGTCGCAGCGCGGGCCCGGAGTCTACCGCGGCTGTCCGGCGGGTGGCGGCCGTGGCCGCTGTCCGCTGGAAGGCCGTGGCGCAGGCACCTGACCCGCGCGCCGGACCGCGCTCAGGCAGCGCCGCGGTGCTTGTGCTGATACATCGCCGCATCGGCGCTTTCCAGCAGCGCCTCGGGCGACAGGCCGTCATCCGGGAACACCGCGCACCCGACCGACACGCCGAGGTGCAACCGGCAGCCATCGATGCTGAATGGCGGTAGCAGCGCAGCCTGCAGCTTGTCCACCACCGCTATGATCGAGAGCGGCGTGTCGACCTGCGGAATGATGGCGACGAACTCGTCGCCCCCGAGCCGGGCCAGGGTATCCGCGGAACGCAGTGCCGCCGAGAAGCGGCGGGCGACCTCCTTCAGCACCCGGTCCCCGCTGTCGTGGCCATGCAGGTCGTTGATCGACTTGAATCGATCGAGGTCGAGGAACAGAACCGCGACCCGGCGTGACGTGCGCTGGGCATGGGCGATCGCCTGCGCCAGGCGGTCATCCAGCAGCGCGCGGTTCGGCAGCCCGGTCAGCGGGTCATGGAATGCCTGGTGCTGAAGGCGGTACAGCTCCGATTTCATCTCGGCCAGGTGGGACACCCGCGCCACCTCCAGCTTGCGATCGGCCAGCGCCCGCTCGACGAGGTCCAGCAACTGCTTCGGATCGAACGGCTTGGAAACGAAGTCGTAGGCACGAGAGCGCAAGGCATCGATCGCATGTTCGATCGACGTTTCGCCAGACAGGAAGATCACCGGCAGGTCCGGGCGGTGCGCGCGCAGTTCGCGCAGCACCTCGATGCCGCTCAGGTCAGGGATGTTCACGTCCAGCAGCGCCAGGTCGAACGCGCGCTGCGAGAGCATCGCCATCGCATCGCGGCCGCGCTCGGCCTTGGCCACCGAGTAGCCCGCAGCCCCCAGCAGCGCCTCCAGCATGGCTGCGGATTCGGTGTCGTCCTCGAGCACCAGGATCGTGCCCTTGCCAGCGTCGGTCGATCTGTCATTCATCGCGTCCGTGCTCATCTCGGCTCTCGTTGCCCCCCGGGATTGCGTTGCCAACGGTCTCGACGCATCGAGCGTACCCGGGCGGGCCGGCGCAGCAGGAAGCCGCACCGCCGCCATCGCTGCCGTGCGCGACCCTGTGAGCCTGGTCAGCTACATCAGCTCCGACGAATGAAGCCTGTACCCGCGCCGATGCCGCAGTTCTGGCGGATGCGGCTGCAAAGATTGCGGACGGCTGGTGGTAAATCAACGCGTTCCTGTCGGGGGCACATCGCTGAAAATGCCCTGCGCGCAAGCAAAACTTCATGCATTCAATCGCTTGCAAACGACGCCCTCGTTCGGAATCATGTTGGCACGCGTATTGCGGTGACATGCCCACCACCACTGCCGCCCCGGGGCAACCGATGAGAACAGAAATGCAAGCGCGCACGGGCCAGCAGCTCGCGATGACGCCGCAACTCCAGCAGTCCATACGGCTGCTGCAACTGTCGGCGGCCGAGTTCGAGCAGGAGCTGGAAGAGACCCTGTCGGCCAATCCGTTCCTCGACCGAGAGGATTCACTGCGGGATTCACTGCGCGATCCGACGGACGTCCCTCTCGAAGCAGGTGAACAGGCAGGTGAACAGGTGGGCGATGCACCGGGCGACCTGATCGACGTGATCACGCAGCCCGACACGGCCGCCTCCGACTGGGAGGACGAGTCTTCCCTTCGGTTCGACAATCCTGGATCCGGCGAACGCAATGGCCAGGACGGAGACATCACCCAGGTCGCGAGCGCGTCCACCTGCCTGTACGGCCACCTCCTGGCGCAGCTTGGCGTGTGCCGGGTGAGCCAGCGCGACCGGGACCTGGCGAGCCTGGTCATCCATGCGCTGGAACCCGACGGCTACCTGCGTTCCCCCCTGGAGCTGCTGGCCGCCATGTGCCCCGCCGCCGAACAGGTGGGCATCGACGAACTGTCGGTCGTGCTGCGCCTGGTGCAGAGCTTCGAGCCGGCTGGCGTCGGCGCCCGCACGCTGGAGGAGTGCCTGCTGCTGCAACTGGAGGAACGCGACGATGACACGCCCGGGCTGGAACTCGCCCGGCGCATCGTGCGCGGGCACCTGGCCCAGCTCGCCGCCCCGGATACGCCGCGGCTTCTGCGCGCACTCGACTGCACCGACGCCGAATTCGCCAGCGCCTACCAGCTGATCCGGCGCTGTTCGCCCAGGCCTGGCCAGGCCTTCGGCGCGGACCGGACCGACTACGTGGTGGCCGACGTCCAGGTGCGCAAGATAGGGAATCGCTGGCTGGCACGCATCAACCCGGACGTGGTACCGAGGATCCACCTCAACCGCAGCTTCGTCTCGATGGTTCGCGAACAGCGCGGTTCGAGCAGTTCACCGCTCGGCCAGCACCTGCAGGAAGCGCGCTGGTTCGTACGCAACGTGAACCAGCGCTTCCGGACCATCCTGCGGGTCGCGCAGGCGATCGTGGACCGTCAGAGCCGGTTCTTCGAGCATGGGGACATCGCGATGCGTCCGCTGGTCCTGCGCGAGATCGCCGCCACGCTGGGCATGCATGAATCGACTGTGTCCCGCGTGACGTCGAACAAGTACATGATGACCCCGCGCGGCCTGATCGAGCTGAAGTACTTCTTCAGCAGCCATGTCGAATCGGAAGGCCACGCCTGCTCGGCACGCGCGGTGCGCGCGCTGATCCGGCAGATCATCCTGGCCGAGGACCCGCGGCAACCGCTGTCCGACGTGAAGCTTGCGCGGCTGCTCGGCGAGAAAGGCATCGTCGTCGCGCGCAGGACCGTCTCGAAGTACCGCGACGCGATGCACCTCCCGTCGGTCGAAGTGCGCCGCCTGTCCTCGGCGTCGGCGCTGGCTGCCTGATCCCGGAGACAGCGCCCTGCCGGGGGACATGCCCCCCCCGGCGGCCGCCGCATCACTGCGTCGGCGCCTCGGCGACCTCTCGTCCGTACTCGCGCAGCCGGTTGTAGAGCGTCTTGGCACTGATACCCAGCATCTCCGCCGCCTTCTCCTTGTGCCCCTTCACCGAGTCGAGGGTCGCCAGGATCAGCTGCCGCTCCATCTCCGCGACCGTGGTGCCTACCGGCACCGTGACCGACTGCGAGATGCGCACTGGCGCATCGAACGGGATGCAGGCTGCAGTGATCGATTCGCCATCGGCCATGATGTAGGCGCGCTGCACGACGTTGCGCAGCTCGCGCACGTTGCCGGGCCATGCATACTGGGCCAGCTTCTCGATGGCACAGGTCGCGAGCTTGCGCGAGCCGCCCTCCCGGGCATTCAGGGCATCGAGGAAATGCAGCGCGATCAGCTCGACATCCTCGAGCCTGTCGCGCAGCGGCGGTACGCGGATCTGGAAAACGTTGAGGCGGTAGAACAGGTCCTCGCGCAGCTTCCCGGTGGCCACGGCCTGCGCGGGGTCGCGGTTGGTGGCAGCGATGATGCGCACGTCGGTCTCCTGCAGCTCGTCCGAGCCGACGCGCATGAAGGTACCCGTCTCGAGCACGCGCAGGAGCTTCACCTGCAGTTCGGGCGGCATCTCGGTGACTTCGTCCAGGAACAGCGTGCCTCCGTTGGCACGCTCGAAGAAACCGCGATGCTGGCGGTTCGCCCCGGTGAAGCTTCCCTTCTCGTGCCCGAACATCTCG
Source organism: Betaproteobacteria bacterium (assembly GCA_947458265.1). Taxonomy (GTDB): domain Bacteria; phylum Pseudomonadota; class Gammaproteobacteria; order Burkholderiales; family CAIKXV01; genus CAIKXV01. Next base: position 150,124 of record CANGYF010000008.1, read on the forward strand.
CTCTCGATCAGCTGCGGCGAGATCGCACCGCAGTTCACCGCGAGGAACTGTGCCTTGCGACGCCGGCTGAGGTCGTGGATGGTCTGTGCGACCAGCTCCTTGCCCGCCCCGCTCTCGCCGACGATGAACACGGTGACAGCCGTACCGGCGACGCGCCCGATCTGCGTGTAGACCAGCTGCATCACCGGCGCCCGCCCGCGCAGGTGGCCGAAGCGTCCCTCTCGGTCGGCCGCATGCTGCAGCCCGGCGATCTCGGCGCGCGCCTCGGCAGGACGGCCGACGCGGTTGAGGACAGACTTCAGCTGGCGCGGGCTCACCGGTTTGATCAGGTAATCGGCCGCACCCAGGCGCAATGCCTGGATGGATGTCTCCAGCGTCGCATGCCCGGTCATCAGCACGACCTCGACGTTGCCGAACTCGTCGCGCTCGCCGAACAGTTCCATGCCATTGCCATCGGGCAGGATCAGGTCGAGCAGCACCACGTCGGGCGTACGCAGCACGAGTTGCTGCCTGGCCTCGGCCAGCGTACCGGCAATGGCGGTACGGAAGCCCTCGGCGCGAATCACCTCAGCCAGCGCCTGCGCGGCATCGCGCTCGTCCTCGACGATCAGGGCGAGGGGTGCATGGCGCGATGCGGCCGACGACTCGACGGCTCTGTTACCAGGAGATGCCATGTCGGCAGGGCCTATCGTTGATCAACCGCCATGGTACACGGCATCATGGTCCGCGTTCATCCTGCCTCGAGGAGGTAGAGTCGCACGAGTCCCACAACGGCCGGGCACCGAGCTTGCGTTGGCCGCTGCTGTTCCCTCGAACGGCCCGGCTGGAAATGCGCCACGCCGTGCTTCCCACCCGCTGCGCGCGGCGCATGCGCCGGAGTCGACCTTGTACCCATTCGCAGCAGACACATCCGCCCCGCGGTACGGGCAGCCACGGCCCACGGCGCATCGTCGCTCGGCACGGCGCGCGCTCTGGACCGCCGCCGCTGTCTGCGCCCTGGCGGGCCTGCTCCTGCTGATCGGTTTCGCCAGCCCGCTGGCGGCAGCCTTGCTGGTTGCCGCGGGGTCCACCGGCGCACTGCTCATGGTCGCCGTCCAGGCCGTACTGGCCCCGGCAGGGCTTGCGCCAGAACCGATACCGGGGGCGGCGCCGGCGACGGACGCGCAACGCCCCGACTCCGCCGATCCGGCAGCGGACCCGCAGCACGTCGGGCGGAGCGAGGCGGTCGGCAGGCGCGATGAACTCCTGGCCCTTGTCTCGCACGATCTGAGATCTGCGCTCAATGCCATGGTCGGATGGCTGTACCTCGCCCGGTCCCCGCGTGCGGACGAAGAATCCCGGAAACGGGCGCTCGACGGCATCGCATCGGCCATCGAGAGGCAGCGGCGCCTGGTCGAACAGTTGCAGGATGCGGCGAGGCTGCTGGGCGGCCGCGTCCACGTCGAGATGCGCCCGGTGGAGACCGCCGCATTGTTCCTGCGCATGCAGGCGCGCTTTGCCGCGCGGGCATCGGAGGCTTCCGTGGCGCTGCATGCCAACCCGGTGCCGGATGGATTGCGTTTCAGTGCCGACCCGGTCCGGACCGAGGACGCGCTGGCAGCCATGCTCGAACACGCGCTCGCGATCACGCCCGCGCATGGACGCGTGCAGATGCGCGCAAGCCCTTGCCGGGTGGACGGCGTGGCGTCCGTGACGCTGGAAGTGCGCGGCGGCCCCATCGAGCACCCTGCCCCGGCAGGTGCTCCGGATGCCCAGTCTGGCAAACCGGGCGACAGCAGAGCATCCCCCGCGCTGGCGGATACCCTGCCGCTCGCCCTGGCCAGGATTGTTGCCGAGATGCACGGTGGAGCACTGCTCATCCAGCGGGGCGACTCCACGGAAGGGCTGCACCTGTCGCTGCGCCTTCCTGCGCCAGCGGACGAGCCGGACGTACGTCCCGCAGGGCCTTTGCATGAGCACCCTTCGATGGCGACCAGCCTGTCGGGCTGCAATATCCTGCTGACCGACCATCGAGAGGACGTTCTTGCGGTCAGTGCCAGCATGCTGCGCGCGTACGGAGCACAGGTCACCACTGCAGGCTCGGGCGCAGAGGCGATCGAGCGCTATCCGGAATGGGCACGCGGCAGCGGCGAGCGCATGCTCATCTCCGAAATGTCGATGCCCGGGATGGATGGCATCGCGATGATCGAGCGCATCCGTCGGGTCGAATGCGAGGGTGGCCTGCAGCGACGGCCGGCCGTGGCCCTCTCCGCACAGGCCGACGCCTATTCCAGGCGCACTGTCCTGGAGGCCGGCTTCGACCTGCTCCTCGCGAAGCCGATCGCACCCTCGCAGCTGGTCGCTGCGATCCTGCCGCTGGCCGGACGCTGAACCTTGAACCGGACTCACTCACCGTGCATCGCGATGCTCTTCTCAGTAGGCGCGTGGTCGCTCAGCCGAGGAAGCCTGACTCGCGCGACCCGACAGGCGGGCGGCTGACGCGCGCCGCGCTCGTGCGCCGCCGAGGAGCCGCAGGGCCGACGCTGCCCTCTGTCAAGGCAGGCGACGCTGAAACGGCATCGGCGGACACCGACGCATTGCGCGCGAAGCACGCCCGCACTTCAGGCATCCGGCGGGCGAAGGACGGCTGGGCACGGCGTGCCGCGGCGAACAGGCAAACCCGCTCCTGCTCCAGATGCCGTTCGATCAGCGCGCCGAGGATATTGATTGTCGGCTGGTAGCGCTCGTCGAACGGTTTGAGCCCTTCGAGCCGGCCGATCAGTTCGCTGGCCACCTCGATCTCGATCTCCGCCTCCAGGATGAGGCTCGTATCCGGCAGCGTGTCGTAGAGCACCGGATAGACGGTGCCCGTCTTCACCTCGAAATGACTGCGCAGGGAGTGGACAAGCTGTGCCCCAGCCTCGGCCAGGCCATCGGCATCCCTTGACGACATCTTCGCGACCCGGGAGAACTGCTGTTGAAGGCGCCGGTGTGCAGCAACGAGCAGGCCTTCGATCTCCAGCCACGCAACGCGCTCGAGCTTCGGAGCGGCAGACAGGCGGGCGCGCCTCACCGGCCGGCTGGCATTGGTCCTCGGCGGCGTGCTGGGCGCATGCAGGCGCGGACGCCCGCCTGCTGCAGTACCGCCACGAGTGGATTTCGGCATGGCATCCCTCCACGGTTGGTCCATGCAGCAGGACGCAACCGGCATGCCCGTCGGTGCCCCCGCCTGCCATGCGACTGCCGGGCGAGGCCTGCGATGGAGCGGCGGTGTAACCTCCGGCGAACCTATCCGACCGACCGGAGCCGCCATGTTCGAATACTTCCCGAACAACTACACCTGGAGCCTTGCCGTGATGTCCGCGTTGAACCGCGGGGGCCAGGTGTCGGAGATCGACGAGGCCTGCCGGCCGCTGCGCGAGGTTGCCGGAACCAAGGCACTGCAGGGCGACCAGACCCAGCAGCGCGCCTGGTTCGAGAGCTGGATGAAGGTTGCCGAACGCGTCCGGCGCCAGGGCGAGGCCGACGAGGCGCTCGGCCGCACGATCTCCGCGGGGCGCAAGTACCTGCGCGCCGGTATCTACTTCCTGCTTGCAGAACGCATGCCGAGCCACCGCGACCCGCGCCGCCTGGACGCGTTCCGCCGAGGCATACAGACCTACCGCCGCGGCCTGGAGCTCCGGCGCGAGCCGGTCGAGTACGTCGAGGTACCCTTCGGCGAGCATCGCCTGAAGGCGCTGTTCTCGAAGGCACCCGGTCCTGGCCCGCACCCCTGCATGGTGCATTTCGACGGCCTCGACGTGACCAAGGAGATCATCTACGCAGCGACCGCCGACGAGTTCCGCCGCCGCGGCATGTCGATGCTGATCGTCGACCATCCCGGTGCGGGCGAGGCGCTGCGGCTGCAGGGCCTGCCGAGCGGCCCGGACACCGAGAAGCCGGCGGGTGCCTGCGTCGACTGGCTGGAGACGCGCAGCGACGTCGACGCCGAACGCATCGGCATCATGGCCATCTCGCTCGGCGGCTACTACGCGCCCCGCGCCGCGGCCTTCGAGAAGCGCTTCAAGTGCGCAGTCGCCTGGGGCGCGATCTTCGACTATGGCAGGACCGTGGCCGACCGCATCGGTGGCCGCGGCGAGCCGTCAGTACCCGGCTATGCGGAACACGTGAACTGGGTGTTCGGTTGCGACACGATCGAGGAATCGCTGAAGGTCGTGCGCCAGATGACGCTCGAGGGCGTCGCCGGCCGGATCACCTGCCCGCTGCTGATCGTCCATGGCGAGAACGATCGGCAGGTACCGCTCTGGCATGCCCAGCGTACCTACGACGAGGCGGTGAACAGCGTCGGACGCGAACTCAAGATCTTCCGGCTCGCCGACGGGGGCGCGGAACACTGCGGCGCAGACAACACGCCTCTGGTGGTCGACTGGATGGCCGACTGGGCCGCCGAGAAGCTGGGCGGCTTCCCCGGCGGCGCCTGACCGGCGCTGGATGACTCGTGGCGCGCGGTGCAGGCCGGTACCCTGGTGCTGGTCGATGCCGGCAGCGCCCGGGCCTCGGGATTACGCAGAGCGTTGCTCCTAGGGCACTACTCGGCGACGATTCCCGACTCCCTGACCACCTTGGCGTAGCGCTCGATCTCGCTGCGGATGAACGTACCGAACTCGGCCGGTGAACTCGCGACCACCTCGCCGCCCTGGGCGGCGATCCGCTGCCGCATTTCCTTCGTGGTGAGCGCAGCGATCGCCTGCTCGGAAAGCTTGCTCAGCACCTCCCGCGGCAGGCCGCGCGGTCCGACCATGCCGTACCAGGCCTGCGACTCGTAGCCAGGCAGGCCCGCTTCCGAAACCGAAGGCAGGTCAGGCCAGGAGGCGTTACGCCGTGGCGAAGTGACCGCGAGCGCGCGAACCCGGCCACCGCTGACCTGCTCGGGCGAGGTGGGCTGGATGATCATCATGTCGACGTTGCGCGCCATCAGGTCGGTCAGGCCGGGCGCACCGCCCTTGTAGGGCACATGGTTGACCTGCAGCTTGCCCTGCCAGGCGAACAGCGCGCCGGCCAGGTGCTGCGACGAGCCGATGCCGCCTGACGCGTAGCTCATCGCACCAGGCTTCGAACGTGCCAGTGCCAGCAGTTCCTTCACGTTGCCAGCCGGAACCCCGGGATGCACGAGCACCAGTTGCGCAAACGTCGCACCGAGGCTGATCGGGGTGAAGTCCCGCTCGGTGTCGTAGGGCAGCTTGCGGTAGATCAGGGCGTTGATCGCATGGCCGATCGCCACGTACAGCAGCGTGTAGCCATCGGGGCTCGCCCTGGCGGTGAGTTCGCTGGCGATGATGCCGTTGGCGCCCGGACGGTTGTCGACGATCGTGGTCTGGCCCCAGGAAGACCCCATCTGCCCGGCCACCACCCGCGCCATGATGTCGGTCGTGCCGCCGGGCGCGAACGGCACCAGCATGCGGATCGGACGGCTCGGGAATGCCTGCGGCTGTGCCCAGGCCGTGGCCGCGGCGGACGCCGCCAGGAGGCCAGCCGCCACGAGGCCGCACTGCCGCAGGACCGACGTGCCGCTGCCCGACGCGCTCATGCCGCGACCCCTTCCGCAGCCACGTGCCCGCTCGGTGTGCCCATCACCGTCGTGCGCTCCATGTGCCTGCGTAGCGATGGGTCGTAGTCGCCGAGCGCGACATGCATCGTGCAGCGGTTGTCCCAGACCAGGATGTCGTCCGGTTGCCACTGGTGGCGATAGACGAACTGCGGCCGGGTCGCATGGCGGATCAGATAGTCGATGAGGGGCCGGCTCTCCTCCTCGGTCATGCCTTCGAAGGACTTCACCTTCTCGCCGATGTACAGCGCCTTGCGCCCGGTCTCGGGATGGACCCGCACCACCGGCTGCGCGACCGGCGGATTCAGGCGCCGGTTCTCTTTCTCCCACTCGGGCGACAGGCCAGCGTTCTTGCGCTCCGGTCGGTGGACGCCGTGAAGGTCCGCGATCAGCTTCTTCATCCCGTCGGACAGCGCTTCGTAGGCCGCGTACATGTTGGTGAACATCGTGTCGCCACCGACCGGCGGCACCTCGACGCCACGCAGCAGGGAACCGAGCGAAGGCACCAGCGTGAACGACAGGTCTGAATGCCAGAGCTGACCGGTATAGCGGGAGTTGGACGGCTCACCGTTTGCCTGCGGCAGGTTGGTCACCATCAGCAGTTCGGGATACTCCGGGTGACGGTCGCGCGGCAGGGAGTCGTGCCGGTCGAGCTCACCGAAGCGACGGCTGAACTCTATGTGCTGTTCGCGCGTGATCTTCTGCCCGCGCAGCAGCAGCACGCCGTGGTCCAGGAAGGCACGGTACACGCCGCCGAACTCCGACTCGCCGAGCGGCTGGTTCAGGTCGATGCCGAGCACCTCGGCACCGAGCGCATAGGACAGCGGACGCGTTGCAACAGCCATGGCTCTCTCCTCCCGGACGCAGCCGGTCGAGTGCCGGCTTCATGCCAAGGCTCAGTCTACTGCCGGGCCGCCGGCTGCTGCAACTGCCCGCAGCGCCCTCAGCCCGCAGCGCCAGCGGCCATTTGCAATGCAAGGACTCCTCGCCTGCGGCGCTCGATCGGCGCACACTGCAGCGGCACCTGCTCCTGCGCCGCACGCGGGGATCCTGGCGTCCGTGCCTGCATTGCATGCACGGTTCATTGACATTCATCAACAAGTCCCGGCCGGAGCCGGGGTTCAATGCAGCCATGGGCCAACCGGTATTGCCGGCCACCACGCCGGCCCGGCGCCCTGCGGCCGGGGTGCCGGCCGCGCATGCAGGTTGATTCCCTTCGCCGGCACAGACCGGACCACAAGGAGAAGACATGTTCCAGCGCATCCTCATCCCGATCGATGGCAGCAAGACCTCGCAGCAGGCACTCAAGCGTGGCATCGCGCTCGCAGCCGAACAGGGCGCTGCACTACGCCTGCTGCATGTGCATGAAGTCTCCGTCCTGTCGGACATCTACGCCTCGCAGACGGCCTCGGGCCTGACGGCAGCGCCCAACGTGAAGGCGCTGGAGAAGTTCGAGGCAGACCTCGAGAAGCGTTCGAAGACCCTGCTTCAACAGGCCACAGTGCTGGCTGAAAAGGCCGGCGTGGCGAAGGTCGATGGCAAGATGGTGAACGCCGGCATGCGTAAGGCGGCCAGGCTGATCGTCGACGACGCTGCCAAGTGGAAGGCCGACCTGATCGTGATGGGCACGCACGGGCGCTCCGGCTTCGACCACCTGGTGTTCGGCAGCGTGGCCGAGGGCGTGATGCGCAGCGCGACGGCGCCGGTGCTGCTGATCCGCAACCCGGGCAAGTAGCCGCGCGCTACTGCAGCGGCTGCCGGCGCCCCGCGCGCAGGCAGCCGCCGCCAGTCGGTTCAGGCGCGCGTTTCGCGCAGCAGCTGGGGCCCGACCGCATCCAGCGACGGCGTGCCGAGCAGCGCGAGGTCACGGTCGATCTCCTCGCGCAGCAGTTTCACCGCGTGGACCACCCCGGCCTCCCCCGCCACCGCGTTGGCGAACAGGAACGGCCGGCCGATGAACACGAACCGTGCGCCCAGCGCGATCGCCTTCAGCACGTCGGTGCCACGCCGGATGCCACTGTCCATCATCACCGTCATGCTGCCGGCGCTCGCCACCACACCGGGCAGCGCACGCAGCGGTGCTATCGCCCCGTCGAGCTGGCGCCCGCCATGGTTCGACACGATGACGCCGTCGACGCCGCTCTCGGCCGCGATATGCGCGTCCTCTCCGGCCAGCAACCCCTTCACCACCAGCCGGCCTGGCCAGATGCTGCGGATCAGCGCCAGGTGCTGCCAGTCGAAGCGATCGCGCCGGGCGCGCTCGCGCACGCCCGCCCGCGACACCAGCGGCAAGCGCACGCTGCCCATGTTCTCGGTGTGCGGCATGCCGTAGTGCACGAGCGTACGGATCGCCGTGCCGAACAGCCAGCGCGGATGGGTCAGGCCCTGCCAGGCCAGCGCCGCTGTCGGCCGCAACGGCGCCGAGTAGCCGTTGCGCACGTTGTTCTCGCGGTTGGCCGCCACCGGCACGTCGGCGGTCACCACCAGCGTGTCGTAGCCCGCGTTGCCGACACGCTCGACCAGCGCGCGGATCGCCTTTTCTTCGCCCGGAATGTAGCCCTGGAACCAGGCCGTGCGGCCGACCTTCTTCACGTCCTCGAGCCGGGTCAGCGACGCGCCGCTGAGGATCATCGGGATGTTCGAGGCCGCCGCCACCCGTGCGAGTACCCGGTCGCCATCGAAGCCTGCCATCGACGTGCCGCCCATGGGCGCGAAGCCGAACGGCGAATCGTAGGACTGGCCGAACAGTTCCCGCCGCTGCGAGCGCACCGACACGTCCACCATCACCCGCGGCATGAATGCATAGTCGTCGAACGCGGTCCGGTTGCTGCGCAGCGACGCATTGGTCTCGGATCCACCCGAGGCATAGCCGAAGATCGGCCGCGGCAGCACGCGCGCAGCCTCGGGTTCGAAGTCGTCCAGCGCGAGCATCCGGCCGAGGATGCGCGGAGCCCGCGCAGCCGGTACGGCAGGCACGGAAGGCGCCGGCAGCGGGAGCGGCTCGTTGGCCAGGGCGGGTGGCAGGCTCGACATCGGGACCCCCTTCGCGTGAAGCTCGGATGCAGGTCGCGATCGAGGCACGGATCGCGGTCGTGATCGCGGGACCGGGTCGTCCCGATCCGCTGCGGACGCCATGTTACCTGCACGCGGCGGCAACGCCGCTGCGCGCGGACCATCCATCGCGTCCGTTCCGGCTGCTCGTGCCGTTCGCGCCCGGTGCCAGTGTCGACGTGTTCGCCCGTTCACTTCAGCCGTGGATGGTCCGCGCGACCGGAGGGCTTGCGCCAGAGCAGCCGGTTGGTGAGGTCGTACATCCGCACCTCCGAGTCCAGCGCGAACACCGTCACCATCGCCGGTGGCGACCAGGAGACGCCGTTATGCACGAACAGGCCGATGTCGATACGGTTGGTATCGTGCGCCTGCCCGCCCGGTGGCACGAACTCGATCGGGAATCGGTGCGGATAGGTGAACACCAGGCGTGCACTGCGCGGATCGCCCTCGACCGGCTCGACCTTCGCGTGCTTCATGCCGCGCAGCACGACCCAGCGGTACTCGAGTGCACGGCCGTTCAGGTCCAGGCTGTCCTCCGCCGACACCACCATCTCGCGCGGATGGTCTTCACGGCGCCAGATGCGATGCACGCCCCAGGCGTTGGTCGCGAGCTGCTCACGGTCGGCGGCACGGAAATCCTCGCTGACCACCTTCAGCTTCGCCAGCGGCGGGATGTCGCGCATCGTGATCGCATTGGCCGCCTGCGCCAGCTCCAGCAGCCGGCGCTCGGCGATGTCGGCAGGGATGTCGTAGAAGCCGCTCAGGTGCGCGAGCCCGCTCAGGTAGGCGGTATCGGAGTCGACGCGGTTGCGCCGCAACAGCATCTGGGTGACCGGGGCCAGCAGGCCGCGCTCCACCAGCCGCTGCTTCACGTCCGGACGCAGCGCGGCCCAGGCGACGAAGGTGCGCTCGATCTCATCCATCTCCGACCCGGACGAGCCGACCGTCGTGTTCGTGTAGGCGGCGTTGTAGTGGAACAGGTCGCCAGCACCGAAGATGTCGGTATGCGCCGGGTACCAGTACACATGGTTCGCTTCGTAGATGCGCACCTTCGCGTCGAACTGCGAGGCCATGAAGGAATGGAAGCGCTCCATGTTCGCCGCGAACGGCCCCTGGTAGAAGACCGAGGCATTGCCGATCACGTTGCGTGTTGGCCAGGGCGAAAGCAGCGTCGCATGACCGCCGGCGAGCAGCCGGATCTGGCGCGAGAACTTCGCGACCTGGAACGCCGCATGGCCGCCGTCGCGGTTGTTGTAGAAATCCTCGAGGTTTCCGGCAGCTTCCCCGCGCGCCCAGCGCTCACGCAGGAAGCCGCACCACGGCCGAGATGCAGCCTCGCAGATGTCGGGGGTGTCCGGCGGCAGCCGGATCTCCACCGGCAGCACCACCTCGCGCGAGCGGCCGCCGCTGTCCTCCGCGCGCAACACGAGGCGCCACAGGCCGTAGTACCCGGGGGTGATGTCGTCCCAGCGCAGTTCGCCGTTCGCCGCGACCGACAGGTTTGCCGAGGCCTGGCTCGGGCTGCCGTTCCGGGTGACCGATGCCAGGGCGAAACGCAGGCCGCCGAGCCCGGGTGCCGCGCGCGCGAGGTCGACCTGCAGCGAACGACCATTGTCGCGGCCGAGCGTGAAGTTGGTGCCGACGTCGGCCGCGGTGGCCACCACCCGGCGTTCCAGTTGCAGCGCGCCGCCGGGCGCGGGCTTCGTCGCGGGTGCTGGCTGCGCCAGTGCGCTGCCGGCAGCGGCCAGCAACAGCACCAGGATCGTCGCGGCGCCCTGCAGGACGCGCAGTAGTGCGCCGGCCAGCCCTGCCCTGTCTTCTCCCCACATCATCGGATCGCTCAACGCCAGCCCCGCTTGCAAGTGGACAGGGCATCGAGTCTATACTGCCGCGCCCGCACGACGACGGCTCGGCATCCGTCGCAGGCCCCGCGCCGGCAAGCCCGCCGGCAGCGCACCGGCAGTCTGTACACCGAGGAGGATCATGGTGCACCCATCGCAAATGGCCCGGGTCGTGGCCCTGGCGCTGCTGTCCGGCGCGACCGGCCTGGTGGCTGCGGCCACCGCCGTCGGCACTACCCCATCCTGGCCCTCCCGCCCGGTTCGCATCGTGGTCGGCTTCGGCGCCGGCGCGCCCGATTCAGTGGCGCGCATCGTTGGCCAGCAGCTGTCCAGCCAGCTCGGCCAGCCGTTCGTCGTCGACAACCGACCCGGTGCCAACGGCAACATCGGCGCCGAGATGGTCGCCAGGGCACCCGCCGACGGCCATACGCTGCTGGTCACCTCGGCCTCGTTCGCAGTGAACCCGAGCACCCAGCGCTCCCAGCCGTTCGACGTGCGCCGCGACTTCGCGCCGGTGACCAACATCGGCAGCGGCGAGGGCTACATCCTCGCGATGAATCCGTCGCTGCCGGCGCGCACGGTGCAGGAGTTCCTCGCGCTGGCGCGCAAGCCAGGCAAGGGACTGGTGTACGGCTCGCCCGGCGTCGGCAGCCCGATCCAGCTGGCCGGGGCGATGTTCGCGACGCGCACCGGCATCGACGCGGTCCACACCGCGTACAAGGGATCGGGCCCCGCCCTCACCGCGCTGCTCTCCGGCGAGATCCAGTTCATGTTCATCACCCCGCCGCTCTCGATGCCGTACATCAGCGCCAACCGCCTGCGCGCGCTGGCCTACACCGGATCGAAGCGCGCACCCTTCCTGCCCGACCTGCCGACGATGACCGAAGCCGGCGTCAGTGGCATGGAGCTCGATGCAATGAGCTGGTACGGGGTATTCGCGCCGGCGAAGACACCGGCCGCGATCGTGTCGCGGCTGCAGAAGGAAGTGCATGCCGCCGTGCGCGATCCGTCGGTCAGCGAGCGGCTGCGCGCACTGAACGTCGAGCCCGACGGCAGCACGCCCGAGGCGTTCGCCAGGTTCTTCCAGGCCTCGCTGGCACGCTTCGCCGACATGGTGAAGCAGGCCGGCTTCAAGCCGGAATAGTCGACCACTGAAGGAGTTCTCCATGCAGGGACGCATCCGCCGGGTGATCACCGGCCATGACGCAGACGGCAGGGCCATCGTCGTATCCGACGAGGCGGCACCGGCAGTCCGCACCAACCCGTTACGGCCGGGCCATGTCTCGACCGACCTGTGGAAGACAGGTGCATCGCCGGTCGTGCTGAAGGCGACGATGGAAGACCCGACCGGCGGCCCGAAGCAGATCCATCCACTGCCCGGCGGCACGGTGTTCCGGATCTCCGAGCTGGCGCCCGAGCCGGAAGCGGTGCGCAACCTCGACCCGGAGCGGGCGCGCGAAGTGTTCAAGGCGATGGGCAACGAAGGCGCGGCGACCTTCGGCCGAGGCGGCCGCCATCCGATGATGCACCGGACCGAGACCATCGACTACGCCGTGGTGCTGGAGGGCCGGGTGACGCTGGTGCTCGACGACCATGATGTCGAACTCGAGGCGGGCGACGTGGTGATCCAGTGCGGCACCAACCACGCATGGAGCAACCGGTCGGACAAGCCCTGCCGCATGCTCTACGTGCTGATCGACGGCAGCTTCGATCCCGCGCTCGCCGGGCTGCTCGGCGTACCCGCGCCGCACTGACCCGCACACTGCCCCCCGCGCCGACCCGCGCGCCGGTACGCGCGGGCCTCGGCTCGGTGAAGCAATATCAGCGCAAGGCTTGGCCCAGGAACTCGACGAAGCGAGCAGCGATCTCGCGCTCGCGCGCGATCCACGGGCCTTCGTCGGCGACGTCGACGTCCTGGTGCTCGGGGAACATCACTTCCAGCCGGCCCTGGCCCAGCAGCCGCGCCAGCGCCTCGCCGGCCGTCTGCGGATGGGTGTTGTCATCGCCCGGGACCACCAACGCAGGCACGCCGATCGAGCCGAGCTGCGCGGCACTGGCGCCCAACACCGGCAGGTCAGCGTCGTCGAGGAAGCCTTGGTGCCAGCGCTCGAACGAGGCCGTGAAACGATCCAGTGGGAACGCCATCAGCCGCGCCCGCTCGGCGACACCGCCGTCGGGCTGCGCCGCGAGGCAGGCCGAGAAATGCGGTGTGGCGCATACGGCTGCCATGCCGCCGGCGCGCGCCGCGTCGAGATACTCGCCGTAGTACTTGGATGCCAGCCTGCCCGCAGCGAACGCACCGCCGGTCACCTTCCACAACAGCAGTGCACGCACCCGCCCTGGATGGCGCAGCGCATGCGAGATCGACAGCCGGCAGCCGGACGAACTGCCCCCGATAACCGCAGACTCGGCGCCCAGGTGCTCGAGCAGCGCCTGCTGGTCGTCAGCCCACACCTCGTGCTCGGCCTCCCCGGCAGGCGCCTCGAGCAGCAGCGATGAAGCACCGCAGTTGCGGCGGTCGTGCACCAGCACGCGATGGCCGGCCGCGGCGACGACCTCCGCGATCGCAAGTACTTCATCGTGCCCGCGCCTTCCGCCGGGCGTGAGCGCGACCCACGGACCGGACTGGCCCAGCACTTCGTAACGGATCTGCGCACCGCGCAACTGGATCATCGGCATTCGTCATGCTCCCCGGGATGGTCGATCGCACCTGCGATCGCGACGATGATAATCCGCGGGCGCGGCCGCAGCATCCAGAGGGTGTAGCACACGCATTGGCGCAGCTTTCCCGAAGCCCGCCAGACAGGCGTCGGCAGGCTCAGCCCAGGAGCCTGGCAATCACCGATCTGAGCTTACTCATGGAATTCCCCGGCGCCGACCTCATTCATCAATCAAAAAATCAACGGATTGTCCACACCACGGATAGAGCGCATCACAACATGGGCGAGAAATGACACCCTTGATAACCGATTGCTTTTCCAGGCCTTTGCAATAACCGACTTCTCTCGTCTTCAATTGTCCGTTCCCAGCATGAACAAAGGGAGAAAGACTTTTATAAAAAACATACTTGTCGCCCTTGACTGGAACCTTTTGCAATTCCGAGACGGTCTTGCCGATTCCTGAAATGCTCAACAGCTCGCCTTCGATAAAAACCTGGCCCGGCTTTACTTCTTCACACTTATTGACCTTCAACGTCGCGACATAAGATGCACTTGCCACGCACCTGGCGAAAGAATCATTCAGCGATCCCAACATCAACGCCAGCAGAAAACCGGCCTTCATGGAAGCCTTCATCTAGACCTCATTAGCGCCCTGACGTTTGAATCAAGCCGTACCGCGAAGCGGTGTCGGCTTGAATGAATTGTTCGCCCGAATTCTGGCTGCAATCACCATTTGACAATGCCCAGCGTTACCTTGACCCCACCGACGAGCGTTGATCCCCCATAGTCCTTCGCAAGCCGCAGCAATGCATCGTGGAAACCCAGGTTGGGGAACGCCGCTTCGACCTCTTTGATTGCTGCCTTGCTTATGCCCTTGCGGAGCATGCCTTTCGATGCATCAATCCAGTCCGCCTTGCGGCAGGCTTCGATGATTCCTTGATGAGGCCCATTATAGGGAAAGATCTTGTGGTGCCAGTGGATAGCGCCGCGCAGCAATTCAGGATCAAGCCCCCATCCGAATTCTTCGTTATCGGCAATTGCCACCGCCTCGGATGGCTCCAGATAGGCCAACTCGCGATCTGTCCAGAGGCCAATGTCGTGGTAGACAAATGCTGTTTCCACAAGCTGCTCGTGCTCTTCAGCATTTTCCAGAAAATGCATCGCGTATGTGATTGTGCGGTAGATGTGGTTTCGATAGCCGGGGAAGTCTTTGCCAATCAGCTTTTCGAATCGTCCCAACAGTTCTTCAACATGTGGACGGACTAGTTTGACTTTGAATCCGTGATCCAGGCGGCGTGGGGCATAGGCTGCCAAGGGCTAACGTCCGAGTTAAGGGGCGTGCCGCTTGCCAGCACGTCCGCTTGAATGAACAGTTAGGGCTTGAGCGTCAACATACGCATCGAGGAGCCGGCGAATCATTCGCTGGTACTGCGTCTGGTGCTTTGCTGCCTCCGTCTTGAAGAAGTCGAGACTCTTCTTGCTCAGCGCCAGCGTGACCTTGACGCCTTCCTCCCGGAAAGCGAGTTCTGCCGACGATGGCAGGAAGTCAGACACCACTTCCGTCTTGCCTAGTGGCTCATTCGTGTACTTAACCTTCGCGCTCATGGATCGCTTTTCCTTTGCGCCAATAGCCAGCCCCGATGATTCGAATCACCGATGCTCGCCAGGTGAACCGCACCGTCAACACGCCACCATCTACCTGTCCGAAGCAGTAGAACCGCTCCAGCAGTTCGTGCCATCCATACTCGGCAGAGTACGTCGTACGCCCGGTCGGGAATCGCTTCCACGTTTCGACGCGCTGGAGAAAGAACTGGCGTTCGCGGCGCCAATGCGAAGGTTCCGCGACCGTTCGCAGCCAGGACGCGGACTACTCGATGGAGTCGATCAGGACGCGTTGTCGCACGCCGACATATCGACAACGCAGGGCTACATCCACTCGATGGCGCGCAGGAACGTGACGGTGCCACTCGCGATTCCAGCCGAAGTGTTAGCCAAGGTGTTAGACACTCGCAGCGTTCCGAGAACGCAGGGAGCGTAAGTCCTTGATTGATTGGTCGGGGCGAAAGGATTCGAACCTTCGACCCCCTGCACCCCATGCAGGTGCGCTACCAGGCTGCGCCACGCCCCGACCGAACAACGAGTATACCAGCGACCGCAGGGCACCCGCTGCGCTGCGTGCAGAAGAAGCGATGGAAAGGCCTCCTTCCAACCGTGGAGTGGCAGTGCCATCCGCGGACGTCGGGGGCGTGAGCCGCTGATCGCTGCCCGGTGCCAGTCAACCCAGCCTGATTCGTCGCGCCTGCCACAGCACTGCGCTACTTCAAGAGCGCGGCAATCGCTTCCAGTTCGCCACGTACGTCCGCCCAGTCGATCCCGGAAGGAACAGGACCCGTGGAGGACAGCTCGCCAGCCTCGACGGCCAGGTCGCTGTCGTCTGCGCTGGAATCCAGCCGGTTGCGCGCGCCGCTGATGGTGAAGCCCTGCTCGTACAGCAGTTCGCGGATACGGCGGATCAGCAGCACCTCGTGGTGCTGGTAGTAACGCCGGTTGCCGCGCCGCTTCACCGGCTTGAGTTGGGTGAACTCCTGCTCCCAGTAGCGCAGGACGTGCGACTTCACCCCGCACAGTTCGCTCACTTCACCGATGGTGAAGTAGCGCTTGGCCGGGATCGGTGGGAGCGCGACCTTCGCGCGGGCATCACTGGTTCGGCTGTCGTCCGCCATCGTAGGCCTGATCGACCATCGCCTTCAGTTTCTGGCTCGCGTGAAAGGTGACCACGCGACGGGCGGTGATCGGGATTTCTTCCCCGGTCTTCGGATTGCGCCCGGGCCGTTGCGGCTTGTCGCGCAGGTGGAAGTTGCCGAAGCCGGACAACTTCACGCCATCGCCCTTCTGCAGCGCGGTACGCACTTCCTCGAAGAAGGACTCGACCATGTCCTTCGCTTCGCGCTTGTTCAGGCCTACGCGTTCGAAGAGCATCTCGGCGAGTTCGGCCTTCGTGAGCGTCTTGCGCTCATCGGGACCACTCGAAGCCTGGAGGTCGTTATTGGCGGAGTCTTCCATCGTGCCGGGTCGCAATGATTTCCACCAATCGAGCGATGCTCGAATCTACTTCAACATCGGTGAGAGTCTTTCGAGTATCTTGCAGTAACACCCGGAAAGCAAGGCTTTTTTTCCCACTCTCGATGCCTGATCCGACATACGAATCGAACACATCGAAGCCTTCGACGAAGGGTGGACGGTCTGCCATCACGCTGTCCACGAGTTCCTGTGCCGGCATCGCGCGATCGACCACGAACGCAAGATCGCGCCGCACGGGCGGGAACTTCGAAACCTCGGTGGCCGTCGGCAGCACGCCCTGGACGACGGCCGTCCAGTCGATCTCGAACAGCGCGGTCGCGGCCGGGAGTTCATACTGCTGCTGCCAGCGTGGATGCAGTTCGCCGATCCAGCCGATCGCCACGCCATCGAGCAGGACGCGCGCCGATCGTCCGGGATGCAGCGCCGGATGGGCGCCCTGCTCGAAGCGCGCGACACGCGGCGCAAGGATGGCTTCGAGGTCGGCCTTGAGGTCGTAGAAGTCCACTGGCCGCGGCTTCACGCCCCATTGCTCCGGATCCGCGTCACCATGCGCGACCGCAGCCAGCCGCATCGGCTGGTCGATACCAGCCACGGACAAGGGCCCGTCCTGGATCGCCGGATCGCGTCGGAACACGCGCCCGAGCTCGAACAGCCGGACCCTCGACTGGCGCCGATTGACGTTGTGCCGGACGTTCGCCAGCAGCCCGCCAATCAGGGTCGAGCGCATGACCGCGAGCTGGCTCGCGATCGGATTGACCAGCGCGATCGGCGCCGGGGCTTCGGTGCCCGCGCCGGCGAAGTCGGTCTCCCAGCGCGGATCGACGAAGCCGAAGTTCAGGGCCTCGAAGTAGTCGCGACCGGCCAGCGCCTCACGCACGCGGTCGGCGCTGCGACGGGTCTCGGGAAGCACGCGCATCCAGGCGACCGACGCCGGCGGTATCGCCGGCAGGTCGTCGTAGCCGTGGATGCGAACCACTTCCTCGATCAGGTCTTCTTCGATCGCGAGGTCGAATCGGTACGGCGGAGGCAGCACGGTGAACACGTCGCCCGACGATTCGGCCGCCACGGTCCAGCGGAAGCCGAGGCGATCGAAGATGCGGCCGATCGCCTCGCGGTCGAAAGCAATGCCGATCACGCGGTTGCAACGAGCCACCCGCAGGCGCACCGGCGCGCGTTCCGGCAGCGCCAGCAACTGGTCGTCGACCGGGCCGGCGGCGCCGCCGCAGATCGATACGATCAGCGCGGTGATCCGCTCCAGGCAGTCGACCGTACGCGAGAAGTCCACTCCGCGCTCGAACCGGTGTCCGGCCTCGGTGGTGAAGTTGAGCCGGCGTGCACGGCCAGCGATGGCCGCCGGCCACCAGAACGCGGATTCGACATAGACGTTCTGCGTGTCGAGGGATACCGCAGTATGGCCACCGCCCATGATGCCGGAGATCGCCTCCGGCTCGTCGCCATCGGTGATCACGCCGAAGTCGGGCGCGAGGTCGACCGTGGTGTCGTTGAGCAGAGCCGCCTTCTCGCCGGCGCGTGCCCAGCGGACGCCGAGGCGCCCGTTGCGGATCCGGTCGAGGTCGAACACATGCGACGGCTGGCCCAGCTCGAGCATCACGTAGTTCGAGATGTCGACCAGAGCAGAGATCGGACGCTGGCCGGCGCGCTCCAGGCGCTGCTTCATCCAGTCGGGCGTGGCCGCCCGGGCGTCGACGCCGCGGATCACACGTCCGGAGAAGCGGCCGCACAGGTCGTGCGCCGCCGGATCGATCGACACCGGCAGGCGATCTTCGATCGTCGCGGCCACTGGTGCGCAGGACGGCAGCGTGATCGCACTGCCGGTGAGCGCCGACACCTCGCGCGCCAGACCGTGCAGACTGAGGCAGTCTGCACGGTTGGGCGTGAGCTTGATCACCAGCTTCATGTCGTCGAGGCCGAGGGCCTCGCGCAGCGGCGTGCCCGGCACCAGCGAGGCCGGCAGGTCCATCAGCCCGTCGGCGGCCTCGGACAGGCCCAGCTCGCGTGCCGAGCAGAGCATGCCTTCGCTGTCGACCTTGCGCACCGCGGCACGCCGGATCTCGAGTCCGCCGGGCAGCGATGCACCGACGGTCGCGCACGGTACGACCATGCCTTCGCGTACGTTCGGCGCGCCGCACACGATCGACAGCGGCGCGGCGCCCCCGGCGTCGACCGTGCAAAGACGCAGCCGGTCGGCATTCGGATGCGGCACGACAGTGAGCACCCTGGCCACCACCACGCCGGTGAAGGGCGGTGCAACAGGCTCGCGCTCCTCGACCTCGAGGCCGGACATCGTGAGCAGGTGGGCCAGCGCCTCGCTGTCGAGCACGGGATCGACGAAGCTGCGCAGCCAGGACTCTGAGAATTGCATGGGAAGGCCGGGAGGGTCAGGACTGGAACTGCTGCAGGAAGCGCAGGTCGTTCTCGAAGAACAGCCGAAGGTCGCCGATGCCGTAGCGCAGCATGGTCAACCTCTCGAGGCCGCTGCCGAAGGCGAAGCCGATGTAGCGCTCGGGATCGAGCCCGAAGTTACGCACCACCGTGGGATGCACCTGCCCCGCCCCCGAGATCTCGAGCCAGCGTCCCTTCAGCGGGCCACTCTCGAAGGCCATGTCGACTTCAGCCGAAGGTTCGGTGAACGGGAAGTACGACGGCCGGAACCTGACCTTCAGCTGGTCGGTCTCGAAGAAGGTCTGCAGGAAGTTGGTGTAGACGCCCTTCAGGTGGGCGAAGCTGATGTCCTCGTCGATCCACAGCCCTTCGACCTGGTTGAACATCGGCGAGTGGGTGGCATCGGAGTCGACACGGTAGGTGCGCCCGGGCGCGATCACCTTGATCGGCGGCACATGCGTGCGCGCATGACGGACCTGCATCGGCGACGTGTGGGTGCGCAGCAGGAGCGGCTTGCCCTCGCTGTCCTGGCCGTCGATGTAGAAGGTGTCCTGCATCGAGCGCGCCGGATGGTTCTCCGGATTGTTCAATGCGGTGAAGTTGTACCAGTCGGTCTCGATCTCCGGACCGTCGGCGATGTCAAAGCCGATGGAGCGGAAGATCGCCTCGACCCGTTCCTGGGTGCGCACGACCGGATGGATCGCGCCGCGCCCCCTGCCACGGCCGGGCAGCGAGACGTCGATCGTCTCCTGCGCCAGGCGCGCCTGCAGCGCCTCGTCGGCGATCGCGCGCCGACGTTGCTCAAGCGCGGCCTCGATCGCGGACTTCGCCGCGTTGATCGCCGCCCCGGCTTCCTTGCGTGCGGACGGGTCGAGCTTGCCCAGGGACTTCAGCAGTTCGGTCAGCGAACCGGTCTTGCCGAGGAAGCGCGCCTTGTCCTGCTCGAGACGGGGAGAATCACCGGCCTGGGCGAACGACGCAAGCGCCTCGGAGACGATGCGATCGAGTTCAGCTTGCATCGTGGAGGGAACCACCTTCTGAAACGGATACCAGACAGCCAGACGGAACCGGCCGGTGCGGAAGGCACCGGCCGGACCGGATCAGCGGACCCACGGAGACTCAGGCAGTCGCCGAAGCACCCGGAGTCGTTGCCGGCAGCGCGGCACGCGCCTGCTCGACCAGCTTGGCGAAGGCCGCCTTGTCGAACACCGCGATGTCGGAGAGCACCTTGCGATCGACTTCGATCGAGGCACGCTTCAGCCCGTTCATGAACACGCTGTAGGTCAGTCCGCACTCGCGCGAAGCCGCGTTGATACGGGCGATCCACAGAGCGCGGAACTGGCGCTTGCGCTGGCGACGGTCACGGTAGGCGTACTGACCGGCCTTCATCACCGCCTGCTTGGCGATGCGGTAGACACTCTTGCGACGGCCGCGGAAACCCTTGGCCTGTTCGAGGACTTTCTTGTGGCGTGCGCGGGCGGTTACGCCGCGTTTGACTCGTGGCATGGCGTAGGCTCCTTATGCGTATGGCAGCATCGCGCGAACCGAATTCTCGTTCGACGCGTGGATGGTCAACGTTCCGCGAAGGCCGCGCTTGCGCTTGGTGGTCTTCTTGGTAAGGATGTGGCGCAGGAACGCCTTGCTTCGCTTGATGCTGCCACTGCCGCGGGCCTTGAAACGCTTGGCCGCGCCCTTCTTCGTCTTCATCTTGGGCATTGCTTCACCTCTGTTTTCTCATGGTCGGTGGGCGATTCCCTCGACGGGAATGCTTAGGGGGCCTGCCGTCCACTTCTTTTCCTGCGCCGAGGCGCAGGTCATGCGCCGGTGCCGCGCTGGCTGCACCGGATGCTCCGTGCCGAAACCCTGCCAGGCCTCGCGGCCTAGTGCTTCTTCGGGGCGATCACCATGATCATCTGCCGCCCCTCGAGCTTCGGAAACTGTTCTACCGTGCCGATTTCAAGCAGTTCCGCCTGGATGCGCTGGAGCAGCTTCACGCCGAACTCCTGGTGCGCCATCTCGCGACCGCGGAACCTCAAAGTGATCTTCGCCTTGTCTCCCTCGCCCAGGAAGCGCTTCAGGTTGCGCATCTTGATCAGGTAGTCGCCTTCGTCAGTGCCGGGCCGGAACTTCACTTCCTTGACCTGGATCTGCTTCTGCTTGAGCTTGGCTTCGTGCTTCTTCTTGCTCTCGCGGTACTTGAACTTGCCGAAGTCCATCAGTCGGCAGACCGGCGGTACAGCCGTCGGTGCGATCTCGACCAGGTCGACCTCCGCAGCCTCGGCCATCGCAAGCGCCTGCGCGGAACTGACTATGCCCAGCGGTTCGCCTTCAAGACCTACCAGACGTATCTCGGGCGACGTGATCTCGCCGTTGATTCGCGCTTCCTTTTCCTTTTCCTGAGCGATGCCTGCACCTCGTGCGGTTCGTTGAAAATACGCCAGCGCGCTCGCGGATCAATCCGGGCGCCGTGCCAGCCGGTCTAACGGTTGTCGGCCTCCGCACCCTGTGCGGAAACCGCGCTTTCGTTCGCGGCCTTGATCTCTGCCTTGGCATCGATTTCAGCCCGAAGCAGGGAGATTACTTCATCCACCCCGATCGCGCCGAGATCACGGTTGCCCCGCGCCCGAACGGCGACGCGGCCTGACGCCAGCTCCTTTTCGCCGACGACCAGCAGGTAAGGCACCTTCGCTACGCTATGTTCCCGAATCTTATAGGTTATTTTCTCGTTCCTCAAGTCGGAGTCACAGCGGATGCCAGCGGCGCGCAACTTTGCAGCCAGTTGTGTCGCATATTCGCCCTGGTGCTCGCTGATGTTCATCACGACCGCCTGCACCGGCGACAGCCAGAGGGGCATCGCACCGGCATGGTTCTCGATCAGGATGCCGATGAAACGCTCGAGCGAGCCGAGCACGGCCCGGTGCAGCATGACCGGCACCTTGCGTGTGTTGTCTTCTGCGACATATTCGGCCCCCAGCCGGCCGGGCAGTGCGAAATCGAGCTGGAGCGTGCCGCACTGCCAGACGCGGCCGATCGAATCCTTCAGCGAGAACTCGATTTTCGGGCCGTAGAACGCCCCCTCGCCCGGGTTTGCCTCCCAGGGCAGTCCCTTGGCATCGAGCGACGCGGCGAGCGCCGCCTCGGCGCGGTCCCAGGCCTCGTCCGAGCCGATGCGCTTCGCCGGCCGGGTCGACAGCTTGATCAGGATGTCGGTGAACCCGAAGTCGGCATAGACCTTCTGCAGCAGGTCGATGAACCGCCCCGCCTCTGCCTGGACCTGGTCTTCGGTGCAGAAGATGTGGGCATCGTCCTGCACGAAGCCGCGCACCCGCATCAGCCCGTGCAGGGCACCGGAAGGTTCGTTGCGATGGCACGAGCCGAACTCCGCCAGCCGAAGCGGCAGTTCGCGGTAGCTGCGCAGGCCATTGTTGAAGATCTGCACATGACCGGGACAGTTCATCGGCTTCACCGCGTAGTCACGGTTCTCGGACTCGGTGGTGAACATGTTCTCGCGGTAGTTCTCCCAGTGGCCGGATTTCTCCCACAGCACCCGGTCCATCACCATCGGCGTCTTCACCTCGGCGTAGCCGCCGGCATCGAGCAGCCGCCGCATGTACTGCTCGATCTCCTGCCAGATCGTCCAGCCCTTCGCATGCCAGAACACCATGCCGGGCGCCTCGTCCTGCATGTGGAACAGGTCGAGCTGGCGGCCGAGCCTGCGGTGGTCGCGCTTCTCTGCCTCTTCCAGCTGGTGCAGCCAGGCATCCTGGTCTTCCTTCTTCGCCCAGGCCGTGCCGTAGATGCGCTGGAGCATCTCGTTCTTCGAGTCGCCGCGCCAGTAGGCACCGGCCAGCTTCATCAGTTTGAACACCTTCAGCTTGCCGGTCGACGGGACGTGCGGGCCACGACACAGGTCGACGAAGCTGCCTTCGCGGTAGAGCGAGATCGGTTCGTTGCCCGGGATCGACGCGATGATCTCGGCCTTGTAGTGCTCGCCGAGGCCCTTGAAGAACGCCACCGCCTCGTCGCGCGGCATCTCTTCGCGCGTCACCGCGATGTCGCGCTTCGCCAGCTCGACCATCCGCTTCTCGATCGCGACCAGGTCGTCCGGGGTGAACGGCCGCTTGTACGAGAAATCGTAGTAGAAACCGTTGTCGATGACCGGGCCGATCGTGACCTGGGCATCCGGGAA